>CAIQJL010000063.1 GCA_903872185.1 uncultured Bacteroidota bacterium | reverse complement strand
TTTTCAAAATAAATAATGAAGAAAATCTTTCTTTTTGACGGCTCAGAAAAAACTGGTCCTTTTTCAGAAGATGATTTAAACAAGATAAAACTAACAAAAAGAATGCGTTATTGGCATGATGGAATGCCTAAATGGTTACCTGTTGAAATGCTTAATAATGTAAGATTTGAAAATAACAGAAACTCTAAACCTGTAAAGATTAGAAATCATAAATTAATTACTACAATGTGGATTATAACAAGTATAATTTTATTACTTGTTTTTTTGCTTTACTCGTTATTTTTTAATGAATTTGGAGAAAGCGAACTTGTTCAATTTTCGTTTTACTGGTTTGGACCATTAATTTTTTGTGTAACTACTCTAATAACAGCATATGCTAAAAGCAACAGACCTCTGCTATACGGCCTATTAGCTGCAATTTCAGGTACTATTTTCCTTGTTTTATTTTTTGGTACTCTTTGGTCAGCTTTATAAATTAAAGCTTAATTTTCTGACCAAGATGTAAAATAGAATGTTCAGAAATATTATTATTATTACACAAAGAAGCTACAGTTGTATGATTTCTTTTTGCAATTGAATATAAAGTATCACCTTGTTTTATAGTATAAAAATCTCCGTTTTTATCCATTTTAAAATCAGAAGGCGAAGTAGTTTTATGTTTTGATGTTGTAGTTTTTCTATGAAAAAATGAATCGTTAGAAACAATTAAAGAATCATTTGAAATCTTTTGATTCTGAAAGTCAACAACTAATCTTGGATTCATTGGTTCTTCTAAATATCTAACTTCAAAATGAAGATGATCACAAGTTGCACGACCAGTATGACCACCCAACCCAAGAACCTCACCAGCTTTAACTTCCTGATTTACTTTAGCAATTCTTTTTGACAGATGTGCATAACAAGTTTCCAGACCATTGTAATGTCTTACAACTACTATGTTTCCATAACCACTAAAATAGCGGCTCATGCGAACAACTCCATCAAAAGAAGAATGTACAGAATCCCCTTTTGCAAGTCTTAAATCAATTCCAGCATGAACCCTACCATGTCTCCAACCAAACTCTGAAAGTACCATTCCAGGTACAGGCATATAAAATTTTGAGTTGTCAGCAGTTAATAAACTAAGAATAATTGAGTCGTTTATAGTAACCTTTTTATGTCGATTTAATCTAATATATAATGTATCCCAAGTATTTCCATAGATAGATTGTGAAGGAATAATCAAATTACCAGCTGAAAAAACTGCAGGATTTATAGTATCAGGATTAGTTATTTCACCATTGGAATTTAGCTCGTTTTCAGTTTCAACTTTCTGAGCTTGCGTATACATCAGAGATACAATGAGTAATGCTAATGTTAAGATTAGATTTTTTATGTTCATTTTGTAAAAATAGCAAAAATCTTCTAATAACAAAAAATTTTTTAAACTATTTTAAGACTTTTTATTAGTTCCTGCTTGTGTTATTAACTGTAGATTAATGGATTAAGAAATATATTGAATTTATCTGTATTTGACAAACACATAATATATATTTGTGAAAAATTCACAATTATGTACAGTACAATATTACCCGAGAATTTAAACGAAAGTGTTTTTCGTTTAATGGCAAAAGAATGGATGTTATTATCAGCCGGAAAAATTGATAATTTTAATAATATGACAGCTTCATGGGGAGGACTTGGATATTTATGGAACAAATCTGTAGCATTTATTTTTGTTCGTCCACCTCGACACACATTTAATTATTTAGAATCGAATGATTATTTTACAATTAATTTTTTCGAAGAAAAATATAGAGAAATATTAAATTTAAGCGGCACAAAATCTGGTCGTGATATTGATAAAATGAAAAGTATTGGATTAACACCTGTTGAAAGCGAAAATAAATCTGTGTATTATTCAGAAGCTCGTTTAATTATGGAATGCAAAAAAATATACTTTCAAGATATTAATCCAGAAAATTTTCTTGATGACACAATTATCAATAAATATCCACAAAAAGATTTTCATAGAATGTACGTAGGTGAAATAACAAAAACTTTAATTAAATAATAATTTTTTTGCACAATTCATTTTTTTGTTTTTACTTTGCACAAGTTCTTTACATTCACTTATCGAGAAAAGCAGAGGGAAATGGCCCGACGAAGCTTTGACAACCTACTCTACGCAAGTAGAATAAGGTGCCAACTCCAACCCCAAAAGGGATAGATAAGTTAGATTAAGCTGAAAATATTATACGAAAAATATTCAATGCTCATCTGACTTAAAAAACAGATGAGCATTTTTTTTGGCTCATTCGCAATGCTTATTTTGATAGGTGAATAATGTTAAACATTAAAAAATATTTACCAATGAGCAAAACTACAGACATTATTCATTCAATTCCAGTTGACGAATTAACAGGATCAATCTCAGTTCCTATTTATCAAACTGCAACCTATGTGCAACAAGCACCAAATGTAAACAAAGGATTTGTTTACGGTCGCACTAATAATCCAACAAGATTAGCACTTGAGAAGATTGTTGCAAAATTAGAAGACGGTGTAGCTGCATATGCTTTTGCAACCGGACTTGCTGCAATTGATGCAGTATTAAAAACACTTTCAACAGGTGACGAAATTGTTGCAGTCGACGATATTTATGGCGGTGCTTACCGTTTATTCACAAAAGTTTATAACAATTTTGGAATAAAAGTGCATTTTGTTGACACAACTAATGCAGAAAATGTAAATGAATTTATAAATGAAAAAACAAAATTACTTTGGTTAGAATCACCAACTAATCCTACGTTAAAAATTTCTGATATTAAAAGACTTTCAGATATTGCAAAAAAGAAAAACATTACCGTTGTTGTAGACAATACTTTTGCTTCTCCAATAGCACAACAACCATTAAAACTTGGCGCTGATATAGTAATACATAGCGGCACAAAATATTTAGGCGGCCATTCTGATTTATTAGCAGGATTAGTAATAGTAAAAACCGAAGAATTATCAGAAAAAATAAAATTCATTCAAAATGCTGCAGGTGGAATTTTAGGTCCACAAGATTGCTGGTTGTTAATTCGTGGTATCGAAACTGTGACTTTAAGAGTAGAACGCCAGTGTAACACTGCTTTAAAAGTGGCAGAATATCTACAAAATTGCGAAGAAGTAGAGGAAGTTTTCTACCCTGGTTTAAAAACACATAAAAATTATGAGATAGCAAAAGTTCAACAAAATGGTTTATTTGGTGGAGTAGTATCATTTACATTAAAAGAAGATACCGAGATAGCTGCAACTGCGGTAATTACTTCTACTAAATATTTCAAACTTGCAGAAAGTCTAGGTGGAGTAAAAAGTTTAATTTGCCTTCCTGCACAAATGACTCACTTATCTGTGCCTCGTGAAAAAAGATTACAATCTGGTATTAAAGATTCATTAATCAGACTTTCATGCGGCATTGAAGATGCACAGGATTTAATTGATGATTTGAAACAAGCTTTTTCAAAAGTGAAAGAAAAGATATAACATGACACAAAATAAAGAACTAACAATAGGATTATTTGGCTTTGGGGTTGTTGGCGAGGGGATTTATAAGGTTTTACAACAAACGCCAACACTTAAAGCTAAAATAAAAAAAATATGTATTAAGCATCCCGAAAAACAAAGGGATGCTCCTGCAGAATTATTTACAACAAATCGAAACGATATACTTTTTGATAGTACTATAAATGTAATTGTTGAGCTTATTGATGATGCTGATGCTGCTTTCGAAATAGTTTCTTCAGCATTAAAGCAAAAAATTGCTGTTGTAAGTGCAAATAAAAAAATGATAGCTCAACATCTTGCAGAATTATTAAAACTTCAACAAGAAAATAATGTTTCTTTTTTATATGAAGCTGCTGTAGGTGGAAGCATTCCAATAATTAGAAACCTGGAAGAATATTACGATAATGATTTACTAAATTCATTTTCGGGAATTGTAAATGGTTCTACAAATTATATTCTAACAAAGATTAATGAAGAAGGATTAGACTATAACAAAGCATTACTGCAGGCTCAGGAATTAGGTTTTGCAGAAAGCAATCCCGCTCTTGATGTAGAAGGAATTGATGCTGTAAATAAACTTACAATTGTGTTACAGCACGCATATGGAATAACAGTAAATTCAGAAACGATTACCCATAAAGGAATTACTTTTCTTCACTCCGATGATGCAAAATATGCTGCCGAAAAAGGTTATAACATTAAACTTGTAGCCAACGCTAAAAGAATTTCAGATGATAAAATTGTTGCTTTTGTGTTGCCTTCATTCGTTGATAATAATAGCCAGCTTTTCAATATTCGTAATGAATATAACGGAGTATTGATTGGAAGTAAACTTGCCGACGAACAATTTTTATATGGAAAAGGAGCCGGTCGCTACCCTACTTCATCAGCAGTACTTAGTGATATTGCAGCTTTACGTTATGATTATCGTTATGAATACAAGAAATCATCTACAGGATTAACATACAATTTAACAAAAGATTATTTAATCAGAGTTTTTGTAAGCTTTAATCAAAATGACAATATAGACACAAGCTCTTTTGTTGAAATTGAAGAGACTTATAAAAGTACAAAACGAAACTATTTAGTAGGAATAATTAAAGTTTCTGAATTAGAAAATGCTAGTTGGTTTAGCAATAAAAATGTATCTACAATTGCATTTTCAACTGAAGTAGAAAATCAGTTTGCCATAAAAAATCAGGAACACGAATTAGTCAAAGAATAATTACGAATTAATAATTACGGATTGCATTTCAGAATAATTTGCAATCCGTAATTCGTAATTATTTTGTTATTTGTAAAAGCGTTCTATCTGTGAAAAGAAGAAACTTGCTTCAATTTCTGCATTTTCATCGCTATCTGAACCATGAACTGCATTTTCCTGAACCGAAGTTGCAAACATTTTACGAATAGTACCTTCGTCAGCTTGAGCTGGATTTGTACTTCCAATTAATTTACGATATTCTGCAACTGCATTTTCTTTTTGTAAAATTGCAGCTACTATTGGCCCCGATGACATAAAAGCTACTAAATCATTATAAAAAGGTCTTTCAGCATGAACTGCATAAAACTTCTCAGCTTGTATTTTTGAAAGATGTAACATCTTCATAGAAACAAAGTGAAAACCTGCTTTGTTGATAACTGATAAAATTTCGCCGATGTGTTCCTGACTAACAGCACATGGCTTAATCATTGTGAATGTAATGTTTCCCATATTAAAATTTAAGTTTTTTAAAGATTGCAAAATTAGATTTTTCAATTGATTCTACAAACCAAAACATTATCTTTGATGATTAAAAAACATAAATAGTGCAAAACGAAAGTCTATTCAACTTTAAAAAAGTAAAAGAATTAATTACTGAAGCGGAAAACATTTGTCTTATAACACACTTTAATCCAGACGGTGACGCTATAGGATCTTCCTTAGGATTATATCATATTTTAGTTGATCTTGGAAAAAAAGTAAATGTTGTTGTTCCGAATGAATATCCCGATTATTTACAATGGCTTCCTTCAAATACGTATGTATTAAGATATAGTCTTCAAAAAGACATTACTAAAGAAAAAATAAATTCATCTGATTTAATTATTTGCCTTGACTTTAATGAATTAAAACGAACTGGAATTTTATTTGAAGTATTGGAAACAAATAAATCAAAGAAAATTTTAATAGATCATCACCCCTATCCACAAGATATTTTTGAAGTTCAGATTTCAGATACAAGCGTTAGTTCAACAGCAGAGTTAGTTTATGAAACTGTTTTGAATTGCGGGTTTGAGAAAAATATTAATCTTAATGCAGCAACATGTTTATTTGCGGGATTACTTACCGATACCGTTGCCTTTAATGTTAATTGTTCTAATCCAAGAACCTTTGAAATTGCTGCAAAATTAATGTCTTTCGGGTTAAATAAAGAAGATATACATCGCAGGCTTTTCGATAATTTTTCTGCAAACAGAATGAAACTTTTAGGTTATGTTTTAAGTGAAAAATTAACAATACTTCCCGAATACTGTACTGCATATATGTGGCTTACAGCAGAAGAATTAGAAAAATTTAATTTCAAAATGGGTGATTCCGAAGGTTTTGTAAATTATTCTCTTTCAATCAAAGGAATTCACTTTGCTGCATTATTTATGGAACGAGAAGATCACATTAAAATCTCATTTCGTTCCCGAGGTAATATCCCCACAAATAAAATTATAAGCACACATTTTTCAGGAGGTGGACATAAAAACGCTTCAGGAGGTGAAGAATTTAAATTAAATATGGAAGAAACAATAAAAAAATTCGTTTCTATTTTACCAGAATATTCTGATGTTTTAAAATCTTGTAATTAATGAAAATCATTTTCTTCATTTTTATTGGGTTCATAGTATTTAATAGTTCATGCACTAATGATATTAAAAAGGCTCAATCAATTGAAGAAATATTATCATACAAAGAGCCACTTGTAAAAGTAAATCAAATACTTGTTGATAAAGACTCTGGTTTAATTGCTTCTTATTGTAATAGAAGGCATTTAAATCTTAACATCTCCAAATCAGGCTTATGGTATAAAATTTATCATTTAGGTAAAGGCGATTCCACAAAAGCCGGAAAAATTGCAAACCTAAACTATAAAATTTCTTTACTCGACGGGAAACAATGTTATTCCAGCGATTCTCTTGGACCAAAAAGTTTTTTAATTGGTCAGGGTGGAGTAGAAAAAGGTTTGGAAATTGGAATCTTAATGATGCGTGAAGGCGATAAAGCTAAGTTTATTTTACCACCTGGCCTTGCCTATGGATTAATTGGAGATGAAAAGAAAATTCCAGCCCGCTCTATTATTATGTACGAAGTTGAGCTAATTCAATTAACAGATTATTAAGCGATTTGTCATTCATAGCGTAGCGATGAATATATATACGTAATTAGATTCTTCACTCCACTTCGTTTCATTCTGAATGACAAAAATATATTTTTTCGCCAATGTTGTAGTTATCTACAACATATAACCCTTACTTTAACAAAGCAGAATCTGTTGAAGCTGTATCTATGCTCATATCAGTGGACATATCCTGCATAGATTTATTCATTTCATCTAAGATTTGCTTTTCAGTTTGCTTTTGTTCTTCCTGACTCGTACAAGAAATTAATGAAAATCCAAAAAACATTAACATCGAGAAAAATAAAACTATTTTCTTCATAATTCTTTAAATAAATATTTAACCAAAAATACATAATATTCTTTAAAAATAATTTTCAATAATTTGGAAAACATTCTTCAAAATTTCTTTACTTTTGGTTGGTTAAAATCAAAATCATCAAACCAGTAATAATCTATGAAAACTAAAAAATTTCTCTTTACTATCGCTTTTTTGCTTGCTTTAGCAATTGCAGCTATAGCTGTTTACTTCAATTCTGGCAGTTCTTCTACAAAAGTTTCTGATAGTTCCATTTATGCTGAATATATCTCAGCCTATACTTCAGGAATTATTTCAAAAAAATCGACTATTACTGTAAAACTTACAGAGAATACTGCAAGTCAGGTAAAAAAAGAGAATTTGAATATTGATGATCTTTTTGATTTCAATCCTTCAATTTCAGGTAAAGCAAACTGGGTTGATAACCAAACCATAGAATTTAAACCTGATGCAGACTTAAAAGGAGGAACTCATTACATTGCTGATTTTAATCTTGGCAAACTAATTCAGATTTCAGAAGAATTACAAACCTTTACTTTTGATTTTTTTACTATTAAACAAAATTTTGATGTTTCAATTGAAGAAACAAGAACTATTGATAAATCAACTTATAAACTTCAAAAAACATCTGGAATTATTACGCTTGCAGATTATGAAACAATTGAAAACGTAAAAAAAATTCTTGATGTTAGTCAAGATGGAAATCCAGTTGAAGTAAAAATTTCTGCTGCTGGCGAGAATAAATTCTCATTTGATCTTGACAGTATAAAACGTACAGATAATGAATCATCACTTGTTATTAAATGGAGAGGCGATGCTATTGACGTTGAAAATACTGGTGACACAACAGTTGTAATTCCATCTTTAAATAGTTTTATCTGTATGTCATATAAGATATATAATCTACCTGAACAGTATTTACAAATTCAATTTTCAGATCCAATAGATGAAAGTCAGAATCTTGTAGGATTAATTTCACTTGGAGTTCTCGATGGATTACGTTATACAATTGACGACAACCTTGTAAAAGTATATCCTGCAAACCAATTAATAGGAGACTATAATTTAATTGTGAATGAAGGCATATTAAATACAAAAGGAAAAGTACTTTCAGGAACACTAAATACAACAATAACTTTCGAAAATCTAAAACCACAAGTTAGACTTGTTGGTAAAGGTGTTATTCTGCCTCATTCTGCCGATGGTTTGGTTATGCCTTTTGAAGCAGTAAACTTAAAAGCTGTTGACATTAGAATTATTCGCATTTACGAAAATAACATTACACAATTTTTACAGGTAAATGAACTCGAAGGCAATTCTGAACTTCGTCGAGTAGGTAATATAATTTATCAAGGAGTTGTTCAATTAGACCAAACCCCAAATACTTCTTTAAACAAATGGAACAGATTTACTTTAGATATTAGTAAATATATTAACGCAGAACCAGGAGCAATTTACAGAGTTTCTATTGGTTTTAGGAAACAGCATTCAGTTTATCCTTGCAATGAAGAAGAAGCTACTGAAACAAATACAAATAATGGTGAGGATATCGAAAAAGGAATAGAATCTAGTTTTGAATATTTTGACGATACAAGAGAGTACTCTAGCTGGGATTATTATGAATCTGACTATTATGAAAACTACTGGGAAAACAGAGATAATCCGTGCAAAAAATCATATTATAATTCAGATAAATCTGTTTCGCAAAATATCATTGCTTCTGATATAGGAATTATTGCAAAAAAAGGCAACGACGGATCAATGACAGTTTTTGTTGCAGATATTGTTACTGCAAAACCACTAAACAATGTTGACGTTGAAGTTTACGATTATCCAAGGCAAATTCTAGGCAAAGCAGTAACTGACGGTAATGGGAAAGTAACATTTCCAAAATTTGACAAACCATTTGTTATAGTTGCAAAAAAAGATAAACAACGCGGATATTTAAAATTAACCGACGGAGCTTCACTTTCGTTAAGTGCATTTGAAGTAAGCGGCACTTCAGTAATTGACGGACTAAAAGGCTTTATATATGGTGAACGTGGAGTTTGGCGCCCTGGTGATAGCTTGTACTTAACTTTTATACTTGAAGAAAACGGAGAACCAATTCCTGAAAATCTGCCTATTGTTTTTGAATTAAAGAATCCAGATAACCAGCTTATAAAAAGGATAGTTCAAAAAAAGAGCAAATCTGGTTTTTATCAATATAACCTAAAAACAAATGACGATGCTCCTACTGGGAACTGGACTGCATTAGTCACTGTTGGTGGTGCAACATTCGACAAAAAACTTAAAATTGAAACAATAAAACCAAACAGATTAAAAATAAAATTTAATTTTGGCATTAACAAGATAATTAAAAACCAGGAAGCTTCAGGAAATATGGAAGTTTTATGGTTACACGGCGCTATTGCTAAGAACCTAAAAACTCAGGTAGAGCTTACTATGAACTCTGTTACAACAAAGTTCGATAAATATCAGGATTTTGTTTTTGATGACCCTACAAAAAAATATTCACCTTCAATTGAAACTGTTTTTGAAGGTCAGCTTGATGAAAACGGAAAAACAAAAGTTACTGCAAACATTGATGCAGGAGAAGCTGCTCCTGGTTTCTTAAAAGCAACTTTCATAACAAAAGTTTTTGAAAAAGGTGGCGATTTCAGTATTGATCAATTCTCTATTCCTTATTATCCTTACTCTAGTTTTATTGGTTTAAAAATGCCAAAGGGCGATAAAACAAGAGGAATGTTACTAACCGATACCACGCATCAGGTGGAAATGATAATTCTTGATTCTGATGGGAAAGTAATTTCTAATCCTCACCAGATTGAGATTTCATTTTATAAAATTGACTGGAAATGGTGGTGGGATCAGTCCGAAGAATATCTTGCAAACTATAACGGACATTCATATATTCAGCCATTAAAACGCGAAACAATTACTTCGTCTGGTGGAAAAGCTAAATGGAATATTAAAATTAATTATCCTGATTGGGGTCGTTATATGGTTGTTGCAAAAGATTTAACAAGCGGACACTCTACAGGTAAAATTGTTTATATTGACTGGCCAGGTTGGGCTGGACGAGAAACAAAAGATCATTCAGGAGCAGCAACACAACTTACATTTACGGCTGATAAAGACAAATATCAGGTTGGAGATGATGTTACTCTTACTATTCCAGGTAGTGAAGGTGCGCGTGCATTAGTGTGTATTGAAAACGGAACAAAGCTAATTCAGTCTTTCTGGGTTGAAACTTATAGTAAATTAAATCAATTTACTTTTAAAACTACAGCAGAAATGACTCCGAATATTTATGTTAACATTACACTTTTACAACCTCATGCTCAAACTGCAAACGACCTTCCAATAAGAATGTACGGCATTTTACCAATTAGTATTGAAGATCCAAAAACTCATATTTATCCGGTAATTGAGATGCCTGAAAAACTACGCGCAGAATCAACAGTAAATATTAGTGTAAAAGAAAAAAATGGTCATGACATGACTTACACTCTTGCAATTGTTGATGAAGGTTTATTAGATCTTACCCGTTTTAAAACACCAGACCCATGGGAAAGTTTCTTTGCAAAAGAAGCGCTTGGTGTAACAACATGGGATTTATACGATTTAGTAATTGGATCTTTTGGTGGTAAACTTGAAAGAATATTAAGTATCGGAGGTGACGGTGATGAAAAGGCAGGTGGAAATAAAAAAGCAAACCGTTTTAAACCAATGGTTAAATTTATTGGACCATTCTTCTTAAAAGGAGGAAACACAGAAACTCATAAAATTAAACTTCCGAATTACGTTGGTTCTGTTAGAACAATGGTTATTGCTGGCGATAATGGTTCTTATGGTAATGCAGAAAAAACAACTCCGGTAACAAAACCACTAATGGTTCTTGCAACACTTCCACGTGTTTTGGGGCCAGGTGAAATCTTAAAATTACCAGTTAGTATTTTTGCAATGGAAAATAATGTAAGAAATGTTAGTGTTTCTGTTAAAACAAATAACCTTATTAAAATTGAAGGTTCTTCAACAAAGAATATTATATTTAAAGAAAACGGTGAAGAATACGTTGAATTTGATTTATCTGTGCTTAAGAAAACAGGTATTGCAAAAGTTGAAATCACTGCTACTTCTGGTAATGAAAAAGCACATTACGAAGTTGAGCTTGATGTTAGAAATCCTAATCCAAAAGTAACTGATTCAAAAGGTGAAATGATTGAAGGTGGTCAATCAGTAACAATAGACTACACCCCTATTGGTATTGAAGGCACAAATAAAATAACTTTAGAACTTTCTGCAATACCTCCGCTAAATCTCGAAAAACGTTTAAAATATCTTATCACCTACCCTCACGGTTGTATTGAACAAACAACTTCATCTGCATTCCCACAACTTTATTTAGAAGATTTGGTTGATTTAACAAAAGAAAGAAAAGATGAAATTACCGCTAACATTAAGTACGGGATTCAGAGATTAATGCAATTCCAGACTTATAATGGTGGAATGTCATACTGGATGGGACAACCAGATGTTGATGAATGGGGAACTTCTTATGCTGGTCAATTCCTTATTGAAGCTCAGAAGAAAGGCTATATTGTATCTGACGCATTTTTAAAGAAATGGAAGAAATATCAGAAAACAATGGCTTCAAAATGGACAAACAACGGACCTTCGTCTCAATTATTACAAGCATACAGGTTATATACTTTAGCGCTTTCAGGAACAGCAGAAATTGGTCCAATGAACCGTTTAAAAGAATGCAAAAATCTTTCAGCATCTGCAAAATGGAGATTAGCTGCGGCCTATCAACTAGCAGGAAAAACTACTATTGCAGAAAAACTAATTGCTGGCTTAAGTGTTCAGGTTCCAAAATACACTGAATTATATTATACTTATGGTAGCGATGTTCGTGATAAATCAATGATACTAGAAACACTTAGTTTATTAGGAAGAAAGAAAGAAGCATTTAATTTATTAAAAGATATTTCTAACCAGATTTCTAGTAACGATTGGTATAGCACACAATCTACGGCATATTCATTAGTTGCCATTTCTAAATATCTCGGAGATCAAAAACCATCTGGACAAATAAAGGCATCATTCCAAATTGCAGGTGGAAACTGGATAAATGTAAATACTTTAAAATACATTGCTCAGGCAAATATTCCTGTAAAAAACATCGATGCATCATCAATCAGTATTAAAAATGGAAGTAATGGAGTTTTATATGCAAGAATTATTATGGAAGGAATACCTGAAGCAGGAAATGAAACAGATGCATCAAGTGGACTTAAAATTGAAGCAATGTACAGAACACTTGAAGGATCAATTGTAGAACCTTCGTCAATTGAGCAGGGAACAGATTTTTATGTTCAGGTAAAACTTACAAATTCTTCAGTTTTAGAGTATAAACAAATGGCATTATCTCAAATTTTCCCTTCAGGTTGGGAAATAATAAATACCCGTCTGTTAGAAATAGATAATGTAACAAAATCCTCAATTCCTACTTATCAGGACATTCGTGACGACAGAGTTTATACATATTTTGACTTAAAAGCTGGCGAATCAAAAATATTCAGCGTATTGTTAAATTCAAGTTATACCGGACATTATTACCTACCTGCTATTAATTGCGAAGCAATGTATGACGCAACAATTAATGCACGACGTAAAGGAATGTGGGTTGATGTTGTAAAACCTTAAAAAAGTTACCTCAGAGTCTCTTAAAAAGGACTCTGAGGTAATCTACTAACAATATGCGCATTATTAAATATTTTATTATTTGTTTATTTTTTAGTTTGATAATTAAATCGGCAATTTGTCAAACTGCAAATGATAGTATAAAAACAAATTTCAGAAGAACTTATTTTATCGCAGGGCTTGGCTTTCCAGAGTTTATACACGCCGGTATTGGATATTATATTAACAGAAAAATAAGCATAGACATTAGTTATGGTAATCTCATTTTTAACAATTTGTTAGGAATTGGATCGACTTATTACTTTTATAAGAAATCTAATAACGAAAACTTTAACAGAAGTTTTCTAATTAACTTAGCAATTAAAACTAATCCTGACAACAATCCACTTATACTACAAAGTGGTGGAGAAACAATCGGATCTGTTTTTGAAATTTATACAGGCTACAACTCCTGTAATAAAAATGGTTTTATCTTTAGAGCTCAAATTGGAATGCTTACAACAATAGAAGACAATCAAATAAATGGAGGCATAAATACTAAACTTAGTTTTGGATATTGTTTTTAAAATAATTTAATGCTTTTCCATTTCCAATATGAAAAACAATTTGCGCATTCTTAAGTTTTAAATAATTAAAGAATCTTTTAAATCAAAATTAGTAAGTGCATTTTTATGAATTATGTTGCTAGTATTATACTTTTTGTTATAATCTGTGGCTTCGCTAACTTTGGTAAGCATTACAATATTAGCAAGCCAAACAGCATTTCAAATGATATCATTATTTAATATGTTTTTTCTTTTGAATATTAAAACCAAAAGAAAACCCTACAGTTGTCCCCTCTTTGCGTGGAGACACAAAAATATTTACAGGTATATTTAAATATCCCGACTTAAAAGTTCTTCCAATTCCAAATATTAAACTTGTTGACAGAAACGCAGTACCACGACTATCTGCTCTTTTTGTTATAGGATAAGGATTCTTTACAAGAAATGGATATTGCCCGCTTGTATCCATAACATTCCACTCATTTTCCATATGCCATGCATTTTCTCCTTCACCCAATATATTATTTTCATCATAAAAACCATATGCTTTCTTTACAATTCTAAACGATGGTCCAAATGCAAACTCCCATCCTCCCTTACCCATTCTAAAACCATTAAGAAAAGTAATTGAAGGAATAAATTTTCCAGACTCCATGCCGCTAATCATAGGTAAAAATTCCACTAAAGCCTGAAAATTTCCAGCACTTAAATATTGCCATTCTTTTTGCCACCCAAAATCGAACATTACCGGAAACATGTTATATCCACCCTGACTTTCTTTTCCGGTTAATACGTTTGCAGCATCACCAAACATCATTGACCCACCCATTCTTGGCCCATTTAAATTAAGTTGCGTTCTTGGACTTTCAATAGGAGCATCATAATTAATCAATAAATTTACAATATTCATATCCTGCTCAATACCAAGCATTCTCTGAACAGATATCATTATCATTTTTTGTAATTCGGGTTGTATATTTAAATACTCAGTAGCATCTTGTTTTTCAACTAATTCAGTTTTAACATCTATTACTTTTAAAGAAATAACAATCTTTTCACCAAAACTCTCTACACTTCCTGTTATCACTTTATCTACTCCTAAAATTTTTCCTGCTGCAACTACACATGATTTTCCGAAACAACTTTTTATATCAATATTATTTTTAATAGCTCCCTCTTCTACATCATATTTATCCATAACATTATAGTAATTCTGTTTTTCTAACTCTAAACGAACCATATAACCTACAGATTCAGAATCTTGAATTATACCTTTACTATCAATACCTAATACTGCAACAACAGGTTTAGTTTGATTTTGTGCATTAACAAAATTTGATGTACTAAATAATGCTATTAATAACAATATTGTTCCGACTTTTTTAATTGTTGTTTTCATTTTAAAATTGAATTTTAGGTTTAAATTAATTACAGTTTGATGAAGCAAAGTTCAGTACCAATGACTGATAATTAAAATTGATTATAACCAACCAAACCAATCCAATTATCAATTTTTGCTTATTTTATGGATACATCTTTGATTGTAAATATATTTTAGCAAATTATGCTAAAGCATTTCATCAAATTATTATATATTGCAAAATAATTTGCTAGATATAATGAATTATTGATAAAATAATATGGAAGAATCTTCAATAAAAAACCCATTACAAATAAAATTCTTTGACAGGTTAAAAAAATCTGTTTCAAAAAATATTTCATTAGCTAATGAGATTGCTGATGTACTAGAAATAAGTCAGGATGGAGCATATAGAAGACTTAGAGGAGAATCTGTATTAAGTATGGATGAGCTTGTAAAATTATGCCGTCATTATAAAATTTCTCCAGATGTAATAGCAAATCCAGATGACTCATCAGCAAATTTTTATTTTAAAAATTTAATTAATAACGAAACAGGATTTGAAGAATATGTAAATAATATTCTTTCTGACTTAAAAAAAATAAACGGAGCAAATCCTAAGCAAATTATTTATGCTGCAGGTGATATTCCAATATTTCATCAATTCCAATTTCCCGATTTTGCAGCTTTTAAAATTTTCTTCTGGCAAAAAGCAATGTTAAATTTACCTTCATGCGAAAGCAAAAAATTTACTTTTAATAACATTAATCCAAAATTATCAGAATTATGTAAAAATATTGCAGAAGAATACATACAAATTCCTTCTATTGAAATATGGCATGAAGACACAGTTGTTAGCAACTTGAAAATTATTGAATATGCTTGGGAAGCTGGTTTTTTTACATCAAATGAAGATGCATTATTAATTTGCAAACAAATTACAGATATGCTTTTGTCAATTGAAAAACAAGTTGAAAAAAGCTCTAAATTTATTACTGAAGAAAAATGGGCTGTAAATGAAGGAAACTTCACAATGTACCAAAGCGAATTTCAACTTACAAATAATCATATATTTGTAACTACAGGTAACACTAAAACACTATACTTAACACATAACACATTTAATTCGATGGCAACTACTAATTCTATATTTTATAATGAAACCGAAGAATGGCTTAAAAACATTATGCGCAAATCGCTAATAATTAGCGGTGTAGCAGAGAAGCAAAGACATACTTTTTTCAAAAAAGCTAGAGATAAAGTAACTGAACTAATTTCAAAAATATCATTATTATAAAAATCAAAATAATTTGGATTAATCATTTTCAACTTTTGAGATATTTTTTTGATATTTTTGTACCATGGAATTAAAGCTTATTTCACCATTTGTTCCAACAGGCGACCAGCCAGAAGCGATAAAACAGTTGGTTGATGGAATAAATTCTGATTTAAAATATCAAACACTTTTAGGCGTAACAGGCTCTGGTAAAACATTTACTATAGCAAATATGCTTGCACAAGTAAAAAGGCCAGCATTAATATTAAGTCATAATAAAACCCTGGCCGCTCAGTTATACTCAGAATTCAAACAGTTTTTTCCTGAAAATAAAGTTGAATATTTTGTTTCATATTACGATTATTATCAACCCGAAGCATATATTCCTTCATCAGACACATACATTGAAAAAGATCTTGCCATAAATGATGAAATTGAGAAACTTAGATTAAGCGCAACATCTGCTTTACTATCAGGCAGACAAGACGTAATAGTGATTTCATCAGTTAGTTGTATTTATGGAATTGGAAACCCTGAAGATTTTCATAACAATGTAGTAGAAATTTCGGTAGGACAAAAAATCAGTCGCGATAAACTTCTTCGGCAATTTGTTGACAGTTTATATTCAAGAACTGAAAATGAATTTACTCGAGGCACATTTCGTGTTCGTGGCGATACTGTTGATGTTTTTATTGCATACGGCGATGTAGCTACAAGAATAATATTTTTTGGCGATGAGATTGAAGAAATAAGTACTATTGACCCAGAGAGCTGTTTAACAATTGAAAATCACGAAAAGCAAAGAATCTATCCTGCCAATATATTTGTAACATCTAAGCTTCGAATTAATGAAGCCATTCGTGAAATTCAAGACGATTTATTTTTACAAATAGAAAATTTCAAAAGTAAAGGTCAGATGCTTGAAGCTAAAAGAATAGAAGAGCGCGTAACATTTGACTTAGAAATGATAAAAGAACTTGGGTATTGTTCCGGAATAGAGAATTACTCAAGATATTTTGATGGTCGTAAACCTGGAACGAGACCTTTCTGTTTACTAGATTATTTTCCAAAAGATTTCATAACAATTATCGATGAAAGTCATGTTACCATTCCGCAAGTTAGAGGAATGCATGGTGGAGATAAAGCAAGAAAGAAAAATCTAGTAGAATATGGCTTTAGATTACCTGCTGCTGCCGATAACCGCCCACTTCAGTTTGATGAGTTTATTGATATCGTAAATCAGGTTGTATTTGTAAGCGCAACACCAACAGACTTTGAACTTCAGTTAAGTGAAGGAATAGTAGCAGAACAGGTTATTCGTCCTACTGGAATTATGGATCCAGTAATTGAAATTCGACCTAGTTTAAATCAGGTTGACGATTTAATGAACGAAGTGGATATCAGAATTAAACGTAAAGAACGAATTTTAGTAACAACTCTCACTAAAAGAATGGCTGAGGAATTAGCTAAGTATTTTACAAAATTTGATATTAAATGCAGATACATTCATTCTGACGTTGAAACTCTTGACCGCGTTGAAATAATGGATGGTCTTAGAAATGGAGTTTTTGATGTATTAATAGGTGTAAATCTTTTACGTGAAGGATTAGATTTACCTGAAGTTTCACTTGTGGCAATCTTGGACGCAGACAAAGAGGGATTTTTACGTTCTGCAAGATCTCTAACACAAACAGCAGGAAGAGCGGCAAGACATTTAAGCGGAAGAGTTATTATGTATGCTGATAAAGTTACTGCTTCAATGCAAAAAACTATTGAAGAAACAGATCGCCGTCGGGAGAAACAACTTAAGTACAATTCAGATAACGACATAACTCCACAGCAAATTATAAGAGCATCAAAATCAATACTTGGTGATTTTAAACAGCATCAGGCAAAATCAATTGCTAAAGCATATATTGAAAATGAAAATATTGATGCTGCAGCTGATCCTATTTTAAATTATATGACTCAAGACCAAATAAAAAAGTCTATTGACGTTGCTAGAAGAACTATGGAGAAAGAGGCTAAATCGCTTAATTTTATTGAAGCTGCAATGTATCGCGACGAAATTTATCGTCTGGAAAAACTTCTAGGCAAAAAAAATAATTGATAGTTACGCTTTTACGCTAAACCGTTTTAGATATTTGTTTTTGTAATTTATATTCTATAAATTTCGCAAACGAATATTCTTTTATGAAATACATAACTATACTCTTAGTTTTTTTTCCTATCTTAATAGTCAGCAGTTGTAAAAGCACTCAAAAGACTGAAAAAACTACATCAATAAAATCCACCCAGCAAACTGTAAAAAAATTAATAGTTGATAAAAACTTCGATTTCATTAACTATAAAAAAGAGTTTACAGTAAAGACCGCTTCAATTATAGATAGCACATTATCAATCACTTTCACTTACATTGGATGCAGCGACGATGAGTTAGATTTACTGTTTAATGGAAATTATTTAAAAAGTTTACCACCCAAAGCATCCTTAAACATAATTAAAAAGTCTGGTATAAAAGATTGCGGAAAAAAGGTGGAAAAAACTTTAAAATTTAATATTGCATCCGTGCAATATCCGAGTACAAAATCGATTATTCTTCAATTTGCTAACTACGAACCTAAATTAATTTATAATTACTAATTCATCTGTTTATGAGAAAATTTAAACCTTTATTTTTTGCAGTTATTTTAAATTTCCTTTTTGCCGGAAGTTTAATAGCACAATTAAGCTATGGCGGAAGACCAGTTAGCTTTAATCAAAAGATAGCATTGCAAAAATCTGTTCAAACTGTTACAATGCAGCCAATAAATGTTGCTTTGTTAAAGGCTGAAGATTTAGCAAATGAAAACAATAAAGACATTCCTTGGCGATTTGGACAAAACATTGATGTTAACATTAATATGGAGACATCTGGAACATGGGATTTATTACCAAATGGTGATAAATTATGGAGAATACGAATTTATTCTCAGGGTGCATTAACAATGAATTTTAAATTTAGTAAATATGTACTCCCTGATGGTGCAACATTATTTTTATATAATGAGAATCACTCTGAAATACTTGGTTCTTTTACAAGTGCAAATAATGTTGCTTCAGGTATTTTTGCAACTACATTAATTCCTGGCGAAACAATAACCTTAGAATATTACGAACCAGCTAATTCAGCTTTCTCTGGTGAATTAATAATTGACAGAGTTACACATGGATATCAAAATGTTTTTGACTTTGCCCAAAAGGGATTTGGCACATCTGGAACTTGCGAACGAAATGTTGCCTGTACACCTGATTCTATTGGTTGGTCAAAACAAATTCGTTCAGCATGTATGCTTGTTGTTGGAGGAAGTGGTTTTTGCAGCGGTGCTTTAATTAACAATACTTCAAATAATGGTACACCTTATGTTTTAACTGCAAATCACTGTAGTACAAGTAATGACTTTGCATCTTGGATTTTTTGGTTTAACTGGCAAAGTGCAGGATGTACAAATACTACAAACCCTGCTCACGATCAAGTAACAACTTCCGGTTCTGCTTTAAAAGCTAGAAATGCTGGTTCAGATTTTTGCCTTGTTCAAATGAATGCAACACCTCCTTGTACATTTAATCCATATTATTCCGGTTGGTCAAGATCAACTACACCAGCTACTTCAGCTGCATGTATTCATCATCCTGATGGCGATGTTAAAAAAATTAGTCTTTCTTCACAAGCAGCAGTTTCATCATCATATTCTGGCGCTTCTTGCTGGCAAATTTTATGGACTTTAGGTTCTACTTGCACAGAACCTGGATCATCAGGTTCACCTATTTTTGATCAGAATCATAGAATTGTTGGTCAACTTTATGGAGGTCCATCTTCATGCGGTGCTGCAGCAGGTAGTATGAATGATTATTTTGGACAAGTTGCAACTTCATGGGCTGGTGGCGGAACTAGTGCAACCCGTTTAAGTGATTGGCTCGACCCACTAGGTACTGCACCTCAATTTATTGATGGCTATGATCCATGTTTACCAACTGCTACTTTAGATGCTGAATTAAACTCTATTACTATTCCAGTAGCTACATATTGTTCTGCTCAAAGTATTATTCCAACTGTTGTAATAAAAAATAATGGCACTTCAGTTCTTACTGCATTAAGCGTAAGATATAATATTGATGGTGGCGCAAATATAACTCAAGCATGGACTGGAAGTCTTGCAACCGGAGCTATTGCAACAGTTACTTTCCCTACAATAACTTTAGCAATGGGAACACATGCATTTAATGCTTCATGTACTGCACCAAATGGAGGAACCGACTTAAACCTAACAAATGACACAAAAACAATAAGCTATACTGTCTCCTCTGGACAAGCTCTTCCATTTACAGAAGATTTCGAAGCAACAACTTTCCCTCCAACTAATTGGACACTAAATAATCCTGACGGAGGAGTTACTTGGGCAAGAAAAGCAACAACGGGCAATGGAACAAGTACTGCATCTGCTGCAATTGATTGTTTTAATTATAATACTGCTGGTCAAACAGACGATTTAATTACACCATCTTTATTATTCCCAACAGGTAGTATTCAAATGACTTTTAATGTAGCCTACAGGCAATATCAAACTGAAATAGAAAAACTTCAAGTTTTTATTTCAACAGATTGTGGAGTTACTTATAATGCAACTCCTGTTTATGATAAATCTGGTGCAACATTAGCAACTACAACTGCATCAACAACAGCATTTAGCCCTACTACGGCTGCTCAATGGAGAATGGAAACAGTAGATTTATCGGCTTATTCAAACAATAGCGTTAAATTAAAATTTGTTGGAACAAATGCATACGGCAACAACATTCATATTGACGATATTAATATTCAATCATTATCTACACCTCCAGTAGCTGATTTCACATCAGTACTTGCTTCAACTTGTTCAGGTGGTGTTCAGTTTACTGATATTTCAACAAATATTCCTACATCATGGTTATGGGATTTTGGAGACGGACAAACTGCAACAACACAAAACCCAAATCATAGTTACTCTTCAAATGGAACATATACAGTAACTCTAACCGCAACTAATTCTTTTGGAAGCGATCAGGTAATTAAAACAAACTTATTAACTATTAATATGCCTGCTTCTCCAACCCCAACAAATGGTTCAAATTGTGGAGCTGGCACGGTAAATCTTGGTGCAGCTGGTCTTGGAACACTTAATTGGTTTGATACTCCAACATCAACTACAATAATAGGTACTGGAACAACTTTTACTACTCCTTCTATTTCTACCACTACTACTTTTTATGTAGAAAGCAGTACTTCAAATTATGGAACCTCACAAAATGTTCCAAGTCCTGATATAACAACAGCTACAACTTCTAATACTAATAGATATCACATTTTTACAGTTACTGCTCCAATCAGACTAGTTTCTGTTCAAGTTAGAACTACGATTGCAGGAAACAGAACTGTTGAGTTAAGGAGCAGTGGCGGAACTGTTTTACAAACAATAACTGTTAATATTCCTACCGGTACAAATAGGATTACTTTAAATTGGGATATCCCTGTAGGAACTAATTACCAACTTGGACTAGCTACTACCTCTACAGTTAATTTATTCAGGCATACTACAGGTCTTACTTATCCATACCAAATTGCTGGATTGGTTTCTATAACTGCTAATAGCACGGCGGCTTCTTATGGTTTCTTTTACGATTGGGAAGTTCAACCATTTAACAGTTGTACTAGTGCAAGAACTCCTGTTATTGCAACAATTAACAATCCTGCTGCAGTTAGCTTAAACATTAGTGCAACAGCTACAACAATTTGCCCAGGAACAAGCGTTACATTTACTGCAACTCCAACTAATGGAGGAACAATTCCTTCATACCAATGGAAAGTTAATGGAGTAAACGCTGGAACTAATAGTCCAACTTATACAACAACTACATTAATTAATAATAATATTGTAACTTGTGTTATGACATCTAATGCAACTTGTGTTACTGGAAGTCCTGTAACATCAAATGCAATTACAATAACATCTACAACTACAGTACCTGCAAGTGTTTCAATTGCATCAAGTGTTGGAACAACAATTTGTGCAGGAGAAAGTGTTACCATTACAGCTACACCTATAAATGGAGGAACTTCTCCATCTTACCAATGGCAATTAAATGGCGTTAATGCTGGCCCAAATAGTCCAACTATCACAACATCTAGCATCCCAAATAACGGTATTATAACTTGCTTAGTAACATCTTCATTATCTTGCGCTACTGGTAGTCCTTCAACTTCAAACGCAATTACTTTCACAGTTAATCAACCTATGGCACCTACAATTTCGATTTCGGCTACCAATACTACTATTTGCCCTGGCGAATCTGTAACAATTACTGCTACAACAACAAATGAAGGAATTACTCCTACGTATCAATGGCAACGTAATGGAATAAATGCTGGACCAAACAGTTCTAGTATTACAACTTCCGGACTATTAAACAATGACGTTATCACCTGTATTTTAACTTCATCTGAAACATGCGTTACATTAAATACAATTACATCAAATTCATTAACTATTACTGTTGCAGGATCATTACCAGTTGCAAGTTTTACATATACTTCTAACCAACTTGATTTCACATTTAATAGCACTTCAACAGGTGCAACAAGTTACTTGTGGAATTTTGGCGATGGATTAACTTCTACCTTACAAAATCCAAATCACACATACACAAATTCAGGTTTGTATATTGTTACATTAACAGTAACAAATAACTGTGGAGCAAATAATGTAATACAATCTGTAAATGCTATTGGAAGTGGCATTTCAGCAAACAATTCACAAATAATTGTAAATATTTATCCAAATCCTGCAAAAACTAATGCTAGTATTGAAATTAGCGGTGTAATTTCAAATGAATTAAATATTGAAATTATAGATATTTTAGGAAGACCAGTATATTTAAATAAGCTAAATAACGCTACTATACTGACTAAAGTTAATCTCGATTTTACAAATTTTGAAAAAGGAATTTATTTTGTGAAAGTAAATGCTGATAGCAAAGAACGAATAATTAAACTTATTCACGAATAAACTTTTTATAATCCAATTCTTAAAAGCTCCAAATTTTGGAGCTTTTTTGTTTATATGAATAAACCTAAAAAGACTTTAAAAACAATAATATTTGTATATCTTTTTTACAAATATTTAAGAAACAAATAATTCAAATGTATTTTTAAATTTTATATTTTTGGTAAAATTATTTAACCTAACAACTCAAATTTTTATGAAAGAAATTGTAATATTTATAACTTTAGTATTATTTTCTGCAAATTTATTTGCTCAAATAAACAAAAATGAAGTTCAGGCAAAAATCACATTACGTGATGGAAGTATTTATAACGGATCAATAAACATTAAAAATGTTGATTTACAAACCGACTATGGTAAACTTTCAATTCCAATAAAGAATGTTAGTTCTATTGATGTTGGCTTAACTCCTGACCGTTCTAATAAAGTTAAATTAGAAAATCTTGCAGCACAACTTTCTAATGAAATAGAAGAAACCAGAAAAATAGCATATGATGAATTATTGAAAATTAAAGCTGGTGAAATTTTCGTTCTTACAGATTATTTATATTCGGACAAATACACTCCACCAGTTGATAATTCATACAACCTTGATCAACTTGTATCTGAATTAAATACATTATTAAATTTAAACGATAACGTTGGCGAAAAAGACATTATTTCTATTGATGGAGAATACACTATGGGAGGAATATTTACATTTCCATCTGTTGAGATAAAAACAGAATTTGGAGCACTTACAATTCCAAAAGATAAAATATCAAAAATTGAAATAACCTATGTTCCTTCTACAGGTGGCGAATCGGCAAAAATGATAAATCTTCCTGCATCAAAATATATAAGTGGTAACCCAAATGGTGGCTGGTACAGAACTGGAATTAATGTAAAAAAAGGTCAGCGAATTACAATTACAGCAACTGGTGAAGTAACTCTTGCGTCATTATCAAATGCCAAATACTCACCAAATGGAGCTGCTGGCACATTAGAAAGCTCAGTTAATAGCGTTTATCCAACTTACGGACAATTAGTTTATAAAATTGGTGAGATTGGAACTGCAATAACTGTAGGTTCAAAATTTAACAGCACTATGACAGAAAGTGGAATGCTTTATATTTCTATTTACGAAACAGTTTATAATGCTGCTAATAGTGGATCTTATAATGTAAATATAAAAGCTAATTAATATTAAGTACTTAAAGTTAAAATTATTCGGTACTTGTATGCTTTAATAAGTAAAAGTATATCAATATAATCAACTATTTTTAGCGCTAAACCTATTGATTTTTAATCGCTACAATCTTAATTTTTATTAACAAAGTGACAAACAATTTGCTTATTTAAAATAAATCTCTTTACATTTGCATCAAATAAAAAAATAATTTTATTAACTTAAATCTATTCAATTATGAAAAAAATGAAAATTTTTGCTCTTATCGTTTTAGCTGGAGCTACAATGTTTACAAGTTGTAAAAAAGATGATACAACTACTTATGCTAATCCTACAGTATCTTTTCAAAGTGGAATTAACACACTTACTTTCAATCTTACAAATTCAATAAGCAGTAATGTTACTTTAGCTGCTGAAGCTAAAATTGAATCAGTAAAATTACTAAGTCCAAATACAACTGGATCTGCTGGTAACTCAACTACAGATATTACTACTAAAATGGGTACTAGCGCTAATCAAACAGCTAAAGGCGAAACTTCTGCAATATATTTATTTAATGTATCTACTGCAGATATAGCAGCTGCATTTTTATTAAATAGCACAACTACTCTAACATATACATTTACAGTTACTGATCAAGCTGGTACTTCTTCAACTGGATCATTTACAGTTACTGCTCCTGCTGCAACTGGTAACCCTATTAACACTTATACAGCAAAATTATTAGGCGCACAAGGCAATGCTGCTGGTAGTTTCTTAGCAAGTGCAGGTGGTGCAATTTATTCCCAAGCACAAGCAGCAGCTAATGCAGCTACAATTGATATTACTTATGGTGTAATTGGTACAGCTTCTACTATTTTATCTTTACCAGAAAGAGGAAATAACGGTTTTACAGCTGTTACAGGTGGCCCAACAGTATATTATAAAGTTTCTACAATTACAGGAGCTCAATTTGATGCAATGACTGATGATTTAGGTTTTGCAAATATTACTGCTTCAACAACTCCAAAAGTAACTGTTGCTAATGGTGACGTTATTGAATTTGTAAATGGAAGCAAAAAAGGATTAATAAAAGTTACAGCTTTAACAACTGGAACATCAGGAAGTATTACATTAAATGTAAAAGTTCAACAATAATATTAAATCTATCATAAAGAAAGCCGATCAAAAATTTGATCGGCTTTTTTATTTGTAAAAAATTAAACCTTTTAACATTGATTTAATTCAATCATGTTTAATATTTTTTAAATTTACATAATTAATTAAATCACTATGAAATTTTTAATAAAGCTAAATTTATTAGTTGTAATATTAATTTTGTTTTATAATTCAAAATTATATTCTCAAACAGAACTTAATACTGGCGATATAGCTGTTGTTGGAGTAAATGCAAATAATGGAGTTTGTAGTGGTACAACTACTGAGGATAATATTAGTATTGTATTTTTTAAAGATATAACCACAGGTACAACTATTGATTTTACCGATAATGGCTGGGAAAGAACTAATATAGGTCAATGGGGTAATACCGAAGGAACCATAAGAGCTACACGAACCGGTGCAACTATTCCGGCAGGAACTGTTGTTACGTTTAAATTTACTGCTACATATGCTTCACTCTTTCCTGATGCTGCTTGGTCATTCTCTTCAATTAACGGAATGACTACCTTAAATTTAAATAGTGGAGGCGATCAAATTTACTTTATGCAAGGCGGCAGTTGGACTAACCCAAACAGTGGTTTACATAATTCTAGTTATACAGGAGATGTATTATTTGGCTTTAATACTAAAACAACCTGGGTTGCCGATGGTACAACTCAGCAATCAAATTTATATCCTGGTTTAGGTTGTTTTAGTATGGCCCCAACTGGTGGCGCTACCGATTTTATAAAATATACCGGAGATACCAGCGGAACCGACCAAAAAAGCTGGGTTGTTAGAATAAATAATCCAGCAAACTGGACAAGCTACGCTTCATGTGCTTTATATAATTCAGGCAGTTACAATTATTTGTCAAATATTAAATTCAGAATAACTTCATTTTTTAATGTAAATGCAGGTAACGATAGTACAATATGTTCTTATAACCCATCTTTTGCACTTGGAGGAACTCCTGCTGGCGGAACATGGGCTGGAATAGGCGTTTCAGCTGGAACATTCAATCCTGCCACTTCTGGTGCAGGAATATTTACAGTAACATACACATACAATGATTTAGGTTGTTTATATTATGACACAAAACACATTACCGTAACTGCACTACCAGATGCATCATGGACAAGTCCCGGTAATTGGTGTGTTTCTGGCGGAAATATAAATTTAAACACTTTGGTAACTGGTCAGACTGGTGGAACATGGACAGGCACTGGCGTTACAGGAAACACATTTAATCCTGCAACATTAAATGGTAACATTCCTATTACATACACTATATTAACCGCAGGTTGTACTAATAATGCCACTCACAATATTAACATAACTCCAATTGCTGCTATTGCTTTAACTTCAGCAGCTGGAACAAACACACAATCACTTTGTATAAATACTTTGGCAAACAATATTTCATATGCAATAACAGGCGGAGGAACCGGAGCAAGTGTTTCTGGTTTACCCACAGGAATGTCGGGAACTTATAGCAGTGGAACATTAACAATTAGTGGAACTCCTTCAGT
>CAIQJL010000062.1 GCA_903872185.1 uncultured Bacteroidota bacterium | reverse complement strand
TTAAAAACAAAAAAACAGCAGAAAATCAAAATTAAAATATCGAAATTATAACATTACAAATAGAAATTGATCCGCCGCGGCGGAAAAAAATCCGAAAATAATCAACTTTTTTTGTTGAGGATATTTTGCAACGGTCTTAAAACAATAATCAATATGATAAGATTTTTTAATATTGCGTTGCAGAAAAAAAGTTGGATGATTTTCTTTTCCTTGCTCTTTGTTTAAATGTTTGTGATATAGACTATGAATATTTCTATCGGCTAACATTGAAACAACTGAAGAGTGACTTCCAACCCTTTCTTTGTAATCCCATATTTTATTTGAGTTAAAATCTCCTATTAAAATTACTGACTCACTTAATAAATTTTTATAATAATTTATGGCTAGCCAAACTTGTCCTATATATCGTGCATTATAATTCTCTTTATTATCCATTGCCCATATTGCAAATAAAATAAAAGAATGCCCATATCCAGTTACTCGTATAGGTATAATATATCTATACTCTGGATTATATATTTCTAATAATTCAAATTTATAATCAGAAAATGAAAAGACTCCAATTCCTTTGTGAATATTGTTACCATACCAATAAGAATCAAGAGGGATTTGATTATTCGAATCCAGAAACAACTTTTCTTTAGATTCACATTCCTGAATAATTAAAATATCAGGTTTTTTAAGCAATATAATATCTAGCTTTTTTCTTAATGCTCCTTGACAATTCCAAGTAATTATTTTCACTTATATCATCTTATTATCGATACAGTCCCCGAAATTGCTTCTTCGTTATTATGTAGATTTACAATAAATATGTATGCCCCCATTGGCAAGTCTTTACCTTTATACATTCCATTCCACTGATTCGATTTATTTTCATATTCGTTACCAGTGCCATTAAATTTGAAAATTACATCGCCCCAACGGTTAAATATTTCAATTGTAACTTCAGAAAATGCCTCAATTCCTTTAATTTCCCATGTGTCATTTATTAAATCATTATTTGGAGTATATACAGTGGGAATTTCGAACTCTACAATTATATCAGATGAAGCAATCGCCGTACAACCAGCATTATCAGTAATTGTAACCTGATAAAAATTTGATTGAGATATAGTAAATAAACTATCAGCATTTCCAGTATTCCATAAATAAGTAAACGGATTTGTTCCACCAATAACTTCTGCAGATACAGTATTTAAAGAAGAAACAATATTCACACTTAGTTGTGGACTTCCATCAAGAACAATAGTTTTTATTAAAACACACAAGTTTGCATCAGTAACAGTTAGAATATATTGCCCTTGTGCAAGGTTTATCAACGAAGGGCTTATTGCACTATTAGACCAACAATAAGTATAAGCTGGAGTTCCGCCTGTTACAGTAGCTTCAATACTTCCAATACTTTCATTAGTACAAAATGCTCCTGTATTTATAGTCGAAATATTTAATGAATCAGGTTCTGTTATATTAAACAATTGTGAAGTAGAACAATTATTTCCATCTGTAATTGTAACAATATAATTACCTGCTGTTAACCCGTATACATTCTGAGAAACTGAAGAGTTACTCCATAAATAATTAAAAGGAATACTACCTCCTGAAATTTGTAGTAATATGTTACCGCTGGAACCATTTTTACATTTAACATTAGTTAAATTACCAATAGCAGAAATTGCAAAAGGCTCATCAATTATAGTATTAAGTGTATCCTTACAACCATTATAATCTGTAATAGTTAAACTGTAATTTCCTGCTGAAATATTTTGATTATTTGAAGTAGTAATTCCATTACTCCAAAAATAAATATATGGTGCAACTCCCCCTTGCACATTTGCTGTTACCGATCCATCTGAGCCATTAAAACAATTTACCGAAACAACACTTAATGAAGTAATGAGCGGATTTGGTTCAATTACGGCTTCTGACGCAACTGCTGTGCATCCATTATTATCATTTATTGTTACCCAATAAGAACCAGATGCAACTGCATTCAAATCTTCAACAGTAGAACCATTATCCCATAAAAATGTATAAGGTGTTGTACCACCGTTCACATTTATACCAACCATTCCATCTGAATAACCATTACAGGTAACAGGTAAAGAAGAAATCACCACATCAACAGGCGTAGGTTGCAATAAGGTATCGTAAATAATATTGTTACAACCATTAAAATCAGAAACAATTAAAAAATAATTTCCACCTGTTAAATTTTCAGCTATTGCATCCGAATCTAAATTTGACCATGAATAATTATAAGGCTGAGTTCCTCCATTTACAGTGGAAGATAATATTCCATCATTTGCACCAAAACATGATATATTTATTTCATTAATAGAAATAGAAATAGAATCAGGTTCACTTATTGTAACTTGTTGAATTAAACTGCAATTATTATCGTCTTTGACTGTAACCGTATAAGTTCCTGCATATAAATTTATTAAATTTTGTTGCGATGAACCATGAAGCCAGGTATAATTGTAATTAGCCGCAACAGTTCCACCACTTACAACTGTATTTATTGTTCCATTATTCTGACCATAACATAGCGCATTTACAGTTGAAAAATTAGCAGAAATTGCGGCTGGTTGTGTTAAATTTATATTAGCTACAGACAGACATCCATTAGTATCAGAAATCGTAACCTGATAATTGCCCGCAGTTAAAGTATCAATTTGCGAAACTACAGATCCATTTCCATTTCCAACCACTCCGTTAGACCATGTATAAGTTAAAACACCTGTTCCTAATGCAGAAATCTGAGCATCTCCATCATGTCCGTTATAGCAACTTATGTTATTATTAATAGTTGAATTTACTGTTGGCGCACCAACATCACTTACAGTTGTTGATCCTGTTTTAGTGCAGCCATTCTGATCTGTTACGGTTACATTATATGTGCCTGATGTTAAATTTACAGCTATAGAAGTTGTTTGCGAGTTACTCCAGTTATAACTATAATTCCCCCACCCACCAGTGGGAACTACTGTAGCGCTTCCATTACTATTTCCACATGTAGAATTAGTATTTGAAAGTCCAATAGTTAAAGCAGCTGGAATAGTAACAGAAGCATTTGAAACAGTAGAAGTGCAGCCATTCTGACTTACCTGCAAAGACACATTATAAGTTTGCCCTGCTGTTCCTGTTAATAGATGTGGCCCTTGCCCTGTTCCTGGATTTGCAGTAGCTCCTCCAAAGTTCCAAATGTATGTCCCAGTTGCACTAGCCGTCCCTGCATATGTAACATTTGCCGCTGTTCCATTACAAACAGGGTTTTGAGTAGAAAAAACAGAAGTAGGTATATTATTTACAATTACAGTTACAGGATATCTATGTCCTTCGCAAACCGAATTATTATGTGTCATATAATAAGTAGTTGTGTCAAATAATGCAGGAGTAGTATATATTGTGCTATTTGTTGAAATTGCAGTTCCTCCGGTTTGAACTCCATACCAGTTAAAGGTACCAAAACCTGTTGGCGATGTAATATTAATTGTAGCCTGACTTCCATCGCAAATTGGACTAACAGATGCAACAGGCACTGGTTCTCCTAGAATAAAAGCATATGGCGAAAAAGTTGCAGGTAATGTAGACGTTATATATCCATTATTTGCACCTGATGCAGAAACAGTAGTAGTCATAACAAAATTCCAATTAGAAGCAGGTGGTTGTGTTCCTTTTAATGCAGAAATGGCACATTCTGTCATCCCAGATTGAAAATCTGAAGATAAATTATATGAATAATTTACAGTGCCAATAGGATTTCCAGCATCTGGAAGTATTTTTGTCCACCACGACGAATAATATGTTCCTGAATTTTGTAAGCTATCCTGATTTACTGTAATAGCTGAAGCCCCACCTGCTGCTGTTAAATTAAAGATTAACGGACGGTATTTATGCAAAATACTATTTGATACACCTACAGGATAAGTATAAGTGTTTGGCGCCAGAATTGCTCTTTTTAAATTTCCGGAAATATAACTACTTGCAGAATATCCGGCTGGAATAGAAATTGGATCGTTGTTACTAACATAAACTTCATAATTAATCGAACTGTTTCTTGTGAATAATATACCATTTGTTAAAGCTAATTCAAAAGTGATATTCACATTAGTTGAAAGCTTCACTCCTGCTCCACTATTATCAATTGTTACTTTATATAAACTACTATTACAACTTAATGTTTGTGGAGTTACTACATTTGATCCGGTCATTAATAATCTTCCAGACGAAGCAATATAAGTGGCAACTGCATTTACTGTAAAATTTCCTTTTACATATAAACGTTTTACTCCGTTTGCATTCCATGTACCATTGCTTACATTAAAATTATTTGAAATATATAAATTACCTAATGTATTATCTACCCCAGCAATCGGACTCGCACTACCTGTTGTTTTTGACACATCAATATTCCAAAATGGATTTAAGTCGGGAAAAGCCTGATAAATTGTTTGGCTGTTAGGTTGACAAGAACTATATGTATCATACCTTACTACTATTGTACATGTACCACAAATAAATGTTCCATTACCAGTCCAGTTACCATATAAATAAATTGTTTTTGATTGAGCGTTAACTGTTGCCCCAGCATTTATAACAACGTGATTTAAATAAAAGCTATATACTCCACTAAGTATTGTTGTGCCATCAAATGTAACAGTAGAATTAGGAAAGCCTTGAGAATTTCTATTAAAAGTACCGTCTGCAATAAAATTTCCTTTTATTATAGTATTAACGGGATGTGCTGAAACTCCTTTTCCAACTGCAGAATTAGTGTTCATTGTTCTCAGATGATAAAATGTAGAAACTGTTGTTCCTTCAATACCTTGCCCATCTGATCCATTAAATACTATTGTTCCTGTTCCGCAATCAAAAGTTCCGTAGTTTATAAAATTTCCTGTTAATTGGATTGTGCCAGTATTTAAATTTAAAGTTCCCCAAATACCACAATTTCCACCTAAAATAGTATTTCCTTTTAAAGTAAGAGTTTTGTCGCTTATATTTAATATACCTCCTGTATTTATTACAATTTTATATATAACTGAATTTGCATTTAATGTTATGTTAGCACCATTAACAATTATTACACTATCATTTACTCCGGGTACAACTCCTCCAACCCATGAAGTTGAATTACTCCAATTTCCAGTAGTTACAATACTTGAAATTGAACTTGCTTTAATTTGTACTAAAATGACAAAAATAAAAATTAAAATTATAACTAGCTTTTTCATAAATAAATTATTAATAGACAAAAGTAAATGTATTGCTATTTACAATCAACTTTTTATAGCAAATGATTTGAACAATATTTAATAATGTAAGAACAAAATACAAGATATTATTATATGTAAATCGGTTTAGGTAAAATAGTATCTAATATTCAAAAAAAAAGCTGTCTTATTTAAAAGACAGCTTCATTTTATTTTATAATAAGTTTAAAGCAAACTTGATCCTTTATTTGCTCCTTCTTTAATATTGAATCCTATTAAAATTTCATGGCTACCATTACTATAATCTTTTATATGACTAGTTGTGTAATCAAATGAGTAGCCAATATAGAACTTTTGAAATTTTACGCCTACCATTACTGCAATATCTTTACTTGAACGATAAGAAATTCCTAACCAATAGCTTTTATCATAATAAGCTTTTACATTTAAATCAATTTGCATAGGTGTAGTAAAAGTTGATTTAAATAAGAGTGATGGTTCTAATTCAAATTTATCACTTAAAGAAAACTTGTAACCAGCAGTTGCAAAATAATGGCGAATAATCTGATTTTTATCAACAGCGCTATCTCCAAAATTTAAATTCAACTGAACTAGTTGAGTTGCAGCCATTCCAATAAAATATTTACTATTATATAAATATAAACCAAAATCGGCATCTGGTACTACCTGAGTAATAACTCCATGGTTAATTGCTGGATCATTAGTTTCAATTGTAACTAATTGTGATTGATCAAATTTAAATTGAAAAGCTTTTAAAGCTAAACCAATTCCTAATTTAGATTTAATACCAGCTAATTCTATATGATAAGCACCGCAAACCTGAATTCCAGTTCTGCTTATAGGACCAAATTTGTCATTAAAAAGATAACCACCTAATCCAAAATTCATATTAGAAAACAAATAGTGACCGCTAATTGCTTGTGTTGAAGGTGCGCCTTTAATACCAACCCATTGTTGACGAGCAGTTAAACGTACAGGAAAATAATCAACGCTACCTGCAATTGCCGGATTTAATAAAAATGCGTTCATCATGTACTGTGAATACAATGGAAGTTGCTGAGCCTTAACGCCAAAACCTAAAAGAACAAAAGCTGTAAAAATAACTAATAGTTTTTTCATATTCTTGTTTTTTACAAAATTACACTTTCTTTTATACTTACAAAAATAAAATATAGTTTCATTATCTTATTGATTCGATAATTAAGCTCAATACTTTAATTTAAGGGTTAAAAAGAAAAAAATTAATAAAAATTGTTAGTTTGTTTAATTATATAGCAAATTACTGAAAAAAAGAAATATAAAGCAATAGCAAAATTAAAAAAATCAAAAAACAAAGTTCAAAAAGAATAATATTTGTATATTATTGATTTATATTTATTTACAGGACATTCGAAATCACTTTCATGAAAACACTTTCTTGTTTCATAAAATTTAATTATTAAAAAAATGTCAATTTCAATATTTCAAAGTGTAACTTTAATGAGATATAATCGTCTCAATTTAGAATTTAAATTAACTACTATGAAAAAATGGCTTAAATTATTATCTGTTATTGCTATAACAGCTACTATCGCTCAAAGTTGTGTTCATAATCCAAATGTTGAAGTAAGCACTAATAATGAAAACAAAAACGATAGCGTTTCAATTGACACATCAACTGTTTCTGTAAATATGGAAACACAATCGATAGAATCGAGTAAGTCTAATTACATTATTGCCAACATCATTTTTCCAGCTGGAAAAATTCAGCTTATGCCTGGAAAAACAAATTTAATTAATGGAAAATTTAAATTTACCAACAAAGACTGGAAGCCAGTATTAACATATTCTGAGAGTAATGATACTGGAAAAATATCAATTTGTTCTTTGAATAGTAAAGAAAATATAAATTTTGAAAATTCAGATACATGTCACTGGTTTATTGATTTTAATCCCGAGAAAAAATACGATTTTGAAATAATAATTGGAGCTGGAAAAGGTGATTTAAATCTTGAAGGTTTTAAAATTCAAAATTTTAACTTAGAATTAGGAGCTGGAAAAGTAAATTTAAATTTAAAAAATACTTCTGTACCAAATTTGAATATCACTGTAGGCGCAGGGAAAGCAATAGTTTATTTAACAGGAATATGGAATAATAATCTTAAAGCAAAAATTGCCGGAGGGGTTGACGAAATTGAAGTTCATTTACCTAAAGAAATTGGAGTAAAAGCTGAAGTTAACGGATTACTAGGCAATATTGTAGCTGAAGGTTTTTCTAAAAAACATAACTTTTATACGAACAACTATTTAGGAAAAACAAAATATACACTTGATTTAGAAATTGATGGTGCTATTGGCAAGGTAAAACTTATATTAGAGTAATTTAGAACAATTAATTTTAAGAAAAACTGACTTTAGCAGAAGTTTCTTAATTTTGTAAAAAAGTTAATCATGACTTTTAACGAAATTAAAGAGAAACTTTCCAATAAAACTGTTGGTATTGCAGGCTGCGGCGGATTAGGATCAAATACAGCTGTTGCTCTTGCACGTGTTGGTATAGGTAAACTTATTATTGCAGATTTTGATGTAATAATTGAAAGCAATTTAAATCGTCAATACTTCTTTTTCGACCAAATTGGAAAGAAAAAATCTTTTGCTCTCAAAGAAAATATCATTAGAGTTAATCCAAACTGTATTGTTGAAGCACATGATATATTATTAAATAAAGATAATATTCCAAATATTTTTAAAAACTGTGATATTGTTATTGAAGCTTTTGATCTCGCAGAAATGAAGCAAATGATAATTGAAACTATGTTGCAACATTATTCAAATATCCCACTAATAGTAGGTTCAGGTTTGGCTGGATGGGGAAAATTTGAAGAAATTGCAATTGAAAAAAATGGTAATATTTATATCTGTGGAGATAGAATTAATGAAGTATCTGAACAAAATCCTCCTCTGGCGCCACGAGTAGGAATCATCTCAAACATGCAGGCTAATATAGTATTAGAAATATTTTTAAGTTAACAAAAAATGAAAATCACACTTAATAACAATATAGAAACATTTGAACTGGATTCTTTTAATATTTCAGAGCTATTAAAAATAAAGAATTTCACATTCAGAATGCTAGTAATAAAAGTAAACGAAAAGGTTGTAAAACGAGAAGAATACGATTCAGTTTTTGTTAAAAACGGCGATAATGTCAGTGTTATTCACTTAATAAGCGGTGGATAATTTATTTTAATAAGGCATATAAAACCTACAAACTCTGTTGTAAATTTGCATACAATATTTTTTAAATGAAATTTCCAAAAGCTATATTTTTCAAATGGTTAAAAAATAAATACTTTTTAACTTTTTCAGCTTTTATACTTTACATTACAATTTTTAGTCAAAATAATTTAATTGAAAGGCTTTCATCAGTTAAGGATTTAAATAAACTAGAAATTCAAAAAGAATACTACCTTAATATTATTACAGAAAACACTGAAAAAATTAAGGAACTAAAAACTGATCAAGCACATTTAGAAAAATTTGCACGTGAAGAATACCTCATGAAAAAAGCTAATGAGGATATTTTTATTATACAAAAAGAAAAAACTAAATAGGTTAAAATTATTTTGTGGTTAGCGTCCTCACTAACCACTTTGCCTTTATTTAAATGGTAATCTCCTCTCCCCTATCCGGAATTATTATATTTTTAAATCTCTTTCTGTGGTTAGGGTCCTCACTAACCATTTTTGTAATTCATTAAACAGTAATCACCTATCTGGAATAACTTTTCACTCTTCTGTGGTTAGTGTCCTCACTAACCACGTTGTAATTTGTTAAATGGTAATCTCCTCTCCCCTATCCGGAATTATTATATTTTTAAATCCTTGCTCTTCCAGGAATGCCTTATACTTTAACTGAGTCTCATACTCACCATGTACAAGAATTAATTTTTGCAATTTGTTTTTGTCCTGACAAGATAAGTACTGAGCCATTTCTTTATAATCACCATGTCCACTATACGATTCTAATTTTTTAATGTCTGCCTTTACTTTATACTTAGTTCCATGAATAGAAACTTCTTTTTCTCCACTTAAAATTCTTGCACCTAAAGTCATTGGAGCGCAATACCCAACTGCTAACACAGTGTTTTTAGGATCACTTATACTATTTGCTAAATGATGTTTAACCCTTCCCGCTTCCATCATTCCAGAAGCTGAAATAATTACACAAGGAACTTTAGAGACATTTAAAGCTTTCGATTCCTGAACAGATTCAACATAATGCAAACTATTAAATCCAAATGGATCTGAATCTGTCATCATTTCATGCAAAATATCATCATTAAAACATTCAGAATGTAAACGGAATACTCCAGTTACACCCATTGAAAGCGGACTGTCAACATAAATTGGAATTTTTGGTAACCGTCCTTGATTATAAAATTTATCGAGTGAAAAAACTATCTCCTGAGTTCTGCCAACACTGAATGACGGAATAATAAGTTTACCACCTTTTCTAACACAAGTATCAGTTATAACATCAAGTAATGCATCCTCTGATTCATTATGAACTTCATGTAATCTATCGCCATATGTTGATTCTGTCAATAAAATATCTGCCTGAGGAAAAGGTTTTGGCGATTTTAAAATTCTATTTGTTGGGCGGCCTATATCACCAGTATAAGCAATATTTGTTATTTTTCCTTCTTCTTTTATCGAAACTGTAACAACAGCACTTCCCAACATATGACCTGAATTTGTAAACTTCACAGAAATATTTTCATCTATTCTGAATTTACGATCATATGCTACTCCAATAAAAAGTTGCATACTTTCCTGTGCATCTTTTTTATTATAAATTGGTTCAACAGGAGGTAAATTATGTGAAGCTCTTTTTTTATTAAACCATTTTATATCCTGCTCATGAATAAATCCTGAATCGACAAGCATTAAAGCGCATAAATCACGAGTGGCATTTGTACAAATTACCGAGCCAGTAAAACCTTGTTTGTAAATATATGGAATTAATCCAGAGTGATCTATATGCGCATGAGAAAGAATTATATGGTCTAATTTTGAAACATCAAAACCAAAATCTCGGTTCATTTTATCTGTTTCCATTCCCTTGCCTTGAAACATTCCACAATCAAGTAAAATTGTTTTTCCCGCTTTAGTAGTAATTAAATGCTTGCTACCGGTAACTTCTCTTGCTGCTCCAATAAATTTAATTTTCATTATTTAATTTTTAGTTAAAAAAAATAAAATCTTATAATCATTTAACACCTTACAAAATATTACTTGCCAACTCAGCCAAATAACTTCTTTCACCCTTTATTAAGTTAACATGAGCAAATAAATCCTGACCTTTCATTTTATCTGTTAAGTATGTAAGACCATTAGATTTGCTATCTAAATACGGAGAATCTATTTGCTCAATATCTCCTGTAAAAACCATTTTAGTTCCCTCACCAGCTCTTGTTATAATTGTTTTTACTTCATGCGGAGTAAGATTTTGAGCTTCGTCAACAATAAAAAAAACATTAGATAAACTTCGGCCACGAATATATGCAAGCGGTGTGATTACTAAAACTTCATCTTTTAAAAGTTCTTCAATTTTTTTACTCTCGGCAGATTCAGGTTTGAACTTATGTTTAATTACACCAAGATTATCAAATAATGGTTGCATATACGGACCAATTTTCTCCTTTACATCACCTGGTAAAAAGCCTAAATCGCGATTTGCAAGCGGAACAATTGGACGAGCAAGTAATATTTGTGAATATTGTTTTCTTTGATGAAGCGCAGCTGCTAAAGCCAATAAAGTTTTTCCAGTTCCAGCTCTTCCTGTTAATGCAACAAGCTGCACGGTAGGACGAAATAATGAATCTAAAGCAAACGTTTGTTCAGCATTTCGTGGCTCTATTGCGTATGCACGATTTTTCTCAACACGATTTACCATTTTTGTAAATGGATCGTAATGTGCAAGAACACTTAATTTAGTGTTTTTTAGAATAAAATATTGATGAGCAACTGGTGCATTTTTAAATTTAAATTCAGAAACATCTATACCAACTGGCTCTTCATAAAGCCTAGCAATAAGTGAAGTATCAAAACCATCTATAGTTGGAATAACATCATTTACCTGATCAAGGTTTTGTACCTTATCCGATTCATAATCCTGAGCTTCAATACCAAGAGATTTTGCTTTCATTCTCAAATTGATATCCTTTGTTATGAGAATTACAATTCTATTCGAATTATTTGCTCCGATATGCTCTGCTATGGCTAAAAGCCTATGATCTGGTGTTCTTTCGGGAAAAGATTCAGCAAGTTTTTTTGAATACTCTTTACCTGTTTCAATAAAGAGTTTACCTAATTTCTTACCTAATGAAATGCCCTTTGAAAACATTTGTTTACCAGATAATCTGTCAAGTTCGCGAGTAAATTCTCTGGCATTATAACTTATTAAATCGCTACCTCTTTTAAGTTTATCAAGCTCTTCTAAAACTACAATAGGTATTATAACATCGTTCTCTTCAAACTTATATATACATCTGAAATCGTGAAGAATAACGTTTGTGTCAACAATAAAAATCTTTTTTTCCTTGCCCATTTTATTAAAATTTTAGATATTAAAAATACAAAAAAAGCTCTGCCTTTTTGGACAGAGCTTAAAAAAGAATTAACAATTATTATTTAATAAAAAAAATCTATTTTATTTAAATGCCGTTTCGGGTAAACCGTCTCCAGATAGTTTAAGCCTATCGAAATATAGAGGAACCTGTTTGCACATAATTTTATCAACATAAACTTTTGCTAAATATTGACTCAACATAAAACCATGACCTCTTAAACCAACAAACAAACCTAATGCTGGGTCAATTATATACCGTGGTTCAACATAATATCCTGCCCATACTGCCTGAAAACCAACTGAAGAGAGCTGAGGAATCCAATCAACAAATATTTCTGATACAATTTCGAAAAATTCTTTAGTGTTTATCTTTAAATTCTTTCCTGTTTCATTTGCTTCAACTGATGGTGATGCACAACCAATAATTTGACCAGTATCTTTTAATTGTTGTCCATATACTGCAGAAAAACCTTTATATTTTCTACGATCAATCAACATATCAAGAGGAGTATTATCTAATCCTAACATTGGCATACGACGTGTAATAAAGGCCTGATGTTTAACAGGGAACAAACCAGTTTCTATATTTAATTTATTTGCAAAATAATCAGCTTCTGGTCCTAGTGCGTTTACAAAAATCTCAGTATGATATTCAATATATTCTTTATCATGTGTTAAAACAACAGCCTTATAAGTATTACCAACTTTTTCAAGATCAATGAGCTGACAATCTTCTAGAATTGTTCCACCACTATTTGAACCAATATATCTTAACAAATCAATTACTTTTCCCGGAGTTGCCTGCCAGCAATCTCTTGTTATTAAAGCAGAATTATAAGTCTTTAAGTTGGCATTAAAAAACGGCGAAACTTCCTTTTTAAAATCTTTTTGATCAACCATGTAGGCATCTGACCATTCGCGTGATTTATCCAATGCTTTATATGTAGCCTCATCATGTGCAAAAGTCACATAACGGGTTTGTTTAAAATCAATACTTTTTAAGCGATGTAAATCTTTAAATATTTCAAGATTATGAGAAGCTATATCAGAAATTTCAGGAACTGTAAATGCTGGTCTACCACCTGCAATATTCCTCCACGAAGCTCCTCTTCCATAATTTAATAAAACTGGCTTCAAACCAGCTTCAGACATATATCTGAATAATGAACTTCCACCTATTCCTCCTCCTGCAATAAGTGCTTTTACTTTAACAATTCTTGGAAGTTTTCCAGTATAATTTGTTACGATTTTCTCTTTTGAAGAGCGTGGATATAATTCGCCCATTGAAAGTTGATTTGACAACGGCCCACGAGGCGTAGCATCACCAATTATAGAAATCCCTTTAGATGTTATAGTTTGTTTTAATCTTTTAATACAACGTTTACCACGACAAGCACCCATCCCTAAACGCGTTGTATGCTTTATTTCATCTATAGAAATAAATTTTCGATCACCAATTATATCAAGAATTTCATCATAAGTAACATCATCGCAATGACAAATATAATTTTGCGTTTCGAAGTTTTCTGCATTAGGTTTTAAAACGACTTTTTCAGGATATTTTTCCTTTACTACAAATCCTCTGACTTCTGTTAATTTATCGCCAACAATGTTCAAAGATTTAACTCGGGCTATATCAGTTTTATTTGGTTTTTTTAAAACTTTTTCAATAATACCTTCACCAAGTTTCTCACCATTATTATTAACAAGAAAAACTTCTGATCCTTCTTTAGCAACATATTCTATAGGCAAGAACAACCAATCTTTCTTTAAATTATAACCGAAAATCGCTAATCCTGGACACTGGTATACGCAATCCATACAACCAATGCACTTAGTAAAATCGATTTGTGGAACTGTACTAGTAGATGATTTTGTTATAGCGCCATGAGGACAAGAAAAAGCACAAGGGTTACAAGCAAAACCATATAAACAATCAATTAAAACAAATGGTTTTTGACGATCTGATTCTGGGAAATACGGTTCCTCTATAACTTTTAGTGGATGTTGTTGCGAATCGATATATTCTTTAGAAACTTCTAAGTAATCATCATAATTATATCGTTTGCCCATACTATCCATCACTTCAAATGCAGCTTGTTTACCTCGTAAAACAGCACTTGTTCCTTCTCCAATTCTAATTGCATCACCAACTCCAAAACAATTGCGACCAAAAACTTCATTACCTTTTATTAAAAGCTGGTCATCTGGAACTAAGCCAGTACAAATATTTATTGCATCAATTCCATCAATTATTTTTTCTGTTCCAGGAATTGGTTTAAAATTTTCGCATTCTGCAATTACTGCACCTGTGATTCCTGTATAATCGTCATTAGGAATCGCCTTCAATAAAATATGTGATAAAATAACAGGAATTCCCAATCTTCTTACCCTATTTGCCTGAACCGGAAAACCACCTTCTTTATTCTGTGCTTCAACTATTGCTTTTACGTTTGCTCCAGCCTGAAATAACTGATAAGAAGTTAAATATCCTATATTTCCGGCACCAATAGTTAAAATATTTTTACCTAATAATGTAAATTCATTGTTCATCATTTTTTGAACAACAGCTGCAGTATAAACCCCTGGAACATCATCATTCTCAAATGCTGGCATAAAAGGCACAGCGCCAGTTCCAACAATTAGATATTCTGAATCGATATAATAAATTTCTTCGGTAAGAATATTTTTAATTGCTAATCGCTTACCTTCTAAAATATCCCAAACAGTAGAATTTAAAAATATACCTGTATGATCGTCACCTGCAAGAGTTTTTGCAATGTCAAAACCACGCATTCCACCAAATTTCTGTTCTTTTTCAAAAAAGAAAAACTGATGAGTCTGCATTAAAAACTGACCACCAATTTTATCATTATTATCCACAACAATATTTGAAATACAATGGTGATTCAAAATTTCACGTGCAGCTAAACCTGCAGGTCCAGCACCAATTATTGTAACACTGGTTTTATAAATTTTAATTGTTTCTTCAGTTTTTGGAGGAATAATTTCAGGATAATAGTTTTTTGGAATTTCGGCAACTTCTTTAATTCCATCTATTTTAGTAATACAAATCCTACGAATAGAACCATCAACAAGCATTTCACAGGCTCCACACTTTCCAATTCCACATTCAAGGCTACGATTTCTATTTCTTAGACTATGACTATGAACAGGGTATCCAGCCTGATGTAAAGCGGCTGCGATTGTAAATCCTTTTTCACCAATAACTTCCTTACCCTCAAATATAAAAGATATTTTTTCATTTAAAGAAATATCTAAAATAGGATGCTCGTTTATTTTATACATCTAAAAAATTTTTATATGCAAAAATGTCGATATATTAGAATAATTACTATGACCTTTATCAGACATTAAATTCATTTTAAATAAAATCAAATGATGACTTTTTTTTATTTTTTTATACTTTTACAGCAAATGATTTGCAATGGGAAAGTATAATAAAAATACAAAAGAAATAAAAAAACCGGTAATAAAAACAGTGGTGGAAGAAACTCCTGTTTTAAATACTAAAACCACAGTTTCTAACCGCAATATTTATATTTTAATTTTTCTTTTTGCATTTGCCTTTTATGGTAATACTGTTCTTAATGACTATGCTTTAGATGATGCAATTGTTATTACACAAAACGATTATACTTTAAAAGGAATTTCTGGAATTAAAGATATTTTTTCGACAGAACTTTTTACTGGATTTTTTAAAGTAAAAAAAGACTTAGTTGCCGGAGGTAGATATCGTCCACTATCGGTTGCAACCTTTGCTATGGAAATTGAAATATTTGGTCAGAATCCTTATATTAGTCACTTTATTAATATTTTACTTTTTGGATTAATAGGAGTTTTACTTTTTAAACTTTTATCAAAACTTTTTAAAAAGTATAATGTTAGCTCTAAATGGTATTATAATTTACCATTAATTACTACACTATTATATCTAGCGCATCCTATTCACACTGAAGTTGTTGCAAATATCAAAGGTCGCGATGAGCTTTTATCGCTTATTGGTGTTTTACTAGCATTTATTTACACTTTAAAATACCTCGAAAGCAAAAAATATATTTATTTAATATTTTCTTTCATTAGTTTCTTTGCAGGAATGTTTTCAAAAGAAATCGGAGTTACATTTCTAGTGACAATACCATTAGCAATATGGTTTTTTACCGATCATAAATTCGGAAAAACGATTCTTTCGATGATGCCAATTTTAGCCGCAACATTAATTTACTTTTTAATAAGAGGCGCTGTGCTTGGAGATCAAACTGCAAAAGTAATTCCTGAGTTAATGAACGACTCCTTTCTTTACATGACAGCTTCTCAGAAATTTGCAACAATTACATATACTATGGGAGTTTACCTAAAACTTATATTCTTTCCACATCCACTAACTTATGACTACTACCCTTACCATATTCCAATTACCGAATGGAGTAACTGGCAAGCTTTTATTTCTCTAATTGTTTTATTATCACTTGTTGTAATTGCATTTAAAGGCCTAAAACACAAGACAATAATTTCTTTTGGCATTTTCTTTTATGCCATTACTCTTGCTCCGGTTTCTAATATTTTATTTCCAATTGGTGCATTTATGAATGAGCGTTTTGTTTTTATTTCTTCACTTGGATTCTGTATGATATTAGCTTGGTTTATAACAATTAAACTTCCGCATTTAATTAAAAAAGAAAATACAAGAAAAAGTTTAATTCCGGTTTTATTAGTAATTATTTTTGGGTTATATGGTTTTAAAACTGTTACAAGAAATACTGATTGGAAAAATGATTTCACATTATTTACTACAGATGTAAAAGTATCTGTTAATGGTGCAAAAAGTAATTGTTCTGCCGGTGGAAAATTAATTGAAGAAGGAATTAAACCGGAAAACAAAGCAGTTAGAGATCAATATTTAAAACAATCTATTGGCTATTTAAATCATGCACTTGAGATATATCCTGCATATGGTGATGCACTTTTATTATTAGGAAATGCATGGTTTGAATACAATAAAAATTATGATTCTACTTTAGTTGCTTACAAAAGTTTATTAAGATTAAACCCTAACCACAATCAGGTTTATACTAATCTAGATATTATATTCAAAAATTTAGATAGTGCCGATTATAAAATAAAAGTCTATCAGGAATTATTTGAAATAAATCCTAATCGTTTCGAAATTAATTATACTCTTGGTAATTTATGGGGCAGATATAAAAATGACTTAAATAAAGCTACCTACTTTTTAAACCGTGCGGTTACAATTGACTCAAAAAAATCTTTTGCATTAAAAGATTTAGGAGTAGCATATGGCATGCAAATGAAATTAGACTCATCTATATATTTCTTAAAAAAAGCAACCGAATTAGATCCTAAAGACTCTCAAGCCTTCTTAAATATTGGCATATCATATATGAATCTAAATCAGAAAGAAGAAGCGCAAAAATATTTTAAAATTGCAAAGGGATTGGATCCAAAAATCAATGTTCCACTATAAGATTACTCTGCAAAAAGGCATTTGCTTTTGTTTAAACAAGTACAAACTTTATGAGTACGTGCAAGTTTAAGCTGCTCTGAAAATGACATAGAATTTAATTTATACTGAAGATCTTCTTCGCTCATAGATCTTAAGATATTAATTTCACAGTTTGCCGGTTCTAAATCAGAAACAGGCATTAATATATATTCTAGCAATTCGGGACAAACGTTAAGCATAAAAAAACATTTATAACATAATGACGCAAGAAGTATAAAAAGGTTGTCTTAATACATTAGTTTTCTGTTTTATTATTCGATCCTTAATCCATTTTTATTTTCGTTTCAAAATCAATAAATTTGTATTTTAATCATAGCCAATGAAAATAAAAGATATTATTGCAGTTATTGAAGAACTTGCTCCTATTTCATTTCAAGAATCTTATGATAATACTGGAATGCAAATTGGAAAAACCGACAAAGAAATAAATTCTGTTTTATTAACATTAGATGTAACCGAAGACACTATTAACGAAGCAATTGAAAATAAAAACGATTTAATAATAAGCCATCACCCATTAATTTTTAGTGGCATAAAAAAATTATCAGAACGGAATTCAACAGAAAGGATTATTATTAAAGCAATTAAAAATGATATTGCTATTTATTCGTGTCATACAAATATTGATTCAACCTGGAATGGTGTAAATATTAAATTAGCAGAAATTTTGGGTTTACATAATGTTAAGATTCTTAAACCAATTTCTGGAACTCTTAAAAAACTTGTAACTTATGTACCAACCGAACATGCAGAGAAGCTTAGAAATTCTTTGTTTGAAGCAGGTGCAGGAAATATTGGCAATTATGACTCCTGCAGTTATAATACCGAAGGAAAAGGAACTTATCGAGCAAATGAAAACGCAAATCCTTTTATTGGAGAAATTAATGAACTTCATACTGAAAATGAAATACGAATTGAAACAATTTTTCCTGCTCACTTAAAATCAATAGTTATTTCAGCTTTAATTTCAAATCACCCTTATGAAGAAGTTGCGTATGATATTTTTACATTAGATAATTCATATAAAAAACAGGGAATTGGAGCAATTGGAACTCTTGAAACAGAAATTGATGAAGAAAATTTTCTTAAATCAATCAAAAACATTCTTAATTGCAAACAAATCAGACATTCAGCTTTTACCGGAAAAAAGATAAAAAAAGTTGCAGTTTGCGGTGGAAGCGGAAGTTTCTTAATATCAGATGCTTTATCATTAGGAGCAGATGCATTTATAACTGCAGATTTAAAATACCATCAATTTCAAGAGACTGATAACAAGATGCTTTTGGTTGACGCTGGTCATTTTGAAACCGAATATCATACTCTTCAAATTTTTTATGAATTACTTAACAAAAAATTCCCTACCTTTGCAATCTATTTTTCCAAAGTAAGTACTAATCCAGTTAATTATCTGTAGAATATGGCAAAAGCAGCAGCACCAGTAGAAGTTTTAGAAGTTTCAGTAGAAGAAAAATTACGTGCTTTACACAATCTTCAAGCAGTTGATTCTCAAATTGACCGTATTAAAATGCTTCGCGGAGAACTTCCATTAGAAGTTCAGGATTTAGAAGATGAAATAGTAGGTTTAGAAACTCGTATTAATAAATTTGAAGAAGAAAGTAAAGAGTTTGAAAAAGCTGTTGCAACTAAAAAAGCTGAAATCAAACAATCTGAAACTCAAATAAAAAAATATACAGAGCAACAAAATAACGTGCGCAACAATCGTGAATACGATGCGCTTACAAAAGAAGTAGAATTTCAGCAATTGGAAATTCAATTAAGCGAAAAACGCATAAAAGAATTTACAATTCAAATGAATGAGAAAAAAGATGAAATTGCTAAAGCTAGAGTAGTTTTTGAAGATCGCAAAAAAGATTTAGAGTTAAAAGTAAATGAATTAAAAGAAATTACTGAAGAAACTCAAAAAGAAGAAGATGTTCTTGCTAAAAAATCTATAGAACTTGATAAAATTATTGACCCAAGATTACTTCAAGCATATACACGTATACGCGGCAATGCACGCAACGGATTAGCTGTTGTAGGTGTAGAACGTGATTCATGCGGTGGTTGTTTTAATAAAATTCCACCACAACGTCAACTAGAAATTAAAACCCGCAAAAAAATTATCGTTTGCGAATATTGTGGTCGTATTATTATCGATCCAGAAATTGTAAAGTAAAACATACCTTAATTATATAGCGAAGCCGGATTTATTCCGGCTTTTTTATTGCTATACAATAATCTCAGTCAAACTGAGGCACTCGAAGTTTGGCTTATCACTTTGCTTATCGGGATTTTAAATTAGGAGTGTTCGGAAGAAAAATTTGAACCCTAAAATTTGATATCCGATTTTGATTTTTATCGAAATACGAGGCTTGGATCGCCACCACATTGCTTTACAACGAGTTTAATAATAAATTCATTCAG
>CAIQJL010000061.1 GCA_903872185.1 uncultured Bacteroidota bacterium | reverse complement strand
TTCAGAGTCGAATATAAAATTTGGCTTGATGATGCAACAGGTGAAGGAATATTGGGCGAAGGGAAAATTGCATTATTGAAGCAGATTGAAAAAACAAATTCTTTAGCTGCAGCTGCAAGTGAATTAAAGGTAAGTTATAGAAAAGCCTGGGGTGACATTAAAAACGCTGAGAAATTATTAGGAATACAGCTTATTGACAGAAAAAGAGGAGGGGATTGTGGCGGAACTTCAACTTTAACAGAAGAGGCTAAAAAAATTGTGGCAGCATGGGATAAACTTCATGAAAAAGTTGATATTGCTGTAGAAGATATAATTGTAGAGTTTAAAAAGTTTATCAAAAAATAAATATATTTTTCTTGTCTCCTGTTTTAATGTATTCGCCAAAATATAAGACTTACCGATAAAAAGAGCTTTATCTTTGCGTAACCAAATTATCCTTATTATGCCTAAAAATGTTGTTCTTATTGGTATTGACGATAGCGAAAGCAAAACAAAAGGAACTAGTTTTCTTTCAAGAGAACTTAGTAAACAAATAGAAATTAGCAATCTTGGTAAAGTTTTAAATATTACTAGACATCAACTTTGTTTGTCAAAAAATATAAAATTTACTAACAAAAATAATTCTGCTTGCATTGAAGTTTCGTCATGTAATCATGATGAATTAATTTCATTTTGTAAAAATTTTGTAGTTCAAAACAGCGAAAAAAATGCTCATCCTGCAATTATCTTTGCTAAACTAGAATCCGTTTCAACAGATGTTATTGAATTTGCTGCAAGAGCAAAAGAAAATGTAGTTACTTTAAAAGAAGCATTAATTCTTATTAAAAATAATGGTTTTGTTTCTGATTTTGTGGAGCAAAATAATAATGGTGCAATAGGTGCATTAGCTGCTATTGGACTTCGTGCAACAGGTAATGATGGAAGAGTTATTTGGGCAAAAGGCCACGAAATTATTGGTATGAAAGGCACGTTTATGGCTGGTGAAGTCTATTGCGAAACACATGTAGACTCTATACGAACTCTTGAAGGTTATAAAGTGCCAACAAATGCTACAATAGTTTTTGATAATAAATTTATTAAACCAGTTTTAGAAGACAATAATGTAACTTTAATTGTTGAAGAAATTAACAACGAGGAAATGGATAATTTTATTTGTACAAGTTTTAAAGCTTCGATTAATTAATTTCTGTTAATTGTTATATCTTCTCAATATCTTTTGATTTAATCCAGCCTACATTTCCATCTGCTAATTTTATTTCGGTCCAATCGTCGAGTTCTTCGCTGATTGTAACTTTAGTTCCTTCGTGAATAATAAAAAGATCTGTGCTATTTTCATTGGGTGAACTTTTAGCAGTTGAAACAGCTTGCATAACTATAGCAGAGTTATTATTAACAATGTCAGAGCGGCATTTAATTGCAAAAACTGTTGAGGTAATTGACAATAGCAAAAATAAAATTCCTGTCCAGAAAAATAACTTTCGCATAGAAACTTTTCCTGAGAAAAGAAAAGCTATTATTAAAAATAAAGATAACACAAATAAAGTTAAGCTAACAACCGACCATATATTTACTGTAAATGTATTTACTATTGATTTAATCCAAGTGTAAACAAAAAATTCGGGAATTGGATTTGCTTTATCAACAATAAAGCCAGATGCAAGAGTTAAATTAAAATTTATATCTTCATCTTCAGGAGATAAAAGTTTTGCACGTTCGAAATTTAAAATCGCTTCAGGAATATTTTTTAATCTGAAATATGAGTTTCCTAAATTATAGTATAATGTTGCGGATTCCATTCCTTCTGAAAGAAGAGTCTCATATATTTTAACAGATTTTTCATAATCACCTCTTTTATATGATGAGGTTGCAGAATCTAGTGCAGCATTAGTAGATAGTGCAAAGCTACTAAATGAAACAAAAACTGTAAATATTATTAAAAGTATATTTTTCATATTATCTAAGGTTTTGTTCGAGCTTGCCAATTAGTTCAGTTGCATTACTGTATATTTCTTTCATTTGAGTATTATCAGAAACCGGCGAGTATCTTGCAAACTCACAATTGTCTATTATATTATTAATTTGAGTTACAGTTTCGTCGGAAATATTTTTCTTTTTTAATTCCTCATTTGCTTTATCTTTGGATAGTTCGGCAACTGGAATTATTAACTTATCACTTATATAGCCCCACAATGCATGCGATAATTCTTCGTAAAATGAATCTTTATTATTTTCATTTAAATATTTATTTGCTAACATTAATCTCTTTTTTGCTACGCTGTTAGCTTTACGGTTTTTTGTTGAAGCAATGTCTGCATTTTGTTTAATTTGTTTTCTTCGCCATATAAGAATGAATAAAAATAAACTCATAGCAAATGGATATGCTAAATAGAATGTTGGTTCAGAAATTAAATACTTGTTTATTTCTTTAAGGTTGTTAGTTGTTGTTTTAATATAATGAATATCTGATCCTAAAAATTTAACATCTTCTTTTGTGAATTCTGAAACTATTGCAGATTGTGATGTAGCGCTGGTATCTTTATCTACATTAATAGAAAATTCTTTTGTCTGAAGTGTTTTAAAACTTTGACTAGTTAAATCGAAATAACTAAAAGTTACTGAAGGTATTTTGTATTGCCCTGGATGTCTAGGAATTAGTAAATAGTTGATAATTTTATTGCCTGATGTTCCGGCTGCTGATGCAGTAACATTATTATTTGTTTTTGGATCGTATTGTTCAAAATCTGAAGGGAAATTTATTTTTGGAACTTCTGCTAATTTTAAATTTCCGTTTCCAGAAAGTTTCAAAGAATATGAAATAGCTTCATTTGTTTTTGGGTTGCTGTTATCAAGTGTTGCATCTAATTTAAATGTTCCTACAGCACCGCTAAAGCCAACAGGCTTGTTTGCTGGAAGGCCTTTTACATGAACAGTTATAGCAGGGCTTACTAGCTTTTTTTTGATATTCTGGTAGCTTCCAAAAAAATCGTCAAAAAAACTTTGGCGGTTTCTATTTACTTTTTGTTGAACAACACAAGTTAGCTCATAAGGATCAATAACTATATCGCCAGCATGTTGTGGGGTGAGGAGAGTCTTTTTTAAAACTCCAACCTGGTATACTGAACCATTATATTTTTCTTGTTTTAAATTTACTTGAGTTGGGTTTTCTAGATCATCGCTCCAAAAACCTTTAAATGCGGGAAACTTCATGTCTTCAAATCCAACTAAATTCATTTTTGTATAAATAGAAATAGTTGCAACAATCTGTTCTCCCTGTGTAACATTAGTCTTGTTTAAATTTATTCTTACAAAAACATCTTCATTTGAAACGGTTCCTGTATTATTAGTTTGGCCTTGATTATTTTGTTGATTGTTATTCTGATTTCCTTTTACAACTTCAATAGTAATAGAATTTGATTTATATGTTTTTCCATCAACGATAACTTCTGCAGGATCAAAAGTGAACTTTCCTTCTTTTGTTGCTTGTAAAATAAATGAATACGAGTAACTTATTGATTGAGAAACTTGTCCGTTAATTATTTGTACGTTACTGCTACTTGATGTGCTAGGTCCCATTAAAATTGCAAAGCTTTCCATTGCAGGTGGTTTTAAAGAAGTAGCTTTTGCATTTAGGGCATATACTAAACGAAATTGTTCTCCTACTGTAACAAAACTTTTTGCAGCAGCTGTAACTTGAATATCCTGAGCATAACTTATAAAGGTTGTTATAAGCAGAAAAGATGTTAATAACGCTATTATATGTGATTTTAATTTAACCATTATTTTGTTCTTTGTTCTACGTTTTGTGTTTATTGTTTGAACTTTTTACTTTCTAACTTAATACTTTTAACTTATTTAATTACCAATCTTTTTCTACATTTTTTTTACCTTGTTGGGCTTGAATTTTTTTTGCTTTCTCTTGTGTGTCTTTTTCTTCATCTTGAAGTGCTTGAAGCATTCTGTCAGCATCTTCTTTTGACATTTGTTGATCTTTTGGCTGTTGTTGTTTATCGTCTTTTTTCTTGTCCTCTTTTGGTTGCTGCTGTTGTTTTTGCTGTTGCTGATCTTTATTTTGTTGTTTATCTTTGTTATCTTGTTTTTCTTGTTCTTGCTTTTTCTTTTTCATTGCCTGTGCATATGCAAGATTGTATTTTGTTGCTAAATCTGTTGGATTATTTCTCAATGCATTTTTATAAGCATTAATACTTTCATCAAATTTATTCTGAAGTAAATACGAGTTTCCTAAATTATGAAAAGCTTTAGAAGAATTTGTTTTATCATTTGATTTTGCACCTACTTCTGTAAATTGTTTAGAAGCTTCATCAAATTTTTCCTGTTTGTATAAAGCATCTCCTAAATTAAATCCTGCTTTAAAAGATTTAGGATCTTTCTTTAATGCCTTTTGGTATGATACTTCTGATTCTCTGAATTTCTTGCTGTTATACAGTTTATTTCCTTCACGAATTTGTTTTTTATCTGTTTGTGCAGCACAATTAAAGGCAAAAAGTATAATAACAGTTGATATTGTTATAGTAATTCTCATGACGCTACTTTATTAAAGAAATTAAAGTTTCTGAATCTCTTGCTTTTTCGTTCTAATAATAAAAATTCTGCAAGTAAAAGAATAACAGAAAAAGCTATAAAGTATTGATATTGATGTTCGTAATCTGAAAATATTTGAGATTCAATTTCTTTTTTATTCATTTTGTCAATCTTATCAAAAATCTCATTTAAAACTGTAAGCGAATTTGTTGCACGAACGTAAACTCCGCCACCTGCTGCTGCAATCTGACCAAGTAATGCATCATTTGTTTTAGTAATTATAATGGCACCTTGTTTATCGGTTTTAAAATCCTGTTTTCCAAACTTTCCACTAACGGGAATTGGAGCTCCTTGGGGTTGACCCATTCCAATAGTATGAATAATTATACCTTTTTTTGCAGCCTCAGCAGCTAACTCATTAACACCTTCTTCGTGGTTTTCTCCATCAGATATTATTACAAGCACTTTATTTTTTTCGCCTTCTATTGAACTGAATGATTTCATTCCCGTTTCAATGGCTTTTCCAATATCTGTTCCTTGTACAGGAACGCTTTGAGTTGATATGCCTTCAAGAAACATTTTGGCAGAAACATAATCGGCTGTTAAAGGAAGTTGGGTAAAGGCATCACCTGCAAAAACAATTAAACCAATTTTATCATTACTTAATTTGTCAACTAATTTCTCAATTGCCATTTTTGATGCTTCAAGTCTGCTTGGATAAACATCTTCTGCTAACATACTGTTTGAAACATCAAGAGCAATTATTAATTCAACTCCTTTACGTTTTACATTATCCAATTTACTACCAACCATTGGATCGCTAAGGGCTATAATAACTGAAAAGTATGCTAGCATTAATAAAATAAACTTTAAGTTTTTACGCCATCTTGCAACATCGGGCATTAAAAACTGAACAAGTGCACTTTGTCCAAATTTATTCAGAGCTTTTTTGCGTAAAAATATATTTAGCACAAATAACCCTGCAAACAGCACAACTGCAAGCAAACCATATAAAACTTCAGGGTGTCCGAACTTAAACATATTAAGGTATTTTTTTCAATAAAGAAAATTTTAATAATAGCTCAATAAATAGAAACATAACAGCAATTAACACAAATGGAAAAAATTCTTCTTTATGTTTTCTATATTCTTTAACTGCAATTTTTGTCTTTTCAAGTTTGTCAATTTCCTTATATATTTCGCGTAATTTTTCATTGTTAGTTGCACGAAAATATTTCCCATCTGTCATTTGAGCAATTTGTTTTAACACAGGCTCATCAATTTCTACATTCATCATTTGAATTTGTGTTCCAAATGGAGTTTGTACAGGGTATGGAGCCTGACCTAATGTTCCAACTCCTATAGTATATATTCTGATGCCATATGTTTTTGCAATTTCAGCAGCTGTTATTGGAGCCATCGAACCTGCATTATTAACTCCGTCAGTTAGCAATATTATTGTTTTGCTTTTTGCTGTACTGTTTTTTATTCGGTTAATAGCTGTTGCTATTCCTTCGCCCATTGCTGTTCCATCGTCAATTAAACCAAATTTAATTCCTTTAAAAAGATTTATAAGAACTGCATGGTCTGTTGTTAGCGGACATTGAGTAAAACTTTTTCCACTAAATACAACTAATCCCATTCTATCATTAGGGCGACTATTTATAAATTCTGAAGCAATACTTTTACTTGCCTCTAATCTGTCAGGTTTAAAATCCTGCGCTAACATACTACCCGAAATATCTAAAGAAATAATAATGTCTATTCCTTCAGTTGAAACATTTTGCCAGCTATTAGTAGATTGTGGGCGAGCTAATGCAAGTATTAGAAATGAAAAGCACAATATTCTAAATGCAAATAGTACATGTTTTAATATGTTTCTGAATGAAATTTTTTTCTCTCCAAAACCTTGTAAGGTAGATAGCTGAATAGTTGGAACAGATTTTTTTTGTTTAAATATATACCATATAATAATTGGAATTATTAATACAAGAATAATCAAGTATTCTGGATTTGCAAATACATAACTAGGCATTTGAACCTCCTTTCATTTCTTCTTCTTTTACAATAATAACGGGTTCAATTATTTTTTCGATAAGTTTTGTGTCGTTTACAAATTGGTAAGCATTTCTTATACTAAAATCATTTTCATCAGGAAGAGGCTGAGCTTTTGCAAATTTAACGAAATCGGCAAGTGTTAGAAGTTGGCGTAAGCCTGAATGGTTTTGATCTGAAAGATATTTTTCGTGCTGAAGTGCATCAATAATTTCATAACTGGTCATTTCCATTGCAGGAATAATAAATCTTGCTTCAATATATTTTCTAATAATATCTGTTAATTCAGTATGATATTTTTTAATTAAATTATTTTGCCAAAGTTTCTTGTCTTTTAAAATGTCGAGTTCGCGTAATGCAATAACATGAGGTGGATCGGCAGGCTTTTGAGTTATTTTGATTAGTGGTTCTTTTCTTCTGAATTTACGATATGCATAATAACCAAGTATAATAACAAAAAGTCCGATTAACCCCCAGATTAAATAACCAAGTATTTCCATTATACTGAAAGGTTCATCAATTGGTGCTTTTATATCGTAAATAGTTTTTTTTGTTGTGTCAACTTGCACAGTGTTTACTCTGAATATAACCGAATCAGTAAAAAGTGTATCTACAATTGAATCGCGCAAAAATTCAAATGGAATAGGAGGTACAGCATGTCTGCCGCTATCAAAAGAAGTTATTAAATATGCTTGATCAAGTTTTATTATATCACCGTTCTTACTAATTGTATCAGGTTTAAATCTTTCAATAATTTCAATTCCGTTTCCAAGACTATCAGGTAATATTGGAAAATTTAGGTTAGCGCCTTTAGGCTTTGTTACGAGTAAATGTAATTTTACCTGATCGCCAATTAAAAATTTATTAGAATCGAGTTTTGCCTCAATTGTCATCATTTGCGAAAATACAATTGCAGGAAAAATAATTAACAATGCTCCAAATAAAAGAATCCTTCTCATTTGTTAATCCTCCTTTTAAAAAGATTCATTAGTGGTTTAACGTAATCCTGATCTGTTTTTAATTTAAGTGAATCAATACCGTATTTTAAAAAGATTTCGTTTAGTGCTTTGTCCTTTTTTATCCACCAACTTTTATAATTGTTACGAACATTACTACTTGATGTATCAACCCAGCGAATCTCATTTGTTTCTGCATCTTTAAAGCAAGCAAGTCCAATTGATGGCATTATGGTTTCGCGCTCGTCATATACACGAAGAGCGATTAAATCATGTTTTCGGCTCGAAATTTTTACAGCTTCTTCAAAGCCATTGTCAATAAAATCTGAAATTATAAAAGCTGTACTTCTCTTTTTAGTAACATTGGTAAAAAACCTAATGGCTTCACCAATATTAGTACCCTGATTTTGTGCTTTAAAATTTAGAAGTTCGCTAATTATTCTAAGTATATGTTTTTTTCCTTTTTGAGGTGGAATAAATTTTTCTACCTTATCTGAGAAAAAAATAATTCCAATTTTATCGTTGTTATAAATTGCAGAAAAAGAAAGCACGGCACATAGTTCGGCCATTAAATTCTTTTTTAATTGACCTTGTGTTCCAAAATCTTTAGAGCCACTAACATCAACTAAAAGCATTACTGTAAGTTCTCTTTCTTCTTCGTAAATTTTAATATATGGATGATTAAATCTTGCAGTTACATTCCAGTCAATGTTTCTTATATCATCGCCAAACTGATATTCGCGCACTTCGCTAAAAGTCATCCCTTTGCCTTTAAAAGCGCTATGGTATTCACCTGCAAACACTTGATTAGACAACATTTTTGTCTTAATCTCAATCTTCCTTACTTTTTTCAACAAGTCTGTTGCTTCCACTTCCACTTTCTTTTTTTACTTAATCTGAAGTAATTACGTTAAAAATATATTCTTCTTTTTCAATTTTAATATTATATGTCTTTCCATCTTTTAATTCAGTCCAAAGTAAATTTCCATTTTGTTTATATTTTGAATTAAATTCTTTTGTTCTTACATCAAGGAAGTCCATGTCTTCTATCATTTTAGAGTACTGACATTTATTATCTTTACCGAAATAAAAAATTAATGTCCTATCAGTCTTGGTGTCAATGTATTTAAGCGTATTGATGTTAGTGCTAATTCCAAAAGTGTTTTCAGAAAATTTGGTAAAATTAGCAGACATTTGTTTTTGAACTTCGCTTTTTGTTAAACCAACCATGTTTTGTGAATTAATAGTTAGAATAAAAAAGAACATAATGAAAAATAGTAGAGTAGTTTTTAGGTTAGTATTCATAATTATAGTTTAAGGTACTTCAACAGAATTAAGAATTTCATTTATAATATCTGTTGTAGTAATGTTTTCAGCTTCTGCTTCGTATGTTAGTCCAATACGATGACGTAATACATCATGACAAATAGCACGAACATCTTCAGGAATAACATATCCACGTCGTTTTATAAATGCAAATGCTTTTGCTGCTGATGCTAAATAGATACTCGCACGTGGCGAAGCTCCATAATTTATCATCGATTTAAATTTCTCTAGATTATAATCCTGAGGAAAACGTGTTGCAAAAACAATGTCCAAAATATAACGTTCAATTTTTTCGTCCATATAAACATCTTTCACAACATCGCGTGCTTTAATAATGTCTTTAGTTTTTAAGACAGCATTTGCAATTGGAAATATTTTCGAAAGATTTTGACGTACAATTAATTGTTCTTCTTCTTTTTTAGGGTATGTAATAATTACCTTTAGCATAAAACGGTCTAGTTGAGCTTCGGGAAGTGGATATGTTCCTTCTTGTTCAATTGGATTTTGTGTAGCAAGAACCATAAATGGTTCATCAAGTTTATAAGATTGATCACCAATTGTAACTTGTCTTTCCTGCATAGCTTCTAATAAAGCAGATTGGACTTTTGCTGGAGAACGGTTAATTTCATCAGCTAAAATAAAATTACTGAATATAGGTCCTTTTTTTACTAGAAAAGTTTCCTGTTTCTGGCTGTAAATCATTGTACCTACAAGGTCGGCAGGTAAAAGGTCTGGTGTAAACTGAATACGGCTGAATTTTGCATCAATAGTATTTGCCAAAGTGTTTATTGCAAGAGTTTTTGCCAATCCAGGAACTCCTTCAAGTAAAACATGACCGTTAGACAACAAACAAATCATTAGGCTTTCTATTAAATGTTTTTGCCCAACAATCACTTTATTCATTTCCATGCTAATTAAATCAACGAAAGCACTTTCTTGTTGAATTCTTTCGTTAAGCTCCTTAATGTCAACTGTTACACTCATGATTTTTTAAGTTTTACAAATCTTATTTTTGTGATTAAAATTATTCACCAAAATTATGTCAGCATTTAATTAATAAAGTTATAATTTTGTTAAAATTAGTTAATGTTTTTATTATTGATACACAGATACTTCATAGAATTGTCTTTTGTTGGAACCAACTATTCGGGTTGGCAGGTACAGCGTAACGGATTATCTGTTCAACAAATATTGAATGAAAAGCTAAGTATAAAGTTAGCAGAAAAGATTGAAGTTACTGGTGCAGGTAGAACAGATGCCGGAGTTCATTCTGAATATTTTGTAGCTCATTTTGATACTAGTTTATTATTGAATGAGGACTTTATTGATGATATGAATGGCTTTTTACCTTCAGATATTGTTTTACATAAAATTAAACAAGTAAAATCCGATGCTCATGCAAGATTTTCGGCTTTAAACAGAACTTATCAATACAGAATTACTACCCAAAAAAATCCATTTCTTACAGATTATTCTTTTTATTTTTATGGTAAACTTGATATAGATATAATGAATGAAGCAGCTTCTTTATTAATTACTGTTTCAGATTTTACTAGTTTTAGCAAATTGCACGGAAATACGAAAACAAATATTTGCAAATTAACAAAAGCTGAGTGGCAAAAAAATGGTGATTTGTTAATATTTACAATTTCAGCTAATCGTTTTTTACGAAATATGGTTAGAGCAATTACAGGAACGTTGTTAGATGTTGGAAAAGGAAAGATTTCTATTGAGCAGTTTAATGATATTATAGTAAGTAAAAATAGGGGCAGAGCCTCAATGTCAGTTCCTGCTAAGGGATTATTTTTAACAGGAATTGAATATTTTAATGATATTTATTTATAATTGAATCTAAATAATTCCCCTAAGTTTCGATTAGAGGTTAGTTCTATTTCTTTAATAAGTTTTTTCAAATAATATTTTCCTGTTTTAATTGATGTTTTTATTTAAAACAGGTATTTATACTCTATAATAAAAGAATTAATAGGTATAATTTTAACGAAATTAATCTAGCATATAGGACTGTATTATAAATAATTTAACAAATTATATTTAATAGCTTTAATATGGATTTTTTTAAAAATAAAATATTAATTGTTGAGGACGACCCATTATATCTGAACCTTTTAATTAATTATATAAAAAAATTATTTGGAGAAATTGAAATTTATAATGCTGACAATGGTGTTGAAGCATTTTCATTAATTAAAGAATTTAAGCCTGATTTGATAATTACTGATTGGGATATGCCTCGTTTAAATGGAATAGAATTAACTGATAAAATAAGAAAAACTCTAGATAGTTGTCATATTCCTATAATAATGTGCACGGGAAAAAATACACCAGAAAATTTAGAGTTTGCATTTTCAATGGGTGTATCAGATTTTATTACAAAACCGTTTAATAAAATTGAGTTTTTTGCAAGAGTTAGATCACAATTATTACTTTCACAATCATATCAAACAATTATTAAGCAAAATGAGGAAATTATAATTGAGAAAGAAAAGTCTGATAAATTAATTAAAAATATTTTACCAGAAAACATTGCTCAAGAGTTGAAAACTAATGATTGTGTGAAACCAAAATTATTTAAAAATGTTACAGTATATTTTTCTGATATAGTTGGGTTTACAGGATTAACAAATAAAATGGAACTCAATGATCTTATAAGTGAATTAAATGATTTGTTTTCGGAATTTGATAATATAATGAAAAATAACAATTGTGAACGGATTAAAACAGTTGGAGATGCATATATTTCTGTTTGTGGAATGCATGAACCAAATATTGATCATTCATTTAATATTGTTAAGGCAGCATATGAAATAATTTCATTTTTAAAAATTCGAAATAAAACTAATAAATATAAATGGAAGATTAGAACTGGCATTCATACTGGAAATCTTATAGGGGGAATAGTTGGGAAAAGTAAATATATTTATGATATTTTTGGAGATACAATTAATATCACATCTCGCTTAGAACATTCGTCAAAACCAATGAAAATTCTTATTTCTGAAAATACATATAGCATTATTAAAAGTAAATTTCAAGTGAAAAAGGAAGTGAAATTAAATGTTAAAGGAATTGGCTGGATGGATGCTTACTTTTTAGAGGATAAATAAATTCTCTATTATTCAAAATTAATTGTAATAATTGGGAAATTTGCACAAAATAAAAAAACCTTCTTGCGAAGGTTTTTTTATTTTGTGATTCCGGCGCGATTCGAACGCGCGACCCACAGCTTAGAAG
>CAIQJL010000060.1 GCA_903872185.1 uncultured Bacteroidota bacterium | reverse complement strand
ATTTTTATTTTTCCGGTTCATTATCAAAATCTTTGCCATCAACTTCTTCATCGTTTTCTTCGCCTTCAACTTCTTCTATTTCATCTACTCCATCTGTTTCGGCATCTTCTATATCATCTACTTCGTCAGTTTCGGCTCCTTCAATAATTTCTTCGGCTAATAATTCACCATCAATTTCAACAACTTCAGCATTCTCGTCAGCTTCAACATATGTAATTGATGCAATTGCGTCTCCTTCACGAAGATTAATTAATCTAACTCCCTGTGTAGCTCTACCAAGTAATCTTAGGTTTTTAACTGCCATTCTGATTGTTATTCCTGATTTATTAATAATCATTAAATCATCAGAATCCATAACGCCTTTAATTGCAATTAGTTTTCCGGTTTTTTCGGTGATATTCATCGCTTTTACACCTTTTCCACCTCTGTTAGTCATTGGGTAGTCGGCTAATTTAGAGCGTTTACCATAACCGTTTTCAGCTACTACTAATAAATCTTCAGATTCATTTTGTATACAAACCATTCCAACAACACCACCATTAATAGGATCAACAAGTTTAATTCCTTTTACACCTGTTGCACTTCTTCCCATTGGTCTAACCTTAGATTCGTTAAAACGAATTGCACGTCCACCCCGGTTTGCTAAAATAATTTCGTGACTTCCATTAGTTAATTTTGCTTCTAATAGCTGATCGTCTTCACGAATATTAATTGCTATAATTCCATTTGATCTTCTTCTTGAATATGCCTCAAGAGTTGTCTTTTTAATAATACCTTTTACGGTACATAAAACGATAAAGTGATTCTTTATATATTCTTCATCATCAAGCTTAGTTACATGAACATATGCTTTGATTTTATCGTCTGGATCAATGTTTAGAATATTCTGAATTGCACGTCCTTTCGAAGCCTTGGTACCTTCTGGAAGTTCATAAACTTTTAACCAGAAACACTTACCTTTTTCGGAGAATAAGAGTAATGTGTTATGCATCGAAGCAATATAAACATGTTCTATAAAGTCCTCGTCACGTGTTTCGCTTCCTTTAGAACCAATTCCACCTCTATTTTGAACTCTATATTCTGTTAAAGCTGTACGTTTAATATAACCTAAATGAGAAATTGTGATTACAACATCTTCATCTGTATAAAAATCTTCAGGATTAAAATCTTCTGAAGCGTATATGATTTCAGTTCTTCTCTCGTCACCGAATTTATCGCGAATCTCAACAAGTTCTTGTTTTATAATGGTTTTACGAAGTTCTACATCTGCTAGTATTGATCTCAAATAATCAATGAGCTTCATTAATTCTTCGTATTCTTTCTTTAGATTTTCGCGTTCTAAACCAGTAAGTTTTTGTAAACGCATATCAAGAATAGCTCTGGCTTGAATCTCTGTTAATCCAAAGTTCGCAATTAACCCATCACGAGCTTCTTCAACTGTTTTTGAAGCACGAATAAGTTTAATAACTTCATCGATATGGTCAAGTGCAATTAATAAACCCTCTAAAATGTGGGCTTTCTTTTCTGCTTGCTCTAATTCAAATTGTGTTCTGCGAATTACTACTTCGTGTCTATGCTCAACAAAAAAGTGTATAAGTTCTTTTAAGTTAAGTTGCTTAGGTCTACCATTAACTAAACATATATTATTTACAGAAAATGAAGTTTGTAGTGAAGTAAGTTTAAATAACGTATTTAAAACAACATTTGCGTTTGCATCTTTCTTTAAATCAACAACAATACGCATTCCTTTTCTGTCAGACTCATCATTAACGTTTGAAATACCTTCAATTTTCTTTTCGTTAACTAACTCAGCAATCTTTTTAATTAACTCAGCTTTATTTACCTGATATGGAATTTCATTAATTACAATAAGATCACGATTTCCTTCGGTTTCAATATTGGCTTTAGCTCTCATGATAATTCTACCACGACCAGTTTCAAAAGCTTCTTTCACACCTTGATAGCCATAAATTAGTCCACCAGTAGGGAAATCAGGTGCTTTAATATATTGAATTAGTTCAGAAATAGTAATTTCTTCATTTTCAATATATGCAATTGTTGCATTAATTACTTCAGTTAAATTATGAGGAGCCATGTTTGTTGCCATTCCCACAGCAATACCAGAAGCACCATTAACCAATAAATTTGGAAATTTTGCTGGAAGAACAGTTGGTTCTTCAAGTGTATCATCAAAATTAAATTTAAAGTCAACAGTATTTTTTTCTAAGTCGGCTAATAATTCTTCAGCAATTTTTTTAAGTCTTGCTTCTGTGTAACGCATAGCAGCAGGGCTATCGCCATCTACAGATCCGTAGTTTCCTTGTCCGTCAACTAAAGGGTAACGTAATGACCATTGCTGAGCCATACGAACCATTGCATCATAAACTGATGTGTCGCCATGTGGGTGATATTTACCAAGTACCTCACCTACAATTCTTGCAGATTTCTTATAAGGTTTACCTGAACCGTTTCCCAACTCGTTCATTCCGAATAAAACTCTTCTGTGTACTGGTTTTAATCCATCTCTAACATCTGGAAGAGCTCTTGAAACAATAACCGACATTGCATAGTCGATATATGAACTCTTCATTTCTTCCTCAATGTTTACTCTTAAAATTCTTTCGCCTTCAATCATTTCTTTAGAACTATTTTTTAATCAATTAAATAACAATGTTTTATTCATTTTAAAATGAAAGCACTAAGGTAGTTTTTCTAAATTGTAATAAAAAATTTTAGCAGTCTAATTATTAACATTACCGTGTTTATAATTGATATATTGAAAATGCTTAACTTTACAAAGTGTAAAGTACATTTGGTTGATTGTATAATGTTGAATTTTTTCAAAAAAATGTGATTATGGATTCAAAGTTTTCACAAAGAATTAAAGATGTTTTGTCATACAGCAGAGAAGAAGCCGTAAGGCTTGGTAATGACGTAGTTGGAACAGAGCATGTATTTCTTGGTTTGTTAAGAGATGGTGAAGGTATTGCAATAGATATTTTAGTTTCAATGGGTGTTAATTTAACTGATATTAGAAATTCTATTGAAAAAAGAATTAAAGCATCTGATGCTTTAAAGATGACTGAAGCCGATAACTTACCTTTAACAAAGCATGTTGAAAGAGTTTTAAAGTTGGTTTATTTAGAAGCAAAATCTTTAAAAAACTCTGTTATTGATACTGGTCATTTACTTCTTGCTATTTTAAAAGATGATAATTCATTTATTCCTACTTTATTAGAGGAATATAATATTGATTATCCTACTGTTAAAGGCATAATGCAAGGCGAAGCTCCAAAAAATCAGGGTGATGATTATGGCGATGATGAAGAACGTGCTGGATATGGTGCTGCAGGAAAAGGAAATCCTAGTACTGGAAAATCAACTTCAGAAACTCCAGTTCTTGATAATTTTGGTGTTGATTTAACAAAAGCTGCTGAAGAAGGCCGCCTCGATCCAATTACCGGAAGAGAATTAGAAATTGAACGTTTAGCTCAAATTCTAAGCAGGCGTAAGAAAAACAACCCTATATTAATTGGAGAACCTGGTGTTGGTAAGTCAGCTATTGTTGAAGGTTTAGCTCTTCGTATTATTCAACGAAAAGTATCTCGTGTTTTGTTTGGAAAACGAGTTGTTACTTTAGATTTAGCATCTATTGTTGCCGGAACAAAATATCGTGGACAATTTGAAGAAAGAGTAAAAGCTATTTTAAATGAATTAGCAAAAAATCATAATGTAATTTTATTTATTGATGAAATTCACACTATTGTTGGTGCTGGTGGCGCAAGCGGATCGTTAGATGCTGCTAATATGTTAAAACCTGCTTTAGCTCGTGGTGAAATTCAGTGTATTGGTGCTACAACTCTTGATGAATATCGTCAATATATAGAAAAAGACGGAGCTTTAGAGCGTCGTTTCCAGAAAGTAATGGTTGAACCTACTTCTGTAGAAGAAACATATGAAATTTTAAATAACATTAAAGAAAGATATGAAGACCATCATAATGTTTCATATACTGACGACGCAATTAAAGCATGTGTAAAATTAACTAATCGTTATATTACAGATAGACATTTACCAGATAAAGCTATTGATGCATTAGATGAAGCTGGTTCACGCGTTCATATTTCAAATATTCATGTTCCTCAAACGATTATTGATTTAGAAAAGAAAATTGAAATTGTAAAAAAGGAAAAAGTAAGTTCTGTAAAAAATCAGAATTTTGAATTAGCTGCTAACCTTCGTGATCAGGAAAAGAAACTTTTAGATTCTGTTGAAGAAGAAAAGGTTAAATGGGAAAAAGATATGAGCAAACATCGTCAGATAGTTTCTGAAGATAACGTTGCTGAAGTTGTTGCTATGCAAACTGGAGTTCCAGTTCAAAGAATTGCACAAGCAGAAGGTTTACGTCTTTTAAAAATGCTAGATGAAATTAAAGGTAAGGTTATTGGTCAGGATGATGCAATACAGAAAATTGTTAAAGCAATACAAAGAAATCGTGCAGGTTTAAAAGATCCTAACAAACCTATTGGAACTTTTGTTTTCCTTGGTCCTACTGGTGTTGGAAAAACTCAACTTGCAAAAGTTCTTGCCGAATATTTATTTGATAATGCCGAAAATCTTATTCGCATAGATATGAGCGAGTACATGGAAAAATTCTCAGTTTCACGTTTAGTTGGAGCTCCTCCGGGATATGTTGGATACGAAGAAGGTGGTCAGTTGACAGAAAAAGTGCGTCGTCGCCCCTACTCTGTTGTTCTTTTAGATGAAATTGAAAAGGCTCACCCGGATGTATTCCATATATTGTTACAGGTTTTAGATGAAGGTAGATTAACAGATAGTTTAGGTCGTCGTGTAGATTTCCGTAACACTATTATTATAATGACATCGAATATTGGAACCCGCCAGCTTTCTGATTATGGTCGCGGGGTTGGATTTGAGACAAATGCTAAAAAAGATTCATTTAACGATCATGCAAAAGGGGTAATCGAAAGTGCATTAAAAAGAGCATTTGCACCAGAGTTCTTAAATAGAATTGACGATGTTGTTATGTTTAATTCACTTTCTCGCGAGAACATTCACGAAATTATTGATATTGAATTAATAGGTCTTTATAACAGAGTGAAAATAATGGGCTACGAATTAAAAATTTCTGCTCAGGCAAAAGATTTTATTGCCGATAAAGGCTTTGATGTTCAGTTTGGAGCTCGCCCGTTAAAACGTGCACTACAAAAATATCTCGAAGACCCAATGGCAGAAATAATAATTAAAAATTCGCCTCAACCAAACGATGTTATTATGGCTGGTTTTAATAAAAAAACAGAAGTCATAACATTTAAAATACAAAACAAAAGCACATCTGTAGAAAAGAAAACAGAAGAATAATATGTTTTAATAAGTTTTTTAAATCCCGACTTAACAGTTGGGATTTTTTATTTGTATTTATTTCTTTTTAACAATAAAATGAGATTTTCTTTGTTATTTTTGTTGCAAAACTTTTTAAAATGAAGAAAATAATATTGTTATTAATATATCTATCTTTCTCGGGACTTTTGTTCTCACAAATTACAGAAAAGGAAGAAAACCGAACTGATGCATTAAAATTATTTATAGAATGTACCGATTGTGATATTGAATTTATTAAAAGAGAGGTAACATATGTTAATTATGTTCGTGACCCAAAAGAAGCGCAAGTTCACGTATTAGTCTCATATCAATATTCTGGAAGTGGTGGTAAAGAATATAAATTATTTTTTACCGGACAAAAAGATTATACAGGAATGAATGATACAATAATTTTTGCGACAAATGTAAATAACACTACAGATGAAATTAGAACTGATTTTTTACATAGTTTACAAGTTGGCTTAATACGGTACGTCGCAAAAACAAATCTCATTAAAGATATTTCAATAAAATATGATGCACCTACATCAACATCTGAAGTAAAAGATAAATGGAATAGCTGGGTTTTTAATCTTGGCTCAAATGCATGGGGAGAAGCAGAAAAATCAATACGTTCTACTAGCGTTAACTCATATTTAACAATTAACCGTGTAACTGAAAAATGGAAATATGAAATATACGCTGGGCATAATTATAATGAAAAAAGATTTGAAATCACATCAGATTCAACGTCCTCAATATTGTTTTCATATAACAAATCACTTTATAGTTCGGTTTTAATAGTGAAAAGCCTCACAAATCAATGGTCTACTGGAATAAATGTAGGTTCTAACTATTCTACTTTTAGCAACATTAAATTAGGGTATTTTATTTATCCTGCAATAGAATATAATATTTTCCCTTATTCAGAATCTTCTAGAAAACAATTGACCTTTAGGTACACCACTGGATACAAGCATAATGATTATATGGATACAACTATATATAACAAATTAAATGAAAAGCTTTTTAGTGAAAGCCTTGGAATAGCATATAAAACTATTCAAAAATGGGGAAATATTAATATTTACATAAGTGGACAGCATTATTTTCATGATTTTTCTAAAAATAGTTTAAATACCTCAGTTTCTGCTGAAATTAGAATTGTTAAAGGATTATCTTTTAATATTTATGGATCGTACTCATTTATTAGAAATCAATTATCACTTCCAAAAAGTGGCGCAAATCAACAAGATGTTCTTTTAAAACAAAAAGAACTTGCAACAAATTTTAATTATTATTTTAGTTTTGGTTTAAGTTATACTTTTGGCTCAATTTATAATAATGTAGTAAATCCAAGATTTAATAATTAAAATTACTATTCTTTCCTTTCTTAACGTAGTTTTCAACTCACGTCTCAGAGTAGTTTTCAACTACTCAGCAATATTTCCAACTTTCAGCATAGTTTTTAACTAAGTTGAAATATTTTCCTCGAGCTATTTCTTAAAAATCCTAAATTAAATATGTATATGTTTTTTCATATCAAAATTTATAAAAAACTTAATTAGTTTTGAGAAAATAATCTTTTATGAATTATAAAATAAGTAATCTTCTAATCGCTGGTGTAGTAGCTTTATTAGCTGGCTGTTCTAGCGAGTCTTCAAATCAAACTGAAACAAAAGAAATGACAAAAAATGCAATCGATCCTATTAATATGGATACAACCGTTGCTCCCGGCAACGATTTTTATCAATATGCTAATGGAAGCTGGATAAAAAATAACCCAATTGGTGAAGAATTTTCTGTTTATGGCTCATTTCATAAATTAGATGAGGATAACACAATTATGCTTAAAGACTTATTTGAGCAGGCTGCAAATTCAAAAGAAGCAATTGCTGGAAGTGAACTTCAAAAAATAGGTGACTTTTATTCGTCAGGTTTAGATACAATAAGTATTGATAAGCAAAAATTAGAACCACTTACTTCCTTCTTTAATGATATTTCTTCAATGAAGGATTCAAAAGATATTTTAAAAGAAATTGTAAAACTCCATTCAATGGAAATTTTTCCATTATTTTATTTTTATGGAGCACAAGACGATAAAAATAGCAATATGGTAATTGCTCAGGTTATGCAGGGTGGTCTTGGATTACCAGACCGTGATTATTACATTAGTAATGACGAACAATCACAAATGCTTCGTAAAGAATATGTGAAATATATTTCAACCTTAATGAAGCTTACGGGTAAATATAAGGATACTGAAATAGATAAAATTGCATCTGGAATCATGAAAATTGAAACCCGTTTAGCAAAAGCTTCTATGACTCGATTGGAAATGCGCGATCCACAGAAATTATATCATAAAATGCCTTTGGCAGAATTACAAAAATTATCTCCAGATTTTGATTGGAACTCATATTTTACACAAATTGGAAAAGCAGATTTAAAAGAAATTAATATTAACCAACCTGAATTTATTAAGGAAATTGGTAAAATGATTAAATCAGTTCCAATGAATGAGTGGAAGGAATATTTCACTTTCAATTTAATAAATGATTGTGCACCATACGTTAGCAGCGATTTTGAAAAAGCTCGTTTTGCTTTTTATGGTACAGTTCTTTCTGGAAAAACTAAAATGAAAGATCGTTGGAAGACTGTTGTTGAATCAACAAGTGGAAATTTAGGCGAAGCAGTTGGTAAAATTTACGTAGAAAAATATTTTCCTGCAGAAGCTAAAACAAGAATGGTTGAATTAGTTAAAAATTTGAAGGTTTCATTAAAAGAACATATTCAAAATTTAACCTGGATGACTCCTGAAACTAAAGTTAAAGCAATTGAAAAATTAGGAACTATTAATTTAAAAATTGGATATCCTGATAAATGGAGAGATTATTCCTCTTTAACAATTTCAAAACAGGCATATGTGCTAAATGTTATTGAAGCTAACAAATTTGAGTTTAAAAGAATGATTGCAGAAATTGATAAACCAGTCGATCGTGCGAAATGGGATATGACTCCACAAACAGTAAATGCTTATTATAGTCCAAATATGAATGAAGTAGTATTTCCTGCTGCAATTCTTCAACCTCCTTTCTTTAATAAAGATGCTGATGATGCTGTAAATTATGGAGGAATTGGAGCTGTTATTGGTCATGAAATGACACATGGTTTTGATGATCAAGGTTGCCAGTATAATAAAGATGGAAATTTAGAAAACTGGTGGACTGAAAAAGATGTAGAAAATTTTAAAAAACAAACAGCTCCTTTAATCGAAGTGTATAACAATTTTAAAATGCTCGATTCATTACATGTTAACGGAGAGCTTACAGTTGGAGAAAATATAGCTGATTTTGGTGGTGTTTCTGTTTCAATGGATGCCTTTAAGAAAACTTTAAAAGGCGACGAAAAAACTATTAATGGCTTCACTCCTATTCAAAGATTTTATCTTTCGTATGCTGAAATATGGAGACAACAAATTCGTGATCAAGAATTAATGCGTCGTTTAAAAGAAGATGTTCACTCTCCTGCTCTAGCAAGAGTTAATGTAACAGTATATCACTCAGATGATTTTTATAATGCATTTTCAATAAAAGAAACCGACTCCAAGTTTGTTCCTAAAGAAAAGCGAATTAGAATTTGGTAATATGATTTCAGAAAAGCCTGTTAGAGCAAAATCTTTCAGGCTTTTTTTTACTTAACTAACATTCTTATTTAATATTATACAATATGTTTTAATATGTTTTGAAATATTAATTGCATCAATTTAAATCAAAAACTAATTTTTAATTTTACACAATTCAAAAACTGAAATATTTTTAATAAAAAATCAAAGAATATGGGAAAAAGAACTATCGTTGCAATGCCAGGTGACGGCATAGGAAAAGCAGTATTGGAAGAATGTATTCGCGTTTTAGACGCAGCAGGATTTGAAGCTGATTATGTTAATGGCGATATTGGCTGGGAATTTTGGTGTAAAGAAGGTAATCCCCTTCCAGATCGTACAATTAAATTATTAGAAGAGCATAAAATAGGTCTTTTTGGTGCTATAACTTCAAAACCTAAAGATAAAACTGCTGCTGAACTTGCTCCTGAGTTACAAGGTAAAGGGTATACTTATTATAGCCCTATTGTTACAATGAGACAGCATTTTAATCTTGATATTTGCATGCGTCCTTGCCATACTTTTAAAGGTAATCCTTTAAATTTCATCAGACGCACAGCAAACGGTGGAGTTGAAGAACCTGCTGTTGATGTTATGATTTTCCGTCAAAATACCGAAGGTCTTTATGGTGGTGTTGAGTGGACTAATCCTCCAAAACAAGTTTATGATGCACTTATGACTCATAAAAAATTCGTAGATAATTTTGCATGGTGTCCAGGTGAAGAATTAGCTGTTTCTACAAGAATTTTCACAAAAAAATATGTAACAAGAATTGTTAAGGCTGCTTTTGAATATGCAAAAAAACGCGGATTCGAAAAAATTACAGTTTGCGAAAAACCAAATGTAATTCGCGAAACATCAGGCATGATGTTAAAAGTTGCTCAGGAAATGAGTAAAAAAGATTATCCAAACATTTGGGTTGAAGATGTTAACATTGATGCAATGACAATGTGGTTAACAAAAAATCCAGAAAACTATAATGTTATTGTTGCCGGTAATATGTTTGGTGATATAGTTTCTGATGCATTTGCAGGTTTAATTGGTGGTTTAGGTTTTGCTACTTCAGCTCAATTTAATCCAGAATCAGGTGTTTGCGTATTCGAGCCAACTCATGGTTCTGCTCCAAAATATGCTGATTTTAAAACTAGTATTGTTAATCCAATAGCAATGATAAATTCTGCTGTTATGATGTTAGAACATATTGGCGAAACTGTAATTGCTGAAAAAATTAAAAAAGCAGTTGCCGAAGTTGTTGCTGAAGGAAAAACTAGAGCATATGATATGATGAAACTAAAAGGCACCCCTGATGTAATAAACAATGGTGCTGCTAGTACTCGTCAAATGGCTGATGCTATTATAGCAAAACTATAGGTTATTCCCAGTTACCCTGAGCGAAGTCGAAGGGTATCTATTTTAAATAGATTCTTCGCTTCGCTCAGAATGACAAACTACATTTAAAACGTAATTATTTTTTTGTTAAGTACAATTTAACAAATTTCAAAATAAAAATTTTCATATTAATTATATGTTACAAATTGAACAAAAATACAAAGATCAAGCAATAGCGCTTTGGCCAGAATTGGAGTGGATTAAGGATGCAAAACTTAAAGAAGCAACAATGTTAACATGGGCTTTGGCATTACAAAAATCTGTACTTGGACCAGATGATTTAAATACT
>CAIQJL010000059.1 GCA_903872185.1 uncultured Bacteroidota bacterium | reverse complement strand
TTTAATTCCCTTCCAGATAATCTTTTAAATAAGCAAAACGTTCTGTTAGCTTACCTTTTTTAAGTATAGTACCACGCTCAATAATACCTTCTGTATCTTCACCAAAAAGTGCAGGAAATACTCTTTTGTATAAAGCTTCTGCAAAATCCTGAGATGAATTTCTTGGTAACTCGCCAGGCAAATTATCAATAGCCATTACAGTAATATTATGAGGAGCGTATGGCTCGTCTTCTTTTCTGGTAAATGGATTATAACCATAAATTGGGTCAGCAATTTTTGAAGAACGAATTGTTGAAGCAATAGGGTAAGTTAAATCGCAACTGATATCAGCAATAACTTTAATTCTAAAACCAGGCAATAAATAATCTTCAGGTTTTAAAAATACAGGAGAACGTGGGTCCCAGAAATGACATGGGAAATAAATATCTGTTGCAAAAGCATAAGGTAAAAACGATGTATCGTATTCTTGTGGACAGCAGAAGAAATGATTTAAATCAAATTCACTACCATCTTTCCTTTTAACATAATTTTGAGGATCTAAACGACAAAGCACAGGCTCACTAAAAGTTTTCGTTAAAAATTCTTCAGGAGTAACTTCTTTAATTTTAAGATGAGAAAGTGTTTCTAACGCTCCATTTGCCACTCTGCCCCCTCCGGTAATTAAAATTTTTACTGGTGGAAGTTTTATCATATCCAGTTGGCTTAACATTTCATCCTGATCGAAACATTCAAAAGCTCTTTTTAAGTTAAAAAGTTTAGTTCTTAAACCCCAAGCCATTATGCCATTATATGCACCAACAACTCCTGCCCATTTTCCAAAAGCTACAACTCTTGCATTATTTTTATCAGTAAGATATTCATAATCAATCATTGTAATTCCTAAATCAGACATTTTTTTAAGTAAAACCTGATTATGTGGTTGCTTTTTTCCGGTATGAGAAAAGAACAAATAAGTTTTATTAGGAATAAATGTATCAAGGCTTACTTCCTTAACTCCAAGCAAATAATCGCAATTCTCAATATTATTATCAACCATTAATCCAGTTTCAGAATACTCTGATTCTTTAATTGCTCTTATTTCGCTAGGCTGAACGTGTACTTCAACATTATTATAGTTTTCCTTAATAAGTTTACCAATTTCTGGTGTCACAGGTACTCTCCTGTCAGGAGGGTTCTTTGTTTCTCTTAATATTCCAACCATAATCTTCATCACTAAAATTTCTGCAAAGGTAATACAATTAAAAATAGGCTCTAAATGTTAAATAACAAAGATTATTTCTATAATTTTGTATGTCTATTACCAATTTTAAATGAAGTATATTATTTTTGTTTTATTAACTATTTTTCTCAATTCATGCAATTCAAAGCAATTAATTTTATTAAAATCATCTTCGCAAACATGGTCCACTACCGATAAAAATATTTCAGGAACTAACTACCATTTTTTACTAAAAACTTTGGCAAATAAAAATGAATTACAAATTGACAGTTTATGCGTAAAGAATAAATTAATTACAAATTTTCATTATTCAGTAATAGGAAAATCAAATACATATACAAATTACATTAAAGAAGATTCTATTATAATTTCTATTAATGAACCCAACATTAAAACTACAAATAATAAGACCTGTGCTTGTTTAAAAAATTATGCTTCATGTATTTATTATACTTATAAAAATAAAAACTACCAGCTTAACGTTGATTCTATAATAATCTTACAAAACCTTAAATAAATCGTTACATTTATTTACAGACAAATAATTTATCTTTGTTGCATAGAATTTGAAAAACAGAATACATGATTTTAAAAAATATTTTCCTTTTAATTTTCTCAGTGTTCATTTTAGCTTCATTAAGTTTAAATGCTCAGGAAACAAATAACCCTGTTAAAAAAAGCATTAAAAAGGAAACTATTGACGGAAAAAAATACTTTATTCATGTAATTCAAAAAGGCGAAACTTTATTTGCCATCAGTAAAGCTTATAACATTGATAAAAATATTATTGCAATTGAAAATCCTGATGTATTTGAAAGTTTAAAACCGGGTCAGATTCTTCGTATTCCATGTGAAGTAGAAACAAACACAACAAAGTCTACAAATTTTAAAACACATACTGTTACTAAAGGAGAAACATTATATTCAATTTCAAAAAAATATAGTGTAAGCATTGTCGATTTAAATAAGTATAATCCCGAAGTTGCAAATGGCTTACAAATTGGACAAGGCATTAAAATACCACAAAAATCAGAGGTCTTAGCTGAAAATAACACAGTACCTAAAGATACTGCAAAATACGTCTATCATAAGATCGAAAAAAACCAAACTTTGTATTCAATTTCCAGACAGTATAATGTTAGCATCGATGTTATTTACCAGGCCAATCTGGAATTAGAAACCAAAGGTTTAAAAAATGGAGAGTTTATTCGAATTCCAAAAAACATTATAAACAAGCCTGTTATAAACGAAGAAATTGCATTAGACACAAAAATAGATACTACAAAAAAAGTTATTATTCCTGAAATAGCTTATGTTCCTATTGTTAATACAACAGACTGCGGAAAATATAATTACTCTGAAAATCATCCCACTTTTAAAATTTCTTTAATTCTACCCCTACAAAGCGATGCTTTAACAATAGAGAGTGAAAATGAAGCATCGGCTAATTCTAATTTTGAGCCACAGCCAAAACCATTTTTAGAATACTACGAGGGCTTTTTATTAGCAGTAGATTCAATGAAAAGAAAAGGAATAAATATTACAGTTAAAATATTTGATATTAAAAAAGATTCATCAAAAACTCAGGATATTATTAATAAAGGTGATTTAAATAACTCTGATTTAATTATAGGACCGGTTTATGAAAATAATTTTAAACAGATTTCTGATTTCGCTAAAAAGAAAAACATAAACATAATTTATCCTATTAATTCTCAGAATACAGAGATCTTTTCTAACCCAAGGGTTTTCCAGGTAAATTCAAGTTTATCAAGCCAAATGAGTCAGGCAACCAAATACCTTGCATCATTTAAAGATATTAATTATATTGTTATTCAAAATGGAACAAAAGATGAACTAGAAATAATTCAGAACTATAAAACAAAACTATTTAAAGAATACGAAACAAATTTTAAAACTGAAAAAGTTCCATATGTTGAAGTATTATATAGCAATGAAGGCCTAGCAGGTGTTGAAAAAAGATTAGTTAACGATAAAATAAATATTTTTATTATTCCATCATCAAACCAAATTTTTGTAATTAACCTGCTAACAAAGCTACAGCCTTTAACTAAGAAATTTAAAATTATTATGGCTGGTATGCCTTCATGGAAAAAATTCGATAACAATTTAGAACTTGAATATCTACATAATTTAAATATGCATTCTTTTGTTCCATTCTATGCCGATTACACTAGCACATTAGTAAAAAATTTTATTATCGATTATAGATTTAATTATAAATGTGAACCTAGTAAATACAGTTTGTTAGGATATGATACCGGAATTTATTTTCTAACTGCATTATATAATTACGGTCACGACTTTCAGGATTGCTTGCATAACCTTGACTTACATTTATTGCAATCTGATTTTAACTTTGTAAAAATGGGAGAAAATGGTGGATATGAAAATAACGGAACACTCATTCTTCATTACAATCAAGACAATGATGTGAAAATAGTGAACGTTATTACTGATACCATTAAAAGCCCATTAATTTTTCCTGATATACAGATTAGGAAGATAAAACAACAATAAGAAATTATAAGTGCCTAAAGTACTTAAAGTGTCTAAAAAAAGTTTTTAATAGGCCTCAACCCTAAAAATTAAGGATTTAATTTTCTTAATTTGCATAGGTCTATCAAGTGTAGAAATATTATTGTATTTATTTAATACAATTTTCTTATCATCTAATCTGGAA
>CAIQJL010000058.1 GCA_903872185.1 uncultured Bacteroidota bacterium | reverse complement strand
GGTTGAGAAATCATAGAAACCGTTTCTGGCTGAAAAGCTACATATACAGTAGAACTTGTTGTAGTTGCTATTCCAGATGAAGTATATGAACGAACACAACGAACATTCGCTTGCATATCTTTGTAGGCAGTCGGCACCCAAGGTTGATAGTCTTGTTCTACAATCAAGAAATCAGCATATCCAAAATCATTATCTGTACTCGCCCAATACTCGCCAATAGTAACTCCTCCAGCGTTTTGAGCTGGGACAAAATTACCCACTATCGCTCTGCGTTGGCTAAGTAAGAGTAGTTGATTAAAAGCTGGCAAATACCAATCGGTATATCCATTTAAAGTTAAATCGTAACAAACACTGGCTGCTATTGGCCTTTCTGTACAGTTTGCTATAATTGCATTAGTATTTGCATTTCCATCTGTAGTTGACATTGCTGTGGGAATGTGTATTGACTGACAACCCCAACTACTATTATTGCTTTGATCTAAAGTTGGAGCAATTACACCATTTCCAATGCCATCAAGCGAATAAACTATGCCACCACGATACCAATCTCCCAATTGAACCCCTGCAGAACTTGACACAATTCTATACTTTACAACTGTACTATACCATGGTGCATTTTGACAAATAATTGTATTGGTTATCGCAGCTCTAAAAAAACGATTTCCAGATGGAGAAGCAACTGCATTAAATGTATAAGGAGAAGTTGTAGCTCCGGATATATTTGACCACGATAAACTATCTGTACTTTGCTGCCATTGGATAGTTCCATTTGCACCCGTTACATTTAATTCCATTGCATTACCTACGTGAACAGCATATACAAAGCTTTGTGAATAAATTTTAACACTAAAAACTAATATAAAAACTAGAATAAAATAAATTGATCTCATTTCTTAATGATTTAATTTGCAAAACTTTCAAAAGTAAATAATGAAATGATTAAAACACATGATTATTGTTAGAACAATAAAAAAAATAATCCAGATTGGATAGTAACACATATAAACATCAATACCTGCTTAATAAGCAGGTATTGATAACATTTTAATAAAGAATATATAATTATTCTATTACCAGCTTACCTCTAAAAGTTTTATTTCCTCTTACTTCAACAGTATAAAATCCTTTTATAAGATTTTCGCGGTTAATAATGTAACTTCCGTTATTAATATTATTTTGCTGAAGTATCACTTTTCCGGTTAAATCATAAAGTGTTACAGTGCAATCATAACCCATTCTACCATCCCAGTTAATAATAGTATTTTCTTTCATTGGATTTGGATAAATACTAAATCCATACTCAGCAATATTTTGAGCTATACCGAACTGAACCGACTGAACATCTTCCATATTACTATGTGCATGAGCATAAGGACCACCTTGTGCTTTATTATTTGAACTTGGGTAACAAGGTGTAGGTTTATTTACATATACTCTGTAAAAAAACTGAGTTGTAATATTTAAATCATTATAAGTTACATTTGAAGAAGGTAAACTTATATAATCAGTAACATTTGTTGCTGTTGTACCTCTAACAATAGTGTAGGATGATGGAACAAATACCCCACTCTCATCTAAATACTGATTCCATGATAAATTCATTGTTGTTGAAGGAACTCCTAAGCTAATCTGAAAATTAATAGTTTGATGATAAGGACTTAAATCAGATTTATTTCCAAATGAATCGACTGCACATATTTTATATCTTTCAGATTGAGTTTCGGGAGTTGAATTAGCATCAGTAAATTCGCTCATATTAATAAAAGGCACATTACCTATAGAATCCCACACATTACCTGTAGCAAACTTATAAACATTATAATAGCTTGTTCCTTGATTTAAAATTCTTTCCCAAATTACTTTGTTTTTAAAACTTAAAGTATCTACTGTTACAAGACAAATTTCTTCGCTGGTTCTATGATACATTACTTTTCCTGAATTACCGCATAACCAACCACGATAAGAATTTCTGAAATAAATATTTTTTAAATTAACCGTTGTTCCTGATGATTTTACTATCCAGGTTAAACCACCATCTTGCGTGTAAACCATTGCACCATTCATACCAACAGCCCATCCAACTGTATCATTAATAAATGAAATACTTAACAAATTATCAGATATATTTGATGATTGAGTTGTCCAGTTAGTACCACCATTAATTGTATTATAAATTGATCCTGTATTTCCAACAGCCCATCCTTTTTCTGAATTAATAAAGAAAATTCCGTATAAAGTTGCAGAAGAAATGGTTTGTGAAGTCCATGTAGCTCCGGCATTTACTGTTTTAATCACTCTACCTATTGATGATCCGGAATAACCTGATGCATATGCTGTATCTTTATTCAATAAAGAAAGTGACATTAAATTAGGAATTACTGAGCAGGTTTGATCTGTCCATGTTGTTCCCCCATCAGTTGTTCTTAAAATTGCATCACTCATACCTACTGCCCATCCGTTATTTAAATCAGCAAATTTTACTGAATATAATATTTGAGTTGTATTTGATGTTTGTAAAGTCCATATAATACCTCCATCAATAGTTTTAATAATTTTACCACCTACACCAACAGCCCAGCCAGTTAAATTATTAACAAAAAAAACACTATTCAAATCAGTAGTAATTCCAGAGGTTTGTGACGACCAGTTTTTTCCACTATTTGAAGTATGTATTATTAAACCTGAGGCACCTACTGCCCATCCATTATTTACATCAGAAAAATTAATACAACTTAAACTATTAGTTGTACCTGATACTTGATTAGACCAGTATGTTTGAGAAAATGCTGCACTCGAAAATGCTATTAGTAAGACTACAACAAATAAAATATTTTTCATGATAAATTTTTTATGTAAAACTATATTAAAAAATTGATAATTTCAAATTATAACTGTTCAATCGGTTAAATAACATAGGTTTTAAGTTTTACTTAACAATTAATTTTCCTCTGTACATTTTTAGTCGAAAGCTTTAAAGTTTATAAAGTTAAAAGTCATAAAGTTGAAAGTTTTTATTCTACAATTAATTTCCCTCTATAAACCCTATCGCCTCTCAACTCTATAAAATAAACACCTGGTTTAAGATTACCACGTTCAATAACAATTTGTAAGTCATTGCGAGAACCTGAAAGGTTCGTGGCAATCTGTTGTGGGCTTTTAGGAGATGCTGAAACAAGTTCAGCATGACGATTTAGATTTGTTATTGTTCGAACTGTTTTCCCTGTAATGTCAATAATTTTCAATTCGTAATTCGTAATTAAAGAATTGGGTATTGTTATAGTTGTGCTTTCGGTAAAAGGGTTTGGGCTTACGGTTATAGTGCTGTAGGTTGCTGAATTTATTCCTAACAATGTGCTATTATCTTTCTTATTTGAATATGAAACGATATTTGATTTTGTGGTATTACAGCCACCAAGTTTTTTTACTCCAATAATGTAATAATAAACATTAAATACATTTACATCATTATATGAATTAAAACTACCAGAAACTGAATCTAACAATGACATATTGGATGGTGATGTACCACGATAAATATAATACCTAAAAGGAGAATACAGCCCGCTTTCATCAACATAATCATCCCACATTAAGCCCATCGTGTTTCCAAATGATGAAATAACAAGATTCATTGTTTTATGGTAAGAACTCATTGCCGACTCATTACCGCAAGTATCTAAAAGAGATATTTTATATTTATCGCCATGTGATTCAGGAACAGAAAATAAATCAATATACTCTCCAGGTTGGCTTGCAAGCACATAACCAATTTGGTTATAATTATTTAAGCCATTTTCTTTATGAATTAAATAATAACCTGCTCCAACATTAGCTGTCTTTTCCCACATTACTTTATTTTTCCAAGTTATCGTGTCAACTGTTACAAGACATATTTTTTCGTTTTGATAAACTGATCCAATTGCAACTGTCGCACTACAATAAGTTTTATTAACATTTATTGCCCCATAAGTACTTATACATCTAACATTTCCAAAACTACTTTTAGACATAGTTAATTGATTAGGCATAGGAAAAGCTTCACTCCATGCTGTGGAGTTATCATATTCAGAACTGCTCCAATAGGTAGCTGGTCCAAGACCTAAAATAGACTGTTGTTGATGAAGATACACTAATTGATCTTTAGCTGGTAAAAACCAGTTATTGTAACTAGATATAGATAATGTATCGCAAACACTTGCGGCAAAAGGATATGTAGAGCTAGAGCCAGCCGCCACAATTGCAGCAGTATTGGCTGCACCATTAGACAAACTCAATGCTCCTGGAATTGACGTTCCTTCGACTCCCCATAGAGCTTGATAGCTTTGGTCATGTTGTGTGGCAATAAGCCCGCTACCTGTACCGCTAACAAAGTAGACTATTCCCCCATGAAACAAATCTCCTACAACAATTTGCATTGTACTTGCAAGTATTCTATTACGAATAACACTACTTTTAACTATATGCGATGCACATAAATTATCATCTCCAACATTTGCTCTAAAAAATCTTTTATTGGTTGGCGATGCAGTAGTAACAATTTTTTGTGAATTTACAGTTGCACCAGGAATATCAGACCATGCAAGACTATCGGTACTCTGTTGCCATTGAATTGTGCCACTTGTATAATTTGAAACTGCTAATACAACTGTATCGCCAACAATCATATTATATAAAATATTTTGACTTTGAACGTTCTTATAGCAAAATAAAACAAAAGCTAGTATTACAAAAGATTTAGAAATTGAGAAAAAGTTTTTCATATTTTCAATTTTAGATGTTATAAAACATCAAATGTACATTAAATTTAAATAACTAAATATGTTAATAATTTTAATATTTAATAAACACATACAAATAATGAGAAAAATAGTAGAAAATCATAAGAGAAACTTACATTACATATAATATCTGATTTTACCTAATAAAATAATGACCAATAGAATAAAAAAAATATTTTCACCAAGACAGACTTGATCATTCTCATTTAGCATTCACAACTACACAATGGTCTGTGGTTCACATATCAATTATATTTACAAAATCACAAGTGAATATTCACAACTATATAAAAAAAATAACATTATTCTACAATTAATTTCCCTCTATAAACCCTATCGCCTCTCAACTCTATAAAATAAACACCTGGTTTAAGATTACCACGTTCAATAACAATTTGTAAGTCATTGCGAGAACCTGAAAGGTTC
>CAIQJL010000057.1 GCA_903872185.1 uncultured Bacteroidota bacterium | reverse complement strand
CAACATATTAAAGAACTTGCAAAAAAATTAGAACTGTCAAATGAAATCTCGACATATTGGGCAAGGCACAGTTACGCAACTATAGCAATAAGAAACGGAGCAAGTACCGAAGAAGTTAGTGAAGCATTAAACCATAGTAGTTTGAAAACAACTAAGGGCTATATTGCCGGACTCGAAGACAACGTAAAAGCAGAGAAACAAGAAAAACTCATGGGATTTTTAACATAACTACGTTTCCGAGAAAAACGTTTTGCAGACCACCACATTGAAATAAAACAAATCTCACAACAAAATACTAAATAACTACTGTTGTTACATTGAAGTTATTATTTAGGTAGCGGAAATTTCATTTCAAACTTCCAATCAAGGTTATTTATTCTTTGTTTTAATTCATTAAGTTCTTTAATTATTTGTTCAAAAGAAGGAGGTGATTGTTCGTATATCATATCTTCAACCATATTGTTATAATCAGCTTTCCATGCAGCTATAACACTTGGAATCGGAATAGGATTAATTGTTTGGGGTTGATGCAGATTATAATCAACACCACCTACATGAGTGTATTTGAAACGATGCTCTACAATTGTGGAATATAACGCCTGATCAGTTAGAGCTTTTTCTGCAAATTCTGTTTTTGCCAATTTTACTACATCATACAAATGGCGGCTCAATCGTTTTAACCTCATTTTTTCAGGAGTTCTATGAAACTCTTCATGCAGAAGAAATATTTTTTCGAGAAAAGTGCGTTCTGGATTTACAGTAGGTACTTTAATAAATGGAAGAGCAAATTTCTGATCAGAATAAATTTCATCCACCAGTGAGCCAAAAGTTCTTACTGTGTGTGGCTCCATTAAAGAACGACAACCAATTTCTATTTGCACTTTTGGTTGCATATAATCTGTATGGGCTATTACATAAGGATAATAAATTTCAATAATCCTGGGATCTTGATCGCTATCTTTTGCTTGAACCATTTTGAATTCTACTTTCTCAAAACCTTTGGCTGCAAATTTTTCTCTAAGTTCATTGAAGAATTGCCCTGAAGTGTATAAACTAGCCTTTTTTCTTAGTTCCATTCTCTTATCCTTTGATAATTCTCCACTAAATCCTAAAAACTCTCTGTCAATAGCGAGATCAACATCTTCTGAAAAACGATCAATAAGTTTCCATGCTTTGCTAAGTGAAGTACCTCCTTTAAATACCAAATGTTTGGAAGCTTCCATTTCAAAAATAGTGGACATCGCTTGTATCACCCACCAATCTTTTTCAACAGCAAATGCAGACATTCCAGTTTTTTCTGCAATCTCAGTATAAGCTCTACGCTTAGTTAATTCTGATGTAGTAAGCCAATTAATCATTTGATTTAGGTTTAAGTGCTTTTCTCATAATTACCCTGATCCATTCCGGTGCAAGTCTAATATCATGTTCTAGACGATAAGGATCTTCATTCTCCAAATGGTTAAGGATGATTTTTATTTCTTCTTCAGTGATTTGGTCTTTACCTATTACTCTCATAGCTTGAATAACAAGCCCGCTTATTTTACCAATTGAAGCTAGATTTTTAGGTGCAGTTTTTTTAAATAGAATCTTTCGTTTACCGATTGTGATTTTTCTTGCCGCACCATCTGTCAAGTATACAATATTCATTGGTACTTGCGTACTCAACCCAAGAGCATTTAACGCTAACACACCTGTTGGCATTATTCGAGCCTTGTCTCTTCGCCTTATAGCTTCCGCAATAGCTTCTGAGCCTGGACTCAATAAACCAAGTATAGGATCCATTTCAGGACGAGTATATATCCCTCTGGCAACCCGGATGATCTTCTGCTCTTTTACCAATCTTTCCAATGTTTTACTTACAGTTTTTGCAGAGCCATAAGCAAGAAAATCTTCAGTAAAAAACAGCGAGCCCCTCCCGGCCTTTTTCATTTTTACAAGAATATCATTATCAATCATATTGATACTGTTTGTTGGTTGTATTTGTCGCAAATATAGTAAATATTTGCGACAAACCAAGTATATTTAGAATTGAATATTACCTGTTTTTAAATCACCACTTTTAAGAATTAACTATCATTTATTTTGTAACAATTATAGCAAATATTTGTTACAATTGTTTTAGATAAAAAACCAGTTTAAATTATTCCCTTTTCACACATCAACTTGAAATCGCACATTGCGACATCAAGTTTAGACACTTTTTAATTTTACATACAACTCCTTTTACGAGACAAAATGTCTTGTGCACCATAGTGCACTTTATTGCACAATAGTGAACTTTATGGCACAGCAGTGCACCATACTGCACTAGTGAAAGTTTAACATGTCGGACATTTGCAAGTGAATATTTATTCATTCATTAAAATCACTTGTGTATGAAAATTGATAAAAACCGAACAAATTATTCCTGCAATTTTTGCTTTGTTGTAACACCTTGCCAAACAGGGGTATGTAAAATAACTTGCTCAAACTTGCATAATTTCGCCCAAACATGTTCAAACTCGCCCAAGTGTAAAATTCAACTGTCGGAAATTTGCAAGTAAATATTTATTGTTTCACTAAAACCACTTTTATATGAAAATTGACAAAAACAGACCAATGTATTCTTTAAGTGTAGAAGAGTACATAGAATTAAATCAGGAAATTCTAAAAAGTATGAAAAATCCTGAAGCAGAAGTTGAAAAAAACAACACAGAAATTATGAACATTGAAGAAGCAGCTGTTTATCTGAAAATGGCGAAACAAACAGTCTATTCTATGATTTCACGAAGAATACTACCTTATTTCAAACGAGGTAAACGTGTATTTTTTCGCAGAGCTGAATTACTAACCTGGTTAGAAAAAGGCAGAAAATATACTAATGAAGAAATTCAGTCTGATAATTTTAAAATTAGATAATTATGTCAACGGAAGTATTACCAGCTATGGCAGGACTAGAAAAAGTTATTCTGGAGCTTTCCAATGGACTTAGACGTTATGTTATGAAAAATAATGCAAATGAGCTTTATATTCAAAAACAAAACGAATTAAT
>CAIQJL010000056.1 GCA_903872185.1 uncultured Bacteroidota bacterium | reverse complement strand
GTATTGTCTTTACTCGCATCATCAACAACAATTACATCGTCAACAATATCAAATGGTATTTCCCGAAAAGTAGTTTCAAGGGTTTTTTCCGCATTATAAGCGGGCATTACTACAATAATTTTTTTTCCAGAAATCATTAATGTTTTTTAAATTATCAGCAATAACTGAATATTTTCACAAATGTATCATTTTATTAAAAAATGAACAAGATTAGTAAAAATTACTCTTTTATTATTCTCACTTCAGTTCTTCTGTTTTGCTGACGCCCTTCCTCAGTGTTGTTTGGGGCAACAGATTGCGATGATCCATAGCCTTTAGCGCTTACCCTGGTAGACGCAATTCCTTTTGAAATAAGATATTTCATTACAGAATTTGCTCTTTCTTGAGAAAGTGTTTGATTTGTTTCGGCAGTTCCAACATTATCGGTATGACCAGCAATTTCAATTACCATATTTGGGTTTGCTTTTAGGGCACCTACAAGTTCATTTAACGCATCAAATGAATTTGGAATAAGAACAGCTTTGGCTGTTTCGAAATGTACATTTTTAAGAGTAAATACTTTCTCCGGTTCAAATTTTATAGTTAATTGATAAGTCATTGCACCTAGCTCAGTTGGGATATCTACCTGAGAATAATTTACTTGTTCCATAAAATCCCTATATTTTATATCATAGATATCTCCTTCGGGAAGTAAAACCTTGGCTTTGCCATCTTTGTCAGTAGTGACTGTAATTGGAGTTTTATTTCTTTTTCCTACAAAATCAATAATTTCTTTTGGTAAAGGTTTATCGGCAAAATTTGTAACAGAAACTTCTAGCAATGCCTTAGTTTCTGTTGGCAATATTTGTTGTGAATAACCAAAATTTGATAGAAATAAAAGAAGTGCAATTGAGATAGAAGTTATTTTCATTTGAAAAAGTTTAGAATAAAGAACTTGGAAACGAAGGAATTTATTTGATATTTTTACTAATATTTAAAATTATTTATCACGATTAGTCGCATAAATAACAAAATTATGTAAAGCTGTTTGTGCATCATTTTGAGGAAATGAGTTTAAAATATCTATTGCTTTGTTTTTATATTCTTCCATTTTGCTAACAGCATAATCAAAACCACCCTTAACCTTAACAAATTCCACAACAATATTTAATCCTGTATTCCCAGGCTCCTTTGAAGCAACAATTTTCAATATCTTTCTTTTTTCACTGCTCGTTGCTTGCTTTAATGCATAAATAAGTGGAAGTGTTACTTTTTTCTCACGAATATCATTACCTGCAGGCTTCCCTGTTTTATTTCCTGCAGCATAATCAAAAAGATCATCTTTTATTTGAAAAGCAATACCTAATGATTCGCCAAAAGTTTTCATTTTCATTGCATCTTCTTTTGATGCACCTGCAGATAATGCACCTCCTACAGAACTTGCTGCAATAAGCATTGCTGTCTTCTTTCTAATTATTTCAAAATATAAATCTTCGTTTATATCTAGTTTTCTTGCTTTTTCTATTTGCAATAATTCCCCTTCACTCATCTCTTTTACTGCGTCAGAGACAGTTCTGAGCAATTCAAATTCAGAATTATCAACAGCTAACAATAATCCTTTTGCAAGAAGATAGTCGCCAATTAGTACAGATATTTTATTTCTCCAAAGTGCATTTACTGATAAAAATCCTCTACGCTGATAAGACTCATCAACAACATCATCATGAATAAGTGTAGCAGTATGCATTAATTCAATTAAAGAAGCAGCATGAAATGTTGAAGGATTAACTTTTCCAATAAGTTTCGCTGTTAAAAACACAAGCAAAGGGCGCATCTGTTTACCTTTACTTTTTAATACATATCTGGTAATAATGTTTAATAACGCTACATTACTTTTCACGTAATCTTTAAAGTAGTTTTCAAACTCACCTAATTCATCCTTTACAGGAGCCTTAATTTGATTTAATGATACCATAAAAGTTCTTCATCAAATATAGATATTTCTTTAAAAATAGTTTTATATTATTTTATATTAAGTGAAAATATTTCATCTTTACATATCGAAATAAGTAAATGTGTTGCGTCTTAGTTAATTTGCCATAAATGTGCTGAATAACAAGTTGCGAGCATGATAATTATCATGTAAATAGGAAATACATATTTATATAATTGAATTATTACTAAAAAAAATTAATTATAATGAATACAAAAGTTAAATATCTTAATGTTGAGCAACTTAACGCAGCTTCAGAAATGTTAAAGGCAATTGCACACCCTATGAGAATTGCTATCTTGGGATTATTAGAGGACGGGAAGCTTTTAACCGTAACTGAGATTCATGAGTTATTAAGCATAGAACAATCTACAACTTCACATCATTTAGGTATATTAAAAAGTAAAGGTGTACTTACTTCAAAACGTAAAGGAAAAAACACATTTTATTTTTTAAAACACGAAAGATTGTCTGAAATTATTGAATGCATTTCAAAGTGCACAAATTAATTAGAATTTGATTCCAAAATTTGCATATATCTGAAAAATATTTGCAGGAATTAAACACCTTCCATTAACTGATATAAAAAAGTTTTTTACTGGCTCATATTGCATTCCTAAAATTGCATATTGACTATTATCTATGAGTAATGCTGACTTTTCTACATAGTCATATCTGGCAAGTATTTCCATTTTTTTGAAAATTTTAGCACCTCCATAAATTGAAACTCCACTATAATATTTATCCATTAAATAACTTGGATGAACCAATTGATTATACTCTGCACCCATTCTCCATTTATCAGTTTTATACCCAACAAATCCAGAATAAGCCATTCTTGCAGGTAAATTTTCATTTGAACTTATATCAAAATAAAATTTAAGAGTTAAATTTTTTATAGGGAAAAACTCAACATTAACACTATACAACATTAATCCTTCAATATCTTGTTTGTAAAACGCTCCATCGCCATTCACAATACCAATACTTAAATTTAATTTTTCTGGTTTTCGCCATGTTAATCGCGCACCAAAATCAGCAGGTGAGCCAAATTTATATCTTTCCTGAAATGTATATGCAACATATCTATAACCCCAAAACTTATCCTGTAAGGTTAAATATTGTTGATTTAATAACTGGCCTACAGAAAGTTCAAATCCTTTTGCAAAATTCCAATCAATTTGTGCCTGTTTTAAAAAAGCAGTATAATCGCTTCCTTTAAAATAACTTACCTCTAATGTGTTTTTTGATGTATCCTTAACTGAAATATCACTTGTAGTTTTTGTTACATCATATATTAATGTAGCTTTTACTTTATTATCAATTTCTACCTGATAACCTAAAAGAGCAGTACTGATTTCAAATGCCTGTCGAGGTAATAAATTTTCATTTAAACCATAATAAAATCCAGTAAAAATATTTCCAAATAATTTTTGTTTAATATCAGTTTTTACTATTGTTGAATCAACCTTAATTTGCTGAGCTAAAAGATTAACCGTATTAAACAAAACAATAATTAATAATAATTTATATTTTTTCATATGTTTATTTTTTACTGC
>CAIQJL010000055.1 GCA_903872185.1 uncultured Bacteroidota bacterium | reverse complement strand
TTGTAAATTATATTTTTTACTTTTTATAAGTGTATTATATGCGCCTGCATAAAATAAAACAGCAAATACTGGAGTTAAATCAGGGCCAACAGCTTCACCACTGCCAGATTCTAATCTAATTGGTTCAATTGTTTCAGTTCCACTAAAAGTAAAAGTTGCAGCAATTGCTAATGTAGTTAAAAATACTCCGCCAGCTATTTTCCATCCATTTGTAGAAAAGTAATAGATATATTTTATATTTTTAATTGGAATTTCTATTAATTTATCCTTAAAAATACCGATAGAACTATCTTTTATTGCTGTTATTGTTCCATTAATTTTTTGTTTATCATAAGTAACAATTTTAATTACTTTTCCTGATTTGATAACAACATCTTTTTCTTTATCTCTGTCTTTAAGGTAAATTAAATTTTGCCCTGATAAATTTGAATATGAAAAACAAATGACAAGAAAAATATTCAGCAAAATCCAGGTTTTATTTAAGCGTTTTAGGTATTTCATATTTTAAGTTTACTATTGAAGTCAAACTGCTTACAAATAAAACCCATATGGTGATTTATTGTCACCAATATTCTTGGTAGCTGTTATTATATTGATAAGAATAAAGGTAACAAACAAATCCTTACTCTCTACCATAATCATTCCTTGGTTTAGGATTAACTTTTTCTTCTGGCGCTTTTCCTGAAATTGTTTTAACAAGTTTATTATTGTGAAAAATAGATTCAAAAATTACTTTTCCACTTGGTTCACAATATTTAGCGGTTCCTTCTTTAAAACCTTTTTTATAATTTGTTTCACTTTCAAGTGGTCCTTGTGGGTAATATGTTAGCCATTTACCATCTGGTTTACCTTCTTTATATACTTCTTGTCGTAACATTTGTCCCAGTTCGTTAGAATATAACCACTTCCCAATTTTATTATCGTCTTTAAAATTTCCTGAAATATTTGGTTTGCCATTAGAAAACCAGGTTTTATATGATCCCTGATGAATTTTATTTATAATTGTTTCTTCAGATAACATATTACCATTAGGGAACCAATAAGTCATTTTGCCATTTTGCAAGCTGTCTTTATATGTCAGTTCATATTTCTGTTTTGAGTTCTCGTGATAACCTTTCCAAAGCCCATCCATAATACCATTCACAAATGTACCTTCCATTTTTTTATTTCCATTTTCGTACCACATAGTCCAGAAACCAGTTTCTAAACCATTGTCCATATTTCCTTCGTGTTCTTTGTTACCATTTTCATAATAAAATGTTACCTTACCACTTTTTAACCCATCCTTAAAAGTAATTTCTTTCCATATTTTTCCATTTCCATACCAATATGTCCAAAGCCCATCCATTTTTCCATTAGTATAATTTCCTTCATTACCTTTTACGCCATCAGTTCTCCAATATGTCCATTTTCCATTTTGCACATCATTAATAAATGAACCTTCCATATCAAGTTTTCCATTTTCTAAAAACCATTTTGCCGGACCATTCTTTTTACTTTGTTCAAATGTTACTTCAGATTCTTTATTCCCATTTTCAAACCATCTTGTATGAAGCCCAGTTCGCAAATCAGTTTTAAATTCTCCTTCCATTTTTTTCTGACCATTCTCAAAATAAAAAAACCAGGTTCCTTCTTTTAAACTATCCTTTAAAGTACCTTCCATTTCCTTTTGAGTATTATGGTAATATGTTATATTTTTACCATTTTCATAATTTAATTCAGATCGTAAAACTCCATCATTAAACCATGAAAGCCATTTTCCTATCCTTATTCCATTTAAATAAATGCCTGACGACTGCTTTTGACCATTATCAAACCAATAATTCCATTCTCCTGTTTCTTTACCATTTTTGAATTCTCCTTTTTCCTTTGTTTTCCCATTTGCATACTTATCTTCAAAAATTCCATTTCCTTTTTCAACCATTAATTTTCCATCAAACGACCAACAATTTAAAATTTTATAATCTCCAGAATAAAAATATTGTATTTCCTTTTTCTTTTGCCCCGCCTCGTACCAATATGTCCAAAGACTATCTTTAATTCCTATTTTATAAAATCCTTTAGCTTTTAACTGTCCATTTTCAAACCACTCGCTATACTCACCTCTCTGCATACTATATTTCCATTCACCTTCATTTTGCTTATTTCCATTTGGATAATAATAAATTATTTTTCCGTTAGCAAAACCATTAACAAAATCGGTTTCCTGTATAAGTTTTCCATTCTGACTATAATATTTCCATCTGCCATATTCTGCACCTTTAAGCATTAATCCTTCGCTGGCCTTCTTGTTGTTTTTATAATATGTAACAACAGTATCCTGAGAAAAACAAAGAGTTGATAATAACCCAAATAAAATTAAAAAGATGTAAGATTTCATATCATGTATTTTTGCTGAAATTAGTTATAATGTTAACTCAATATTCATTCAAGTATTATAGGATTTCAAAAAATTATCAACCGTTTAAATTGTTTATTCTGTAATAAAAACGTTTTGGTTTCCTAATTAAACTACTAATCATCCTTCGAGTGCCTCAGGATGACTATAATGCAGTCACTCTGAGGTTCTCGAAGAGTGATAAATAGTTACAAATATCTTTAAAGATGATAAAAGCTAGATTGTAGCCCCAGTTGGAGTTATCTCCAACAGTTGGCTAAAAATTATATCGAATACCCTTCAAATTAATAGGAGTCTTGTCATGCTTTATAGATGATAAATGATACATTTTGATAAATATTTTTATGGCTACCTTTGCAGCAAATCTGAAACTAATTATATGTCAAACACAGACAAAAAAAATCTTTTTAGTGAATTCCCTGAAGCAAATGCTACTGACTGGAAGAATGCGATTATAAGAGACTTAAAAGGTGCCGATTACGATAAAAAAGTTATTTGGAAAACTCCAGAAGGTTTTGATGTTAAACCATTTTACAATAATGAAGATTTAATTGACAATCAAAACATTTCAGTTGCAAGAGGTTATAAGACCAACGATAATAACTGGGAGATTTCTCAGGAAATAATTATACGAAATATCAATGATGCAAATAAATCTGCTGTTGATGCACTATGCAAAGGAGCTGATAGCATAACATTTATAGTACCTGAAAATATTTCGGAATTAATTAAAAATCAAAATGATCTTTCTGCATTATTAAAAGGTATAAATTTAGAAAAAAACACATTAAGATTTATTTCTGGCGACAATTCTGGATATTTATTCGGTTTACTTGAAATTGAAATTAAAATCCAAAACGTTGATTCAAATAAAGTAAGGGTAATATTTGATTGCAGTCCAATTGGTGATTTAACAACAAAAGGTCATTTTTGCTCAGAAGAAAATTTATTTGAAAAAGCATCAACACTAATAACATCTACTTCTAAAAATTATCTGCAAATTAAATTATTAGGCGTAAATGGTTATAGTTTTAAAAATGCAGGTTCACTTATAACTCAGGAACTAGCTTATAGCATAGCAATTGCATCAGAATATCTTTCATTAATTTCAGAAAAAGGTGCCGACATTAAAAATATTGCAAACCATCTAACTTTTAATTTTGGAGTAGGTTCAAATTACTTCATGGAAATTGCAAAGCTTCGTGCTGCCAGAATACTCTGGGAGAAACTTTTAGAAGCATATTTACCGAATAATACTGAAGTAATTCCTATGAATATACATAGCATTACTTCTGATAGAAATATGGCAGCTTATGATTATCATACTAATCTGTTAAGAGAAACTACAGAATCAATGTCGGCAATTATTGGCGGAACACAATCACTTACTGTTCGTCCGTTCGATTCTGTTTTTGGAAGTACAAATGAAATTTCACAAAGACTTTCAAGAAACATTCAGATTGTTTTAAAAGAAGAAGCACACTTAAATAAAGTTGTTGATATTGCGGGAGGTTCATATTATATTGAAAATTTAACAAAAGAAATTACAGAACAAGCCTGGAAACTTTTTTTAGAAATTGAAGAAAAAGGCGGTTATATAAAGGCTTTTGAAAATGGATTTATTCAAGAACAAACTGCAGCAACACAACAAAAAAGTGATTTAGCCTTAGCAACTCAAAATGAAATATTACTAGGCGTTAATAGATATCCTGATTTGAATGAGAAAGCAGCTGATCATTTTTCAAAGAATGAAAATGCTAACAAATCATGCGATAAAAATAAAAAAATAGCTGAACCAATAAAAATTTACAGAGGCTCCAGCGCTTTTGAAGCATTAAGACTAACAACTGAAGCAATGAAACAAACTCCGAAAGTTTTTCTATTAACTTTTGGCAATCTGGTAAGCTTAAAAGCACGTGCATTTTTTACAACAAATTTCTTTGGTTGTGCAGGATTTAAAATTCAGGATAACGCAAGATTTGAAACAATTGAAGCAGGAATTAAGGCAGCAATTGATTCGAAAGCAGAAATTGTAGTAATGTGCAGCTCGGATGAAGAATATATTGAAGCTGTGCCACAAATAGCTAAAGAATTAAAATCTAAAACTATTCTAGTAATGGCAGGCTATCCAAAAGATATGATTGATACATATAAGAAAGAAGGTATTGAACATTTCATACATCTTAAATCAAATCTTTTAGAAGAATTACAGAATTTCCAGAAAATATTAGCAAAAAACATTTAAGTTTTATTTATGAAGCCAAATTTTAAAAATATAAAATTAAATAGTGTAAGTTCTGTTAAATCAACAATCAGCCGCGGCGGACAAATTACATATAATAATGTTTGGGAACCAGCAGAATTAATAAATATTAAACCATTTTTTACAGAAGAGGATATTAAAAATGCCGAGCATTTAAATTATGCTGCCGGCATTGCGCCATTTTTACGTGGCCCATACCCTGCTATGTATGTAACAAAACCATGGACTATCAGACAATATGCAGGTTTCTCAACAGCAGAAGAATCGAATGCATTTTATCGCAGAAATCTTGCAGCTGGACAAATGGGACTTTCAGTCGCATTTGACCTTGCAACACACAGAGGTTACGATTCAGACCACGAGCGCGTGGTTGGCGATGTTGGTAAAGCAGGTGTTGCAATCGATTCTATACTTGACATGAAAATTCTGTTTGACCAGATTCCTCTTAACAAAATGTCAGTATCAATGACAATGAATGGAGCAGTGTTACCAATACTTGCTTTTTATATTGTTGCTGCAATGGAACAAGGTGCAAAACTTGAAGAATTAACAGGAACAATTCAAAATGATATTCTTAAAGAATTCATGGTTCGTAATACTTATATTTATCCTCCTGTAACATCAATGCGAATAATTGCAGATATTTTTGAATATACTTCGCAAAAAATGCCAAAGTTTAATTCAATAAGTATTTCTGGTTACCACATGCAGGAAGCCGGTGCTACTGCCGACATTGAACTTGCATACACTTTAGCAGATGGTTTAGAATATTTAAGAACCGGAATTAAAGCCGGACTTGATATTGATAATTTCGCTCCAAGATTATCTTTCTTCTGGGGAGCCGGAATGAATCATTTTATGGAAATTGCAAAAATGCGTGCTGCACGATTGTTATGGGCAAAAATTGTAAAACAATTTAATCCTAAAAATCCAAAATCACTTGCATTAAGAACTCATACACAAACTTCAGGTTGGAGTTTAACCGAACAAGATCCATTTAATAATGTTGCACGTACATGCGTTGAAGCTTTGGCTGCTGCATTAGGTCACACACAATCATTACACACAAATGCGCTTGACGAAGCTATTGCTCTTCCTACTGATTTTTCTGCAAGAATTGCAAGAAATACACAAATATATTTACAAGAAGAAACTAATATCTGTAAATCTGTTGACCCATGGGCAGGCTCATATTATGTTGAATATTTAACAAATGAAATTGCTCATAAAGCCTGGAAACATATTGAAGAAATTGAGGAACTTGGTGGAATGGCAAAAGCTATCGAAACAGGTATTCCAAAAATGAGAATCGAAGAAGCATCTGCAAGAAAGCAAGCAAGAATTGATTCAGGAAAAGAAATAATTGTTGGAGTAAATAAATACCGTTTAGAGAAAGAAGATCCAATAGATACTTTAGAAGTTGACAATACTGCTGTTCGCGAATCACAATTAAAAAGACTTGACCAACTTCGTAAAAACAGAAATAATGATGAAGTTCAGGAAGCGTTAGTGGCAATTACCAAGGCTTGTGAAACAGGTGAAGGAAATCTTTTAGAATTATCAGTTAATGCTGCGAAAAAAAGAGCATCTTTGGGAGAAATTTCTTTTGCTATTGAAAAAGTTTACGGACGATATAAAGCTAACATTCGTATGATATCTGGTGTGTATTCTTCAGAAACAAAAGACAACGATAAATTTAATGAAGCTAGAAATTTAGCTGATAAATTTGCCGAAAAAGAAGGTCGTCGCCCACGTATTATGGTTGCTAAAATGGGACAAGATGGTCATGACCGTGGTGCAAAAGTTGTTGCAACTGCATATGCCGACATGGGTTTTGATGTTGATATGGGACCACTTTTCCAAACACCAGCAGAAGCTGCAAAACAAGCAGTAGAAAACGATGTTCACATACTTGGCGTTTCAAGTTTAGCAGCGGGACATAAAACTTTAGTTCCTCAAGTTATTGAAGAATTAAAAAAACATGGTCGTGATGATATTATGGTTATTGTAGGCGGAGTTATTCCTTCACAAGATTATGATTTTCTATACAAAGCTGGTGTTGTAGGCATATTCGGCCCAGGAACAAAAATTGCTGAAGCTGCAATTAAAATATTGAATATATTGTTAGGGAATTAATTTTTCCCTTTTGTCATTCTGTCCGCCGCGGCGGAGTAACAAAGAATCTATTTTTCTAAACCAGATTACCTTCGGTGAGAAAAGTACTTCGCTTCACTACGTTTTGCTCTAAATGACATACTACTTTTTAACTACAATAATATTTTATTTTACCCACTTATAAAAATCGCCCATTTTTCTTAGCGAAGAACGCAAAGCAGCTGTTATATCAGAATACCTGCAATCTTTACAATTACCAAGATATAATTTAAGTGCTTTCATATCTTTAATAACATACTGAAAAATATAAACCTCTTGTGACATTGCATCAGAATCACCCCAGTTTTTAGAACTAGATTGATTGCGTGCAGTCTGGCTATTATTGCGATGAATATAATCCAAACCCGACGCTGTATATGCAAATGAATTTCCTTTTAAAAGCATAACATATTGTGGTTCAGGTTTTTTACATTCCTCCCAATATTCTTGAGTAGAAATTATTCTGTATTTATACGGATATTTTTTCTTTAATATCTGATCAAATCTTTTATACGAAACTCCATCTTTTTTAAATCCACATAAAATTAATAATTCTGAATTTTTTAGTTCAGACTCTAAAGGAAAACCTTGAACACTATCTTTTGCAGACAACATTTTATCATATTCTTCTTTTGAAATAACTGGAATATCATCAGGAGTATTCATTGTTTTAACAAAATAATCAGGCTTTTGTTTTGATATATCTTTTTCTATTTGATCAAATGCCTGCGCCAAATCCATTCCGGCACCAAAAATTGTATATGTTTTTGTTATATCGGTTTCATTGGGTTTTGCTACGGATACTGTAACCATTTTACAATTGCTTAACTCTAATTTATTTTTCTTTACTGCTTTATCTACAGCATCCCTATCGGTTATAATTATTGTACACATAAAACCTGTGGTATGATTTGCAACAGATTCACTAATTTTGTTTAATTCATCCGTAGTAAATTTTGTATAATTAAAACTTAAATAATCTGCAGGTTTTAGCCCCATTGTTCCAAACTTTTTTCTTACCAGATTAGCAATAGAAATAAAAGTTTTATCATCTGGCGAAGTAAAATCATTGGGATTTAATTCTGTAAATTCATTTCCACCTTTCTCTGAATAAGAAATACCCGTTTTAATTTCTGTTGCAATTAAAACAATAAAATTGCTATTATCTGCTAAAAAATAATTAGGAATAGTTCCCATTTGAGCCTTTGCAGTACAAATAGACAATATTGTCAAAATAAATAAAAATATTTTTTTCATAGCTTTAATTTTAATATTGCAAATTAATACTATTTATTTAATTGTGAAATTATTAATTTCATTTATTCACTTATTAAAAAACAATTATATAAATTCGAATTTATTTTTTTCAATCGAAAAAAAAAATGCAAATTTGTATTCTAATTTCATACAAAATAAATTCATATGTCAGGACATAGTAAATGGTCAACCATTAAAAGAAAAAAAGGAGCTATTGATGCCAAACGCTCTAAAATTTTCTCAAAACTTATTAAAGAAATTAGTATAGCTGTAAAAGAAAGCGGGACTGCTGTTGATAGCAATCCAAGGTTAAGAATGGCAATTCAGAATGCTAAAGGTGTTAATATGCCTAAGGAAAACATTCAGCGTGCTATTTCAAAGGCAAGTGCAGAAGGAAGTAATTATGTTGAAACTACATTTGAAGGATATGCACAAGGTGGAGTTGCTGTATTTGTTGAATGCTTATCGGACAACAATAACCGTACAGTAAGTAATGTACGTGCAGTTTTCAATAAACGTGGCGGCAGTCTGGGAACTAATGGATCGTTAAGTTTTATTTTTGATAGAAAAGGAGTTTTTACTATTGCTAAAGAGAATATTAAAAGTCTAGAAGAAATTGAACTTGATATAATCGACGCTGGTGTTGAAGATATTGAAGACGATGGCGATGTTTACACATTATATTGTCCGCTCGAATTTTTTGGAAAAGTTCAGAAAAAATTAGAAGAATTAAAAATTGAAGCAGAAAACTCAGAATTAAGAAGAGTTCCAAACGACACAAAAGTTGTGGATGTAGATTCTGCTCAAAAAATATTACGACTTATTGACGAATTAGAAGATGATGATGATGTTCAGAATGTATTTCACAACCTTGAAATGACAGATGAACTCATGAATACAATGGAATAGAAAAAAGTACTTAAAGTTATAAGTGCTTAAAATACTTAAAGTACTTTAGGCACTTTTTTATTTCATACTAAATAAGAGTAAAATATTAGTAAAAACCTTTAGCTCGAATCTCCACTCGCAGTCATCCTGAGGTACTCGAAGGATATGCACACAACCCTTTACATGTTTCAAGAGCCTCAACATGACCTAAATTTATTAATTTTACAAATAAAACTTAGATATTTCCTATTCCTCAGCAATTACAATAATCTTATCGTTTTCTACAAAAGTAATTTTTGCTGATTTTTTAGGATCCACTACTACACCATAGCCTTTATCTGAAGCATGCTCTAAAGCATGAATTTTATAACCTATAGCAATCTGGTTTTGACGAGCTGCAGATTCTGTTACTGTATAAAAATCTACTTCCTTACCCAGCTCTACATATTCAGATGCAGATTTTACATAAATTTCTGAACCATCAGCATCAAACAAATCATCGAATACAGGTTTTAAAAATTTATTTTCAGAAACCTGCGACATAAATAAACTTATTAATTTATCGCCTATAATAAAGTCATCAACCTTTGTAACCTCTGCTAGCTCTTTATTTCTAATATCAATCATTTCACTTACTATACTAAAATCGATCTTTTTAATTTCAGAAATATTTCTAAGATGTAAAAGACAAATTAAAGTTTTAGCATCTGCTTCCTGCACATCTTCGATGTGCGAATTATACAATATAATAATGTGATTAAATTTTTCGACATTTAATGAATCAAGAAATTTTCTGTCAATTATATTACCTTGTAAAAACTCAACTTTCTGATTTTTTAAAAAAGGTTGTAATTCTTCGAGCTCAGATTTTGTTGTTTCAGTTTCCGAAACTATTAATGCAGTGGATCCGTCTAAAACGTAATTGTCAATTTCTTTAATGATTGAAGTTCCCTTATGATTCCATCCAAGAATTAAAGTTTTCTCAATAATTTTTGGCTCAGGCTTTCCGGTTCTAATAACACTCTCGTTAATAACTATGTCTGTTTTGCCAGATATAACAATAGTATCATCATCTTCAGAAATTGCAATTATTTTATCACCTGCTTTTATTATTGTATCCATTGGAGGATTTACGCTTACTTTTTTATCGGCAAACATAATACCCATTAATGCACTTTCTTCATACATTAATAATGCTTCTTTAAAAGATTTACCAATTAATTTTGGTTCTTCGTTAAAATAAATTTCCACTCCATCAAAATCTAACAACTCAGTATAAACAACGCTTAACCCCGACTGTCTGCATGTTTGAGCAGTAACGCGTGCTAAAATATCTGGTGAAAGAATTAACTCTGCTTCGTGCCTTCCTACTAATTTTGCAGCTTCCATATTTGACTCCACTTTTATTTCGGCTACAATATGATAATCCGATTCCTTTCTGTTTGGGTTATTTGTTACAGCTAACATTGTTTTGATAACATATGTATCTGGATTATCATTTTCAGGAGATAAAATAATTATTGAACGCGCCTCATTTGGACTTGCGATATCCATATCCTGAAGATTAAGCGGACTTCCAGAGCGACAAATTATTTTAGTGTTTTTAGTATTTTTTATTTGCGATTTAATTTCATCTTCCATTTCAACTTTATCCTTATCAGCCATAACAACTATACGAGGACGTTTTTGATTTTCGTTTGCAATAATTAATTCTGAAATTATCGAAAATATTTTTGTTGACCAACCAAGAATTAAAGTATGATTTGTTTCTAAAACTTTAGATTTCCCTTTTCTTAATTCTTCGATTTTGGTTTGAATTCCAGATGTTAAAACACCAATTAAAGTTGAAAGAATAAATATTCCACCAATAGTAACAATAAGCATAACACCCCTAAACTTCCAACCAGAATCAGCACCTACTGCTCCAGAATCCATTGTTCTCATTAAACTTTGCCAGCATGCTTCATAAAAACTTAATTGCTGATTATCGGCTGGTGTAATTCCTGATACTATAATAATAACAGCAGCAATTATTACAACTAAAACAGAAAGTATAGCTAACCATATTATAAGAGATATGGTTCCTGAAGTCATTGTATTATCAAAAGCATAACGAAGTTTTTCTTTAAAAGAAGCAGATGATTTCATATTAAACAGAAAAATTAAATTATAAAAAAAATATTAATAAAAATTTATAACCACTTTCTTTTTTTGAAAAGAACTAGGGTTACAGCCACGGAAAAAATCATTAGAAAAACAGCAACTAAATATCCCATTTCCCAATTTAATTCAGGCATAAACTTAAAATTCATCCCATAAATACTCGCAATTAAAGTTGGTGGCATAAATATTACAGTTGCAACTGTAAATATTTTTATGATTTTATTTTGCTCTATGTTTACAAGTCCAAGAAATGTATTTTGAAGAAAATCCAGTCTTTCAAAACTAAAAACTGTATAATCTAAAAGTGAACCAGTATCCTTAATCATAACTCTAATTTTGTTATGAAGTTCAATAGGAAAATAATCACTTTTTAAAACTGCAGAAAGCACACGTTGTTTATCAATAATATTTTCTCGAAGCTGCATAGTGTCTTCCTGAAATTTTGAAATTCTCACTAATATTTCTTCCGAAAAAGTTTTTTCATGAGTTACCAAACCAGAAATAGAAGAAATATCTTTTACCATAGCTTCTATCATATCTGCATCTAAATCGATACGAATTTCAAAAATGCTTAAAAAAACATGATAAGCATCTGAAAGTTTAAAATTAAAATCTATCCTTCTATAAATTTCAGTAAAAGTTCTTGTTTCAGAATTTCTATGGGAAAATAAAATATTATCTTTTAAAATAAATGAAATCGGTTCTTTTCTAAACTCATTTTCTGTTGGTATAAGAAAATGCGAGTTAGTAACTATTAAGGTATCTGTTTCAAAATATCTAGAACTCACCTCAATTTCTTCAATCTCTTGTCTGGTTTGAAGAGTAATTTTATATTTAGTCTCAATTGCTATTCTTTCTTCATAGGAAGGCTGCAAAAGATCAATCCAGACAATATCAATACCAGGAATATTTTCAATTTCTGAAATTCCTTGATGTAGCTTAAGTTTATCGTTTTCTTTAAAAAATATATTTACCATAATCCCACCTCCTTTAAGGTTAGCATCCAGAAATAAATGCAATAACAGACCTTCTATTAAAACATTTAAACTACCATTTGAGCGGGAAACGGGACTCGGACCCGCGACCCTCAGCTTGGGAAGCTGATGCTCTACCAACTGAGCTACTCCCGCTTATTGAGTTTTACAAAATTAGAAAAAATCCTTTTATATAAAAATAAATTAACATCTATTATATTTCTTTGAATTTTGAGCCTCTCATGGGACTTGAACCCACGACCTACGGTTTACGAAACCGTTGCTCTACCAACTGAGCTAAAGAGGCAATGTTTTGCAAAATTAGAAAATTAATCGAAGCACCAAAGAATTGTTTTTTAATATCAAAAATATATTTCGCAAACAATATACACACATTTTTATTTTGCCCATTGCTACAAAATTATATTTCAAAATGTATTTTGCAATTTTACAAAAAATGACGTTTTTGTGCATTTTTTAACACTAAATACTCGTCTGAATATAAACACTTAATGAAGATTTAAAATATTATTTTTTCATAACTATCTACTATACTGTATGTTAAATTACAGAATTTAATGTTAATAAAAAATGTTTTGTTTTATTATAATTATGTGTACATTTGTATAACATTTTCAAAACTCTGCACCTAGTATTAACTAAAATTAAAAAAAAAATGCCAGTAAAAGTAAGTTTGAAAAATTCTGACAAAAAAGCAATTCTTGATGAACATGTTTATGAAAAACTAAATCAAGACAAGTATCTCAAAACAATTAAATTTTGGGAAAACTTAAGAGAACACTCAAGTGGTTACGTTTTCTTCCAGAAAAACTGGAGACAAAAAGATGGTTCATACAGAAACGAAACCATTTATCTTCACAAATTTATTTCTGAAAAATTTGTTAAAAAACCTGCAGGAAAAGTTCGTTGGTTTGTACGTTTTATTAATGCTAACGCTGTTGACTGCCGTTTAGAAAATTTAGAGTGGAGCACATTCTCAAATCTTGTTCGTAACACACGTAAAATTAAAAACAGTACAGGTTACCGTGGTGTTGTAAAACAAGGACGTAAATTTTACTCGTATATTTATGTAGATCGCAAAGGAATTCCTTTGGGTTCATTTGACACTGCAGAACAAGCTGCAGCAGCTTATAATAAAAAATCAACTGAATTATTTGGTAAAACTAATACTTTAAACGTGATATCTAAAAAACCTAATGTTGCCGCAAAAGTAGCTACAAAAGTAGTTGCTAAAAAAGTTGTAGCTAAAAAAGCTGTAGCTAAAAAAGTAGTTGCTAAAAAAGTTGTAGCTAAGAAAGCTGTAGCTAAAAAAGTAGTTGCTAAGAAAGTTGTAGCTAAGAAAGCTGTAGCTAAAAAAGTAGTTGCTAAGAAAGCTGTAGCTAAAAAAGTAGTTGCTAAGAAAGCTGTAGCTAAAAAAGTAGTTGCTAAGAAAGCTGTAGCTAAAAAAGTAGTTGCTAAAAAAGCTGTTGCTAAAAAAGTAGTTGCTAAGAAAGCTGTAGCTAAAAAAGTAGTTGCTAAAAAAGCTGTAGCTAAAAAAGTAGTTGCTAAGAAAGTTGCTCCAAAAGCAAAAGTAGTAGCTAAAAAAGTTGTAGCTAAAAAGAAAAAATAATTCTAACACTCTGAATAAAAAAAGGGCTTTTTAGCCCTTTTTTTATTGTCCAATATCTTTCATCGAAAGTTGAATTCTTCCTCTTTCCTTATCAACTTCAATCACTTTTACTTTTACATGCTGGTTTAATGTTACCTTATCTGCTGGATTTGTTATAAACTCATTGCAAATATTTGAAACATGTACCAAGCCATTTTGTTTTATTCCAATATCCACAAAAGCACCAAAATTTGTAACATTTGTAATAATTCCAGGAAGTATCATGCCTGTTCTTAGGTCATCAATATTATATACATCCTGAGAAAACTCAAATATCTTTATCCCCAATCTAATGTCTCTTCCTGGCTTTTCTAATTCGCTGATTACGTCATTTAAAGTTGGTAAGCCAACTTCATCTGAGATATATTTTTCAATTTGAATTTTTCCTAATAACTCTTTATTAGAAACTAAATTTTCAATTGTACAATTTAAATCTTTACAAATTTTTGAAATTAATTTATATCTTTCAGGATGAACTGAAGTATTATCTAGAGGGTTTTCTGCTTCAGGAATTCTGAGAAATCCAGCTGCCAACTCAAAAGCTTTTTCACCAAAACGAGGAACTTTTAACAAATCACCCCTAGATTTAAAAGGTCCATTTTTTTCGCAATACTCAGATATATTTTTAGCTAATTGTGGTCCAATTCCAGAAACATAAGACAATAAATATCTACTCGAAGTATTAATATTTACACCAACTTTATTTACGCATTCTTCTACAATATTGTCAAGATTATTTTTCAAAAGGATTTGATCAACATCATGCTGATATTGCCCAACTCCAATTGATTTTGGGTCAATTTTCACTAATTCTGCAAGCGGATCCTGCAATCTTCTACCAATAGAAACAGCACCTCTAACCGTAACATCATACTGCGGTAATTCCTCACGGGCTACCGGTGATGCACTATAAACAGATGCACCTGCTTCGCTAACCATGTAAACTTTTACAGGCTTATCGAAACGTACATTTTTAATAAAATTTTCAGTCTCTCGACCAGCAGTTGCATTTCCAATTGCAACACATTCTATTTTGTATGCATTAACTATAGAAGTAATTTTTTTTGACGCTTGTATAATTTCTTTTTGTGGAGGATGTGGGTAAATTGTTTCATTAAATAAAATATTTCCTTGTTCGTTAATACAAACAACTTTGCAGCCTGTTCTGTAACCAGGATCTATAGCTAAAACACGTTTATTGCCAAGAGGTGGTAGTAATAATAATTGTTTAAGATTTTCACCAAATACACGAATAGCTTCCTTATCTGCTTTTTCTTTGGATAATGTTGCGAATTCATTTTCAATTGATGGACAAATTAATCTTTTATATGAATCTTCAATTGCATTTTCAACTTGTTTAGATGCTTCACCCCTTCCTGTAACAAATAATTTAAATAATTTAATAATTGCACTTTCATTATCAATGTCAATTTTAACTCTTAAAAAACCTTCACTCTCTCCTCTCCTAATAGCAAGAATTCTATGAGAAGGACATTTTACTAATTTTTCACTTAGACTAAAATAATCGGTATATTTTAAAGCTTCTGTTTCTTTTGCTTTAATTACTTTTGAAGTAATTACTGCATCAAATTTAAAAAGATTTCTTATTAAATTTCTAGCTCTTATATCTTCATTTACTTTTTCGGCAATAATATCATTTGCACCATTTATTGCTTCTTCAATATTTTTCACATCTCCTTTAATAAATGATTGAGCAAATTGCAGAATATTTTGATTTTTCTGCGAAAATATAAAATCTGCTAATTGTTCTAAACCCTTTAAACGGGCTATTTCAGCTCTACTTTTTCGCTTTGGTTTAAATGGCAAATATATATCTTCTAATTCTGTGGAATTATAACAACTTATAATTAATGTTTCAAGTTCATGAGTTAATAAACCAGAATCTTTTATCGTTTCTAATATTGTTATTTTTCTTTTTTCAAGGCTTTGATACTTATCAATAAGTTCTTTTATATTTAAAATCTGAACCTCATCTAAACTTCCAGTCATTTCTTTTCTATATCTACTAATAAATGGAATTGTTGCCCCCCCTTCAAAAAGTTTTACAACATTATTTATTTGCCAATCATTACAATTAACTTCCTTAGAAATCAATTTAACTATTTCATTTTCCATATTTTACTTTTTACAAAGATTGAAAATTATTAGATAGTTTTAAAACATATTAAAAATAAAAAAGTTTTTTATACATTTACAACGAAAAGTTAAAATGTTATCTATTTATTGTTTATGATCTTAATTAAAAAATCAGCTAAAATACTGATTTTCATATTTGTGTTATTATTGATTAACAATAGAATTGATGCTCAGCTGTCTTTTTCAAACACTGGCAATGAGCCAATTAGTTTAAATTATTCCTCAAATGATAATGAACTTACTAAACCAAGACCAGGATTTAAAAAACGTAGATTAGGAATACACACCCCATTTGTTGAATGCGGATATTTTTTCGGATATTATACAGGTATTAGATATTCTGTAAATTACGATTTATTAGTACAATCTGGCGATAGAAATGCATTAAGTGCCAGAATAGGAATTGGAATAAACAAGGCTACTAATGATTCAACTGTAAAAGGTGATGAATACTTTTATCCGTTAGGGATTAATCTGTTATTGGGCAATATTAATGATCTGGAATTAGGCTTTGGCGCTTATTATTTTGCTGATAGAAAAGCATTAAACCCATATTTTTCTTTAGGTTTTAGGCATCAAAAACCAAAAGGTGGTTTTATGTATCGTATTGCATTTGACATACACCTTGAACGTGTTTATGATTTAAACGGTAAAAACGTCTCTAAAACAGCAGTAATGGGACCATTAATTGGTCTTGGGTGGACGTTCTAGTTTTTTAACCTAATATCAATTTCAGCACCTTTTATTTTCCAGCAAGTAGAATCACAGGTTGTTTGTCCAACTTTTTTAAAATAAGTTCCATCTATAGCATAAATAGTTTTTCCACCACTTTCATATTTTGCAATAGCATAATAATCTTCATTTAAAAGAACATTAAAAGTTATTTCTACTTCTGAAATAGTATCAGAATAAATTAGAGTAGCTGTTTCTCCATATTTTCCTTTATATAATGATATAGGCACTCTTGAGTTAACTGTTTGTTTTGTAACAATAATATTTAGCACTCCATCTTCAGGTTCAATTGTATTGCAAGATGAATAATCATAGTTTTCGCAATCAATATTTGAATCCTTATTGCAACTTGCAAACAAAATTGTAACAAATAAAATCAATACATACTTTACCATTCGGAAATTTTTAAGGTTTTATTGAATTTTTTAAGACCTATAAATATATATGCTGAGCAGTTTATTCTTATGGGAGAAACATTGATCATTTTAAAATCAACATATTCTATATTAAATGAAGCACCTCCATACTTTCCATCAGAATAAAACCCAATTGCTGGCATTAAAATCCAATCGCGTGGAGGAATTATTATTGCACCTCTATAATGACCATAAGTATATATTTCTTTTAAACCAATAAAAATACCTGTTTGTTTATTTCCATCTCTTTTTAAATTAAATCTTTTATCTAAACCAAATGATAGAAAAGATCTTCTTTCCCAAAATTGAATAAACATATCATTACCATAATTTACAAGAATACGTTTAGCCCAAAATCTAGAAAAATATGAAAATGAAAACAGGAAATTATATCGTATTTCTTTAATCCCTATTGTTGGTCCAAACATTAGGTCATTAATACTTGCATCAGCTCCATAACCAATAGCAATTTTATCAAATAATGGTAAAAAATAAGGCTTACATCCACCTTTTCTTAAAATTGGAATTAGTTCTCTATTACCTGACAAATAAGCTAATTTTACAGGGTTATTTGATTCCTTATTTTTTATTGAATCATATTGTAAAAGCTTTAAAATAGATTCTGGTTGCTTATTTATAACTGCCATATCTAATGCAGAATAATAATCTAAATTTTTTAAATTAAAATCAGCTTTATAATATTTTAGCATTTCAAAAAAATAAGTTTGTCCGTTTTGTGCCGAAATTATTAAAGGAGAAAACTTCTCATTATCAAAAGTATTTGGGTTTGCACCAGCTTTTAGTAAAATTGCAGTTACTTCGGGGTGTTCATATAAAACCGACATAATTAACGCATCATTACCATATACATCTTTTAAACTTTTATCAGCTTTAGCATTTAAAAGTAATTTTGTAATAGTAGTATTTCCATAAGCAGCTGCAAGCATTAAGGGTGTGATTTTTCTATAATTCTCAATATTAACATTAGCACCTTTTCTTATTAAATACTCAGCAATTTCGAGCTGATTATTAATTACTGCTGAAGAAAGTGCAGAATTATCATAATTTGGAACATAATTTACATTTGCACCATTAGCAACTAAAGTTTTTACAACAAGAAAATGTCCATTCTGAGCAGCATACATTAAAGCAGAAACATGATTATCAGATGTTGAATTTACATTTGCACCTTTACTAAGTAAATACAAAACAGTACTCGCATCGCCTTTACTTGCAGTGACTACTAACTGAAAATCAAGCTGATCTTGCGAAGTTGTATCAGCCTGATTAACATTCTCTTGTTGACCATAGCAAATATTTAAAATAGAAAAAAGAAAGAAAATAAAAATTAAGATAACTTTAACCATCAATTATTCGTTTATCATGTAAAAATACAAAAACAATATATATGAAATTGACAAGAATTAAATATTTAAAAACTGAAAATATCATTTATTGTTTTTTTTTGTAACATTTTTTTTAAATTAAGAAATGAAAATATATTCCTTAACACTTATTTGTTTGTTTTTATTAAATGCTAATTTAGTAAAAGCTCAAAAGCAAAATAAAATAACATATTGCATTAATTCTAATGAAAAAGAATTATTAAAGCAAATTAATCTGTATAGAAAAACAAAAAAGTTACCTCCTATTAAATTATCTACCGAACTAACAAAAGTGGCAAAAATTCACATTACAGATTTAACAGAGAATCATTCAGACACTGGAATTTGCAATACCCATAGCTGGTCGAACAAAGGAAAATGGAAGGCATGTTGTTACACTGATGATCATAAAAATGCAGCATTAATGTGGTCGAAACCTAGCGAACTAACAAAATACAAATCTGAAGGGTACGAAATTGCATTTGAGACATCAGAAAACGCCACCCCAGCTGATGCCTTATCGGGTTGGAAAAAAAGCCCGGGTCATAATCAAGTCATAACCGAAAAAGGAGTCTTTAACAAAATGGGGTGGAAAGCAATTGGTATTGCTGTAGAAGGGCATTTTGCATTAGTTTGGTTTGGAGTAGAACCAGATAATGAACCTGCTTTACCTGAATGTAAATAATTACTTAATTTGCATTTAATACTCAGTCATATTATCTTTACTTTAAAAATTTACTATGATTAAACAAATTATAATTGTTGCAATTGGTGGTGCTGCAGGTAGTATATTAAGATATCTGGCAACAATTTTTTCTGTAAAATTTTATAGTAACAATTTTCCTTTAGCAACATTTATAGTAAATATTTTGGGTTGTTTATTAATCGGAATATTTATTGGACTATTTGAAAGAACTGGGAATTTTAATGAAAACTTACGATTACTACTAATAACAGGTTTTTGTGGCGGATTTACAACTTTCTCAGCTTTTTCGTCAGAAAATATGAGTTTAATGCAAAACGGAAATACTTTTTTAGCTATTACCTATATTGGATTAAGTGTTATTATTGGTCTTTTAGCAGTGTGGTTTGGTTTATTTATTTCTAAAATTTAATAATAGTAATTATGGGAAATTATTTATTAACGCTGATACAAGAAGCTGTAAAATTTGAAATGGAGATTTATAATCTTTACACTTTATATGGTAAATTATATACAGAAGACTCTGCTTTCTGGAATAAGATTGCCAAGGAAGAAAGAAATCATGCAGTAATAATGCAAAAAAGCTACTCTTATTTAGAAAGCGATAATAAAATTTTTAATCAAATTATTCCTAACAATATATTATCAATAATTGATAACAAAGAAAAAATTGACAAATTAATAGTCGATTTTAATAAAGTACCCGATAGAGTTTTTGCATTTAATCTTGCACTTTTAATTGAGACTTCTTTATTAGAAAGCACATATCAAAAATTTATGGCCAGTAATTTTGAATCAAAGGATAATATTTTATTTCAAAAATTGAATGGCGATGAGAAAGATCATATTAAAAGGATAACAAAATACATGAAACAGAATAATATTCCGAATAATAATTTGGGATAAGAATCTGCCAAACACCTTACATTTACTTACAATCAGAGAAATCCTACTCTAGTGCATGTAACTGTTTATTATTTTATCCACAACTCTGCACCAAACTTGAAATTTCATCATTTGTTAACCTTTATATTTTTTTAAATCTAAAAGAATATTTATGGGGTGCCACATCACTATCAACCCATAATTCATCTTTAGTAATCCTATTTATATCAAAAGTAAGTTTACTATGGTCATTACTAGTCTGCCATCCATTTCCTACATTATATGATATAGAACTAAAATTCATAATAATCTGCTTTTTATCTGAAGAAACTTCCCAAATTCCTTTATATTTCACTTCATCATTTGACCCATCAGCTAAAAACATTGTATAAGTATTTATACTTCCTTCGGGATTCTTAGAATCTTCCAATTGATCAAATGTTAATGTCCATTTATTTAAATATTCTTTATCATCCTCAAACTGTTGAGTTGCTTCCCAAGTCCCAACAATTTTCTTCTTAAAACTTCTAAGTGAAACATATGGACCATCCTCATATTTTTTACATGATATAAAAAATAATCCAAAAATTAAGACACTAACAATTACTAAATTTTTCATGTTTATTCAGTTATTTTGATTTTGCGTTAACTTAAATTCAAATTTCAAATCTATCTAAAGTATTTAATTTTGAAATTAGATTGAGATGATAACATTAGGTTTACATAAATTAATGCAACCACATCGCTAAAATCAACATTAAGTATTTATAAATATCTAAAACCAAAAATAACAATAAATAATTAATAAAATAATTGGTATTTGTCACATTATTTCTGTTAAAAAAAAATCACAACGAGACAGAGAGTCTCTAATTTCCTAAAAACAAAGTAACAACTGATTTCACAAATTGATTTGTAAGCCGCAGCGGATTATTTGTGTATACTGTAGCAAAAAATAAAAAAGAAAAACATAAAGCACCTTATCTACCAGAACAATTACTCAAAAAAGGCAAAAACATTTTAATATTGTAATTAGTTTATTAATCCTCTTTCAACGAATCAAAATCAATTGCAGAGACAGTTTCACTAAGATCTGTTATTTTTCCACCCTCACATTTAATTGTTCTATTTGGGAATTTTTTTAACACCGTGTAATTATGAGTTGCCATTAAAACCGAACAACCAGTTTTACTTATCTCAGTTAATAAATTTAAAATACCTTCAGATGTTTCGGGATCTAAATGCCCGGTTGGTTCATCTGCTAATATTAATTCGGGGTGATTTAACAAAGCACGTGCAATAACAACTCTTTGTTGTTCACCACCAGAAAGCTCATGTGGCATACGCTTAATTTTATCAAGCAATCCTACATTTTCTAGAACTTCAGAAATGCGTTTATCGATTTCTTCATTTTTCCAGCCTGTAGCCTTTAGTACAAATTTTAAATTTGCATAAACTGTTCTATCTGTTAGCAACTGAAAATCCTGAAAAACTACTCCAATTTTTCTGCGAAGCATTGGAATTTCTCTTTTCTTTATTGTTTTGAGATTAAAATCACATACACTTCCCTCGCCCTCTGTAAGAATAATTTCGCCATATAATGTATTTATCAAACTTGATTTCCCACTTCCAACACGACCGATAAGATAAACAAATTCGCCTTTTTTAATATTCAGATTAACGTCGCATAAAACCTTTTCGTCTTGCTGATATATGTTTGCGTTTTCAATTTGAACTGTATAATTTTCTTCCATAAATTGAGTTTTGCTTTTACTACAAAGCTAAAGATATAAATCGCCAATTGTAATTAATTTCTTATTCAGAAATGAACATTCAATTGTTAATTAAAAGATTGAACTACAAAATCTGACAGGATATTAAATATCTACTTTAGCTTTATTATAAGTAAAAAGCTTATGCACAACAAGATTTTGTTAATCAGAGTATTTGTAATCGTATCATTATGTTTTAGCAGTAGTGCTTGGGCACAAAAAACTGCAATTAATAATGACGCAGATTATAGTTTTAAAAAAGCAGTTGAGTTATTCGAAAAACAGAAATATGGCTTCTCGCAAGAAGCATTTGATGAATATCGAAAAACTTTACCTACAAGAGAAAATCTTATGCGTACCGACGCAGATTATTACTCATCTCTTTGCGCGTTGGAACTTTTTAATAAAGATGCGGAATATAGAATAATGAACTTTATTAACAATAATCCCGAAAGTTCGCGTCAAAAAGCAGCAATTTTTTATATTGGAAAGTTCCAGTATCGCGAAAAAAGATTTAAAACAGCATTAGATTGGTTTGAGAAAATAGACCCATATTACCTAAATGATGAAGAAAAAGCTGAATTTTATTTTAAAAGCGGCTATAGTTATTTTGTTGTAAAAGACTTTGAAAAATCAGAAAAAGCTCTTTATGAAATAAAAGATTTAAATACAAAATATACCAGTCCTGCAACATATTTCTACTCTCATATTTCCTACACAAAGAAAAATTACGAAACAGCTTTATTGGGATTTCAAAAACTTTCTAAAGATGAACTTTTCGGTCAGATAGTGCCTTATTACATTACTCAGATTTATTTTTTACAAGAAAAATTTGACAGCGTAATTACATACTCACCTGGATTGCTTGATTCGGCAACTACTAAACGTGCTCCAGAAATTGCAAGAATAATTGGTGAATCATATTACAGAACAAATCGTTTTAAAGAAGCTATACCTTATCTTGAAATGTATCGCGATAAAGTTTCAAATATTACCCGTCGCGATATTTATGAACTTGGATACGCATATTACAAAACTGGTAATTATGCAAATGCCACATCCACCCTTGATAAAATTACAGGAGTTAAAGATAGCCTTTCGCAAAGTTCACTTTATCTATTAGCAGACTGTTATTTTGCCGATAACAATAAAAAAATGGCAAGAATTGCATTAGGAAACGCTTCAAAAATGGATTTTGATCCATATATAAAAGAAGATGCAATGTTTAATTATGCAAAACTTACTTTAGAACTTTCTTATTCTCCATTTAACGAAGCAGTATCTACATTTAATGAATTTATCAAACTTTTTCCTAAATCACAAAGACTTGATGAAGTATATACTTTGTTAGGAAAAGTATATATGAATACCAAAAACTATAAAGAAGCCATTGAAGTTTTTGAAAGCGTTCAGAATATAACAAATGAGATTGAAGAATCATACCAACGTGTAGCATATTTCAGAGGATTGGAGCTTTTTAATAATTTAGAATTCAGTCAGGCAATTATTCACTTTGATAAATCTCTTAACAACGCAAAATATAATCAGCTTTATAAAGCACAATCTATTTTCTGGAAAGGGGAATCATATTTTAGATTAACTCGTTATGACGATGCAATTTCTCAGTTTAATAAATTTTTATTGTCAACTGGTGCATTTGGTTCCAAAGAATTTAATTTGGCATATTACAGTATGGGTTACTGTTATTTTAAAAAGCTAGATTACAAACAAGCACTTACCTGGTTTAGAAAATTTGCAGACAACCAACCAAATGTTAAAACAAAATTAACAGCAGATGCATATTGTAGAATTGGTGATTGTAATTTTTCGGCAAGAGATTATGAAGTTGCTGTAGAAAATTACTCGAAATCTATAGACATACATTTAGCCGCAGTTGATTATTCTATGTATCAGAAAGGATTTTGCCTTGGTTTGTTAAAACAACAAAATGAAAAGATAATTGTTTTAAATCAACTTTTAAGCGATTATTCAGGTTCACCATATGTTGATGATGCTATGTTTGAGCTTGCTAACAGTTATGTAGCTATTGAAGAAAAAGAAATGGCTTTAAATACATATCAAAAAATAATTGACGAGTATCCAGCAAGTGATTTTGTTAGAAAATCATATATACAAATGGGATTAGTTTATTATAATAACGATCAAAATGAAAAAGCACTTGCAGTTTACAAAAAGGTAATAGAAAATTATTCAAATAGTCCGGAAGCTAAAGATGCATTCACAGGTTTAAAAACTGTTTATCTTGACATGAATGATGTAAATAACTATTATGCTTATTTAAAAGACAGAGGTAATCAAGGTGATTTCAGAATAACAGAACAAGATTCACTTATGTATTCTACTGCCGAAAAAGTTTATATGGCAGACGACTGTGCAAAAGCTGAAGGTTTATTTGCAGATTATATTGCAAAGTTTGGCGAAACAGGAATTTTTTCTGTTAACGTTTTTTATTATAAAGCAGAATGTTTAAACAAATCATCTAATCCAGATGCGTCAGCAGAATTTTACAAAAAAGTACTTAGTAGACCAAACAGTGTATATACAGAGCCTGCACTTGCAAAAGTTTCAAAGTTCGAATTTAATAAAGCTAACTATCGCGAGGCTTTAAATTACTACCTTAATTTAGAAAGTTCAGCAGTTTATCAAACAAATATTACAGCTTCAAAAATTGGTAAAATGCGTTGTTATTTTCAATTAAACGATTTAGAAAACGCAAAAAAATCTGCAATTCAAGTTCTTGGTATGGAAAAACTTTCTGATGAAATAGTTCGTGAGGCACATTATATTGTTGGAAAATGCGAGTATAATTCAACTAACTACGAGGCAGCATTGGAAGAGTTTACCTTAATCTCTAAAAGTTGTAAAAGTGCAATTGAAGCAGAATCTAAATACTTAACAGCTGATATATACTTCAAACAAAACCAACACGATTTAGCTGAAAAAGAAATTTTCGATTTTGTTAAAAAGAATACTCCTCAACAAAAATGGTTGGCAAAAGGATTCCTTCTACTTGCCGAAATTTATGTAGTTAAAAAAGATAATTTTCAAGCAAAAGCAACACTACAAAGTGTAATTGATAATTATACAATTAAAGATGATGGCATGATTGACGATGCAAAATCAAAACTCGACCAGATAAAAATTATGGAAGAGCAGGAACTTTTAAGAAAACAACAAGAACAAGGTCAGCCAGCTCCTGAAAATATTGAAATTAATATTAACGAAGAAAATAAATCTAATTAACCGAAACTCATATGAAAAACATTTTGGTTATAACCATAATATTTATTTGCACATTACTTGCTTTTAATAAAGCGGCTATTTCGCAAACTAAATTAAACGACAATGTAATTGTAGTAAAGCCATACGACCCTACAGTTGGCGATGCATATAAAATAAACTTATTACCTGAAATTAATGATACTTCAGGAGTAAAAAATATTTTTAACTATAAAGTATATCCTAAACAACTTCCAGTAGATTTTCAGGTATTACCTATTCAACCTGCAAAAATGGTTGGCGAACCTATATCAAAACTCTATTCAACTTATTTAAAAGCAGGCTATGGTAATTATAACACTCTACTTGGTGAAGGTGGAATTAATATGCTAAGATCAAAAGATTATTCAGGTGGATTTTACATAAAACACCATTCTTCGATAACAAAGTTGAAACTCGCTAACGATTTTAAGTCACCTGCATCATATAGTGATAATAATATAAAACTTTTCGGGAAAAAGTTTTTTGAAAATTCTACATTGTGTGGCGATGCATCATATGTACGAAATGCTCTTCACTATTATGGTTACGATACAGCTTTTACTGATACAGTTATTGAGAAAAAACAGATCTTTCAACATTATAACACTATAACTGGGAATGCCAGCCTGCTTACAAATTATAAAGATTCTACCCATATTAATTATGATGTAAAATTGAAATACGAATATTTTGAAGATCATTATAAAAGTTACCAAAATCTTTTTGACTTAAGAGCAGATATAAATAGTTTTTATAAAAGCGAATTAATTGGTGGAACAATTGGTTTATCATGGATAAATAAAAATTCTGTAATGGACACCCTTAATAATGCTTTAATAACACTAAATCCATGGGTAAGACTGTCAGGTAATAACTGGAAAATTAATTGTGGTTTAGTGATGAATGTTGATGCATATTCCGACTCAACCTTTTATCATTTCTACCCTAATGTAAATTTACAATATAATGTTATTGAAAATTTTTTAATCCCATTTGTTGGAATTGATGGAGGAATGATTCAGAATCATTTTTCAAAGATGACAATAGAAAATCCTTATACAAGACCAGGATTACAAATGAAGAATACTAATAACAAAATAAATATTTTTGCAGGCTTTAAAGGCAATTTCAGTAAGAAAATTTCTTTTCTTGTTAAAGGAACGTATGGCACATATGATAACATGTATTTCTTCGTAAATGTTAATGATTCACTTGCAATTGGTAATTACTTTAATGTAGTTTATGATAAAGTAGAACTTTTACATTTTAATGGAGAAATTTCTTATAAAAATTCTGAAAAATTAAATATTTTCTTAAAAGGAAATTATTACAAATACACTCTTAAAACTCTTGACAAACCATGGCATAAACCAGAATGGGATGTGACCCTAACAACTCGCTATAACTTACGCAATAAAATTATTGTTGCATTAGATGTATTTTGTTTAGGCGACAGATATGCACCAAATTTCAGAGCACAAGATTCACCTTTTAAACTAAAAAATACTATAGATGCAAATATTGGAATTGAGTATCGTTACTCAAAAGTTTTATCTGCATTTTTAAATCTTAATAATATAACTGCATCAAAAAAATATTATTGGAATTTTTATCCTACTCAAGGGTTTAATATTCTTGGTGGATTAACTTATTCTTTTTAAGCAATTATTTTTAAATAAAAAATATCTTTTTTCTATTTAAAAAACAGGCTGATTTTCAACCTGTTTTTTTTTATAATTATACACATAAAAACTTATTAACAAAGTCTTAGTTTTATTGATATTCACTAGTATTTTAGAAGACTATTTCTTACCTTCGCACTGCATTAAAAAAAACAAGAAAAAGATATAGAAAAAGATGGAAGATTTGACAAACGATTTAGAAAAGAATAACGATTATTCAGCAGATAGTATTCAGGTACTCGAAGGATTAGAAGCAGTGCGTAAACGTCCCGCAATGTACATTGGAGATATTGGAGTTAGAGGATTGCACCATTTGGTTTACGAAGTAGTTGACAATTCTATTGATGAAGCACTTGCTGGTCATTGCAAAAATATTAATGTTTTCATCAATGCCGATGGAACAATAACAGTAACTGATGATGGTCGTGGTATACCTGTTGATTTTCATGAAAAAGAACAAAAATCAGCTTTAGAAGTTGTACTTACAGTTTTACATGCCGGTGGAAAATTTAACCACGATTCATATAAAGTTTCCGGAGGTTTACACGGTGTAGGAGTAAGTTGTGTTAACGCTCTTTCAAGTTACTTAAAAGCAGAAGTTAGCCGTAATGGTAAAATGTACGAAATGGAATTCTCAATTGGTAAAGCCACTTCAGAATTAAAAATTGTTGGTGATAGTGATAAAACAGGAACAACAATTACTTTTAGACCAGATGCTTCAATTTTTACAGCTGTTGAATACAACTTCGAAACTTTAGCATCACGTTTACGTGAGCTTGCCTTTTTAAATAAAGGGATATGTCTTAACATTACAGATTTACGCGAATTAGATGAAAACGGTAATCCATTAAAAAATGAATTTTTAAGTACTGAAGGTCTTAGAGAATTTGTTCGCTTTTTAGATGCTAACCGCGAAACTTTAATAGAAAATGTAATTTATTTAGAAACTGAAAAAAATTCAATTCCTGTTGAGTTAGCAATGCAATACAATGCTTCTTTTAACGAGAATGTTCACAGTTATGTAAATAACATTAACACTCACGAAGGAGGAACACACCTTGCAGGTTTCAGACGTGGTTTAACCCGTACACTTAAAGCATATGCTGAAAAAAGTGGAATGCTTTCTAAACTAAAATTTGATATTAGTGGTGATGACTTTCGTGAAGGGCTTACTGCAGTTATATCTGTAAAAGTACAGGAGCCACAATTTGAAGGTCAGACAAAAACTAAACTTGGAAACACTGACGTTATGGGAGCTGTTGACCAAGCTGTTAGTGAATTACTTTCATTTTATCTTGAAGAAAATCCAAAAGACGCAAAAGAAATAGTAAATAAAGTTATTTTAGCCGCTACCGCTCGTCACGCTGCCCGCAAAGCTCGTGAATTAGTACAACGTAAAGGTGCACTTACAGGTGGTGGATTGCCAGGTAAATTGGCTGATTGTTCAGAACGTGATCCATCAATTTGTGAGTTATATCTAGTCGAAGGTGATTCTGCTGGTGGTACCGCTAAACAAGGCCGCGACAGAAAATTTCAAGCCATACTTCCATTACGAGGAAAAATTCTGAACGTTGAAAAAGCTATGCCACATAGAATTTTCGAAAGTGAAGAAATAAAAAACATGTTTACTGCACTTGGTGTTCACATTGGAACCGAAGAAGACAGTAAAGCATTAAATCTGACTAAGCTAAGATACCATAAAATTGTAATAATGACAGATGCTGACGTTGATGGTAGTCACATTTCAACTCTTATTATGACATTCTATTTCAGATATATGAAGGAATTAATTGAGCGCGGTTATCTTTATATAGCTACTCCTCCTTTATATCTAATAAAAAGAGGAAAAGAAGAAAGATATTGCTGGACCGAAGATGAGCGTATTGCAATAGTTGCAGAATTAGGAAAAGGAAAAGAATCTGCAGTTCACATTCAGAGATACAAAGGTTTGGGAGAAATGAACGCTGAGCAACTTTGGGATACAACAATGAATCCTGAATTCAGAACACTTCGTCAGGTAACAATTGATAGTGCTGCTGAAGCTGACAGAATTTTCTCGATGTTAATGGGCGACGATGTTCCAATAAGACGCGATTTTATTGAGAGACATGCAAAATATGCAAGAATTGATGTATAAAATTAGATATAACAAATTATAGAATAAAGAGCCTCAGACACATAAGTCTGAGGTTTTTTTATATGTAAAAAATGCATTTGGGGTTGTACATTAAGCTCCTCTGGAGCTTAGCTCAATCTTTTTTTTCTTTTATAAACATTAAAATCCTACGGATTTTTCATATTTGTTTTAATTTTTAGCTTTATAATACTCTAGCATCATTAACTTAATGTCAAACCCCCTTTAGTTCTCTATTGAACTTGAACTAGCATTGTAAATTGTTACTCGGGCCAAAGTGTTGGAGTAGCAATTTTTATTTGCAACTTCGAGTAGCGAAGCGTATCGAGAGTAAGCAAATGGATTAACGAATTAAAATTTTCTAAAGTCAATGAGATTAGCTATGGCTGAGCGGCGTACAAATGGTAAAACACAGACTATAAAAGTGAAAATGAAATCATGGAATCTGTATTAAAATAATTTGCAAATAAAAAAGCCTCACATTTTCATGTGAGGCTTAATTTTAAGAAATTATTTATTATTTTTCTATTCCTATTAATTCAACTTCGAAAACTAAAGTTGCATATGGAGGAATTGCTCCTTGCATACCTTTTTCACCATAAGCTAAGTTATAAGGAATGTATAATTCATATTTTGAACCAACTGACATAAGTTGAATTCCTTCTGTCCAACCTGGAATAACCTGATTTAAAGGAAATGTAACTGGATCTTTTCCAACTGAGCTATCAAATACTTTTCCATCTAATAATTTTCCAGTATAATGAACCTTTACTGTACTTGTAGCAGTTGGTTTAGCACCTTTTCCTTCTGAAATAACTTTATATTGCAATCCACTTGGAAGAGTTTTAACACCTTCTTTTTGAGCATTTTCAGCTAAGAATTTTTCGCCTTCTCCTTTTCCTTTTTCAAACTCTTTAGACTGAAGTCTAGTAAAATATGCTTTTAATACTTCTAAAGCTTGTTCGCTAGTAAGAACAGGATTATTATTAGTTAGAACTGCATTAAAACCTTGAGTAAAAATATCAAGATTAATAATAGTATCAATTCCTTCTTGTTTCATACTTGAACCAACATTAACTCCAAAGGAATAACTTAAAGAATCGCGATTATTTGTAAGTTTTACAGCACTATCGTCTTTCTTATCACCGCATGAAGCGAGTATCATCGAAACTGCAATGAAAGAAACATAAACTAAAGATTTTCTCATTTTTTTTCTTTTTAAATTTTGCACGAAGGTAATTAAAATTTTAAATTGATAATTTATTTTCTAACTCCACTAAAAATTCTTTTTCTTAATTCTTGTTAATATTCTATTTAATAATAATTTATGGTTAAAGTCAAATAATTTTTATTCTGGGGTCACTCGGCCTGAAGGCCGAGGCAAGACAGGGCAAAGCAAGACACGCAATTAATTTATTATTCTTTTTCTACTCCTTCAGAAAATTTCTTTTTTCCTAATTCCTGACCAGTCTCGCTATAATATTTCCATTTCCCACCCATTAATCCATCAGAATACTGTCCCTTTGCTTTTACGGTTCCGCTATCATAATAAAATTCAGCATCGCCATCCTGTAAGTTAGCTTTTACTTCAAGCCATGCTTTAGGTTTTCCATTTTCATAATACTCTTTATAATCACCATGAATTTCATCTTGAATAAAATCCATTTCGGCTTTTATATTTTCTTCAGTACTGTCATAATAAAATATTATATGACCACTTACATAACCATCTTCATATTTCACAATACTTTGAAGATTTCCTGACTGATAATAATTTTTCCATGTTCCATTTGGTTTTCCATCAATTACACTTCCTTCAGACATTACAAGTTTATCATTATAATAAAGTGTTAATGGAGCATTATCAGATGTTGGGACTCCAGTTAAGTCAACCTTAAACTGTAAACTATCATACTCTTTAAAGAAAAGTTCTTCTGCCGATTTACCGATTTTTTCAAGCGTTTCATCTTTTAAGGCATCTGGGTCATGCTCTGTTATTAGTGATGTTTTAAACATATCACCATCAGACACTAACTGAAAACCAATTCTAACAAAACTAAGAATCAAATCCTTATTCTGTTTAATACTATCTCGTGTACTTTCTTTTCCATAGAAATACATATATTGGTAAATTTTAGGCATTTGAATAAATGCTGTAACATTAGCTTCATCTTCAAAATCGTTTTTGAAATTCATGAAGGCTTCATTTTTTACAAGTGTTTTTCCTTCACTATATGAATCAATAAAATCAATTAACTGACTATCTGAATTTGAAAAAACTACATAATCGCCAATATAAGTGAAATATGGTTTCTCAAGTTTTCCAAACATCTTTCCTAAAAACATTTTAAAAAATCCTTTTACACTTAAATAATTTATCGGATAGCCTTTATATTCTGTTTCTTCAAATTTTACTGGAGTACGTCTTTTTATTTGTCGTAACAAATGATCCAATCCTGTATGTGCATTTTCAATATTATTAGCTTTAATAACAACTACAACATCTTCTTCCCTTGCATTTGCCTCTGGTTGAAGTTTTACAAAAGCGATTTCACTTCCAATCCAGCTAAAAAAATCTTCTTTTAAATTTACTTTTAAATATTTCTCGACTTTAACAATATTGCCATTATAATCTTCATAACCAGTTGTATCAGCAGATTTATAATACTCTTTCAATTTTTCAAAAAAGTCATTAAAATCATTAAAACACATTGGCATATATAGTGCTGCATTATCTGGTATTATTTCAAAAGCAGACATTTTACCAGGTTTAACTTGCAATAATGCATTTAAATATGAAGGCACACTATCATAAAGATTTGAATACCCAATCATACTAAGTCGTTCATTTTCTAAATTGCATTTTAAAGTGGTATAAGCCATTGTTTGCGAAAGAGCATCAACAAGCTCACTGCTTTCACTCATATAACATTTTAAATATTCAGGAATAATTTTATAATTAATATAGAAATTAAAAAGCGATGATTCTGTTTGATCTTTTGCAAGCTGGAATTTCTTGTTTTTTAACCAGAATTCAGAATCACGTTGATCTATTGACCTTTCAACTAATGAAGAAGTATAGCTTCCAACCATTAAATTATCAATAAATGCAAAAGAAAGAGTTTCTTTTGTCTTTACATCAAGCATATCTATTATCTCAATTCCTTTATAATCTCTTTTTGAAACAGAGTAATCTGAAATAAGGTTCAAAGTTTCCATTAAAAATGTTGCCTGTCCTGCCTTTTGAACATCTACAACAAATAAAAAATTATAATCTGAAGCAGATATCATATGTGCAGAAACAACCATTTGACGGTCACTTAGCAACATATCCATTGTTTTATTATACTTCATTAATGAGTCAAGCGAAGCTGCACTTTCATTAATGTCAGCAAAATATTGATTCTGTTTTAAATGATTCCAGATTTTACTTTGACTTATAGCATTCCAACCATCATTTAAATTCTTCGTTTCAATTATAAAAACTGCATCATTAGGAACTAATGTATATGGATTACGGTTATTTACATTTTTAAAATACATGTATCCAAAAAAGGCTCCAATACCAAGGATAACTATTAGAATAATAATAAGTAAACCTTTAAATATCTTTTTCATAACATTAAAATTATTATTATGGCAAGTTATAAAATACCATTTAATATTTTTGCAGGTACAATTTTTGTTTGCTAAAATTTAATTAACTTTACTAAAACAAAATTTTATGAAAAAAATAACATTACTTATTGGAATAGTATTTAGCATGTTACTAACTACAAATGTAAATGCACAAAAAATTTATAGTTGCGATTCAAAATACGATGCTGATGTTAAAGTATGGGTTGCTGACAGTAAATATGATGCAGATTTAGTTGTATGCAAAGTTACTTCACAATACGATGCTGGCGATAATAATGGCTTATGGTATTTTTGTGATTCGAAGTATGATGCTAAAAAGAAAATATTTTTTGTTGATTCAAAATACGATGCAGAATTAATAATTTATTTTACAGAAAGCAAATATGATGCAGGATGGCAAAAAACAAATAAAAAACAATTAATGTATTAAAGTTAAATAATTTAATACATAAAAACCTTGAATAAAAATTCAAGGTTTTTTCTTTTTATAGAATCCGAACAAGTCATAAAGGCCTATTAGGTGTAAATATTATTTAATAATTATCTTTGTCCAAACAAGTATTTATGGAATTTACTTTATGTATAGGATATACATTAATCTTTGCTTTTCTGATATTTAAATTACCTTTTTTCAGAATTGACAATGTTTCGCGTAAAATCCTGTTCAGTCTTTTTATAATTAAAATCTTATGTGCTTTTGCACTAACTTTTATATACACATATTACTATAAAGTGAGAACCGATTCAGATATTTTTAAATATTTTGATGATGGAAAAGTAATATTTAGCAGCATTCATAACAATCCAGTTGATTATTTAAGAATGATTACCGGAATTGGTGCTGATGCCCCTCATTTAGATCAATATTATAAAGTAGCTGACTATTGGTTCAAAGGAATTGATTACAATTTATATAATGATAACCGTACCATTATAAGATTTAATGCTATAGTAATGCTTTTTTCATTTGGCTATTTTAATGTACATAATATCTTTATGGCATTTATTTCATTTACCGGATTAACTGCTATTTTTAAAGTATTTTATCCATATTTTTTACAAAAAAGAAACGCTTTAATATTTTCGATTTTCCTTGTTCCATCGGTAATTTTATGGACTTCTGGATTATTAAAAGAAGGTATTTTAATGTTCGCATTAGGCTTTTCTGTATATTATGTTAATAAATTATTTTTCAAGAAATTTACCTGGAAACATTTAATACTTTTAGTATTAACAATAATATTATTATTCTACTCCAAATTCTATGTTTTACTAGCCATACTACCAGGTTTATTAAGCATAATTACATTAAAATACACAAAGAAATTACCTTCACTTCCCATTGTTGCAGGAATTCATATTATCATAATTTCTTGCTTTTTCTTTTTCCATTTTTTATTTCCTAAATATAATCTTACAGAAATAACTGCTACCAAACAACACGACTTTATTAACATGATTAATCAGACACCCAATGTTGGAAGCAAAATTAATTTACCTTTACTTGAGCCTACATTTTTAAGTTTTATAAAAAATACTCCAACAGCTTTTATCAATTCATTTTTCCGACCGCATATTTTAGAAATTAAATCAGCAATGATTATTCCTTCAGCACTCGAAAATATGCTAATAGTTATCTTACTTATTCTAACAATAATTTTTTACAAAAAGCCTGACATCAAAAATTTTACATGGTTTTGGTTTTGCCTCTCTTTTGTTTTTATTCTATTTATTCTATGCGGATTAACAACTCCTGTACTAGGAGCACTTGTCAGATACAGAACCCCTGCCCTACCATTTCTTTTTATTATCTTTCTAACATTTATTGATCTAAACCGAATAAATATCTTATTCAATAAAATTCATATACCTTTTGTTAAATGGAAAAAATAGCCCTTGTAACCGGTGCCACATCCGGTATTGGTAAAGCAACTGCACTAAAACTTGCAGAAGCAGGATATTCTGTAATTATTACAGGCCGAAGATGGCATTTACTTGCAGAACTCGAAAAACAGATAATTCAAAAAAGTAGAGTACTTGCATTAAGTTTTGATGTTAGTAATAACGAAGAAGTAAATCATGCAATTGATAAATTACCTGAAGAATGGAAAAATATTGAACTTCTTGTTAACAATGCAGGCCTTGCTGCAGGTTTATCATCAATTCAAAATGGAGATATTGAAGACTGGGAAAAAATGATTGACACAAATGTTAAAGGTCTTTTATATGTTACAAAAAAAATTATCCCTATGATGATTTCACATAAAAGAGGGCACATTGTTAATATTGGATCAATAGCAGGTAAAGAAGTTTACCCTATGGGGAATGTCTATTGCGCAACTAAGTACGCTGTTGACGCATTAACAAAGGCAATGAGAATTGATTTACTTGAACATAATATAAAAGTAACAGGCATTTGCCCAGGAATGGTAGAAACCGAATTCTCGTTAGTAAGATTAAAAGGAAATAAAGAAAACGCAAAAACTGTTTACGATGGTCTAGAACCATTAAAAGCTGAAGACGTTGCAGATGTTATTCTTTTTGCAGTTACTAGACCATCTCATGTAAATTTAAACGATATTGTAATTACACCCACAGCACAAGCTTCTGCAACAAATGTTATCAGAAAAAAATAATTTAAATTATGGCTAACAGATATTCATATCAATTATTAGATGAATTTTTAATTCGTGTTTTTACAAAAATTGGTTGCCCTGTTGAGGATGCCAAAATTATTTCGGAAGTATTACTTGTTTCTGAGTTACGTGGAATTTCATCACATGGACTAGCACGTGTAAAAACATATCTTGGATTATGGGAAGCTGGAAGAATAACATTAAATAATGAAGTTAAAATAATTCACGAAACACCTTCTACCGCAACAATAGATAGTGGGAATGGGTATGGCATGATTGGCGCAAAAAAAGCTATGAAACTTGCTATTGAAAAAGCTAAAATAGCAGGAACAGGATGGGTTTCGGTAAACAATTCAAATCATTTTGGAATTGCAGGTTATTACGCAATGATGGCCCTAGAAGAAAACATGATTGGAATAACCACAACTAATGCAAGTCCACTGGTTGCACCAACATGGAGTACTTCAAGATTTTTAGGAACAAACCCAATTGCTATGGCAATTCCAGCTGGGAAAAATCCAGCATTTGTTGCCGATTTTGCTACAACACCCATAGCACAAGGTAAGCTAGCGCTTATCGAAAGAAAAGGAGAAAATTGTAAAACAGGTTATGTTCAGGATAAAATTGGAAATCCTTCAACTGATCCAACAATATTAAAACAAGGTGGTGCAATAGTTCCGCTTGGTAGCGATTACGAACATGGAAGTCATAAAGGATATTGCCTTGGAGCAATAGTTGACATACTTTCATCAGTTCTTGGTGGCGCTAATTTTGGTCCATTTACTCCTCCTCAAGTAGCATTTTTACCTTTGTTAGAAAAATCGACAGGAAAAGGAATCGGACATTTTTTTGGTGCTATGAGAATTGATGCATTT
>CAIQJL010000054.1 GCA_903872185.1 uncultured Bacteroidota bacterium | reverse complement strand
TTTGAGACACCTTTTTCGCCCTTGTTGGAGTTATCTCCAACAAAGAAATTATTTTGATAATTGTTATTTTTTAATGTTTGGTATAAGTCTCACAGAGTCTCCTGATAGGGACTCTGTGAAATAAATTTGTTATTTTTTAATATTTGGTAATTGAAGACCATACCCTTTTTTCTCCTGATAGGGACTCCATTTCATTGGTTCGTGTCCTCACGAATAAAAAAAAGTGTCCTTTTGAGACACCTTTTTCGCCCTTGTTGGAGTTATCTCCAACAAAGAAATTATTTTGATAATTGTTATTTTTTAATGTTTGGTATAAGTCTCACAGAGTCTCCTGATAGGGACTCTGTGAAATAAATTTTGTTATTTTTTAATATTTGGTAATTGAAGACCATACCCTTTTTTCTTGTCTTCAGCTTTTAATAATAACGAAACACCAAGAGCAAGAATACTTAACAAGGTAAAAATCATCATTGGAATAGTGTAATTATATTGTGTTGCTGTTAGTACAATTCCATCAACAGTTTCGCCAACACGATGTGTTACGCAATAATTTTCTAATACCCATCCAATTAAATAAGGTACGCCCATTAATCCCCAGTTTTGAACCCAAAAGATTAAAGAGTATGCAGTTCCTAATTGATTTTCAGGAATAATTTTAGGAACAGATGGCCACATAGCTGAAGGAACCAACGAAAATCCAATACCTAAAATAACTGTTAATACTATTGCAATTAGCCAATGGTTTAAAAATGGAATAGAGAACATAGTATGAACAAAGATTAATAAAAGAGAACCAATAATCATAATTGTTGCACCTTTTCCTTTTCTGTCATATAAATTACCAAAGAAAGGGGTAAGAATAATTGTTCCAAATGGAAGTAATGCAGGAATTAGTCCAGCCCAATCTTCAGGAACATGAAATTTCTGAATCATTAAGTCTGTAGCATATTTAAGGAATGGGAATACTGCAGAGTAAAATAAAACGCAAAGTAAAGCAATATACCACCAGCCTTTATTTGTAACTATTTTTAAAATATCTTTTACGCTAAATGCTTCTTCTGTATTTTCAACAGCATTTTGTTTGTCGAAAGCTGCTTGTGATATATCAAGTTTTCTGTCCTGGAATGTGTATAAAATAAATGCTATAAGTCCTATGCAAGCCATAACTAGTCCAAAAAGTAGAGGCATAGAAACTGTGCCAAAATATTTTGCAATTGGAAGCGATGTTCCTATAGCTAATCCAGTTCCAATTCTTGCTGTTGCCATTTCTAAACCCATGGCTAAAGCCATCTCTTTTCCTTTAAACCATTTGACAATTATTTTTGAAACAGTGATACCGGCTACTTCAATTCCAACTCCAAAAATCGCAAACCCAAGTGCGGCTAACATTACCTGCCCTTTCCACCCAAAAATAACAACTCCATCAAGTGATGTTGTAGAAATTGCCCAATATTTTAAACCAATTCCTATAACCATTATTATGGTAGCCATTAAACCAGTAAATCGAACTCCCATTTTATCGAGGATAATACCTCCAATAATTAAGAAAAATAAAAATACATTAAACCATCCATAGGCACTTGTGAAAAATCCGTAATCTTCACTGTTCCACTTTAATTGCTGCTCTAAAAGCCCACTTAATGGAGCCATTACATCAGCTAAGTAATAACCACAAAGCATTGTAAATGCTACAACTGCTAAAGCTGTCCAACGAGCTGCTTTACTGTCTCTTAATGTTCTCTGAATTGTTTCAACCATGATAAATTAATGTTGATGTTAATTATTAATCTAATTTATGTTTATAATAAGAATATATTATAAAAACAGGGCAAAGCTATAAAAAATATCGGCTACTAAACATTTAGCTGATTATTTTTAATCTATAAATATCTTGTTTGTATCAAAAATTAATTTGAAAAATATTTAACATTTTAATTTTTAGCTTTAACGTTCAAAATAACAGTAAAATAAAAAAAGCCGTATCTCATTACCTAAATGAAATACGGCTTTAATAATTTTTTCAAAAAATTATTTCAAAGGTGCATTTTTAAGAACTTCTACTAAGAAATCCCAAAATTTTTGTACCGAAGGAATATTTGCTTTTTCATCAGGTGAATGTGGGTAACGGATAGTTGGTCCAAAAGAAATCATATCCCAACTAGGATAAACACCTCCAAGTAAACCACATTCTAAACCTGCATGAATAGCTTTAATATCTGGAACTTTACCAAATTTCTTTTGATAAACTTCACCAGCAGCTTTAAGAATTGCAGAATTCATATTTGGTTTCCAGCCTGGATATCCGCCTTCAAATTCAATTTCGGCACTTGTCATTGCAAAAGTACTGTGAATAGCTTCTACTAAATCATCTTTTGCAGAATCAACAGAACTACGAAGTAAACAAGCTATAGAAATAACTCCATTTTCAGATTTTACAATTGCAAGATTTGTTGATGTTTCAACTAAACCAGGCATTGAATCGCTCATACGAATTACGCCATTTGGGCAAGCATAAATTGCATTAATCATTTCGGTTTGAGTTTTCAAATCGAAAATATTTGCTGGCATTGCTGTTTTTTCAAAAGCAAATTTTAAATCAGGATCAGCATCTGAAAATTCTTTTTTAACGATTGTTTCATAAGCTGCAATACCTTTTATAAAAGCAGCTTCTTTATCAGCAGGCACAACAACAGTTGCAAATGATTCGCGTGGGATAGCATTTCTTAAACTGCCGCCATCAATAGTTGCAACTCTTAAGTTAAATTCTTTTTGAGCATATTTAAAGAACCTGTTCATTAACTTATTTGAGTTTCCTCTGTAAAGAATTATTTCTAAACCAGAGTGACCGCCTTTTAAACCAGTAATAGAAAGTTTGTAAGCTACATGATTTGCAGGAACTGCTTCTTCATTATAATGAAATTTAATGCTTGCATCAATTCCACCAGCACAACCAACATATAGTTCGCCTTCGTCTTCTGAATCAAGATTCAAAAGAATATCACCATCAATAATTCCAGGTTTTAATTCAAAAGCACCTGTCATACCGGTTTCTTCGTCAACAGTAAAAAGACATTCTACTGGTCCGTGAGCAAAATCAGTTGATTGCATAACTGCCATTGCTGCTGCAACACCTAATCCGTTATCGGCGCCAAGAGTTGTACCTGTTGCTTTTACCCAATCTCCATCAATCCAAGGAACGATAGGATCTTTTTCGAAATCGTGAACTTTATCACTATTTTTTTGTGGCACCATATCAAGATGTCCTTGCATAATAATTCCTCTGCGATTTTCCATTCCTGGAGTTGCAGGTTTTTTGATAATTACATTACCAACTTCATCAACAATAGTTTTTAATCCGAGTTTTTCGCCAAACTCTTTCATGAATTGAATAATCTTTTCTTCTTTTTTTGAAGGGTGAGGAATATTACACAACGCTTCAAAATTTTCCCATACTTGCGTAGGTTTCAACTGATTTAACTTGCCCATGTTATTTGTATTTTAGTTTCAATTAAGAGTTTTAAAAGTAAGTATTTTTTTATTTTATAATTCTATTCAACATGATAAATTTTATGTTTAGCAACTCCCAAAAAATGTTAATGATTAAATAAAATATTTAGATTGTTATGATAACTATTATTTATTAGCAACCCTCGCAACAGTCTCAATACAAATTGCAGCGAAAGCAGCGCCATAGTCTAAATCAATATTTTCCATAGTATCATGTGTGTCGTGATAGCCTGTGCGATGCAAATCATAATTTTCCATAAACAGAACTACAGGTACGCCAACATCAGATAAAATCTGACAATCGGTGTTATAAAGTGAGCTATGCGTATGTAATTGTGTTCGTACTTCGCCCATTAATGCTAAATGCCTTGCAGTTTCTGGAATAGTAATGCCATCGGTACTTCTTTTTCCGCGTGTAAGATTATTTCGTTCAGAATCGCAATTTAATTTATGTGCTAATTTATTCCACATTAAGTTTGCAAGATGTGCCTGATATGCAATTTTAGTTGAGTCAACAGTTTTTCCTGGTGAGATTTGAAAAATATCACGATCGGTATCTTTATTGTGACCAATCATATCCATAACAAATGCTCCAACAATTTTTGTTGATGATAAGTCAATATATTTCTCGTTACCTAAATGGAGTTTTAAAGTCTTTTCAACTAATGAGCGGCAAAAAAATCTAGCCCCTAAACAATCAGATGGAAACTCTTCGCCGGTAATATGCATTAACCATACATCTCTTTCTAAAAGTCCTTTTTTTGACATTTCAAGAAAAATTGGTGCTGCCTGCAAAAGGGTAGAGGAAGCAGAATAATTATCATCTGCGCCTTTTGCAGATAATCGTGCCCCGGTACCTCCTCCGTCTTTATCGTAAATATCTTCCATGTATGCTGTGTCGTAATGATCGCCCATAACAACAGCCTCAGTTCTGTTTTTTCCCGGAATTATAACGATTATATTTCTCTCGTACGTTTTTCCTTCCTGATTAAGCCGCCATCCACCAAAAGCATCAAAAGAAAAATCGGTTTCCCATTTAAAAGGTGTTTCGCCACAAAATGCAATGCCTTCCATATTTGCATCCGAAATTGCTTTTTTATGTCTTTCTATAAGGTAATCGCCTAATGGTTCAAGGTCTCTCTTTTTATGTGTAATATTTGTTAAAGTTGGATCATCCTGAACGCAATCTGCATTGTCTTTGTTAATAAATGCTCCATGTGCAAGAAAGTTAATGTCGTTCCACCATGCTTCTTCAAATTTTCTGTTTGCAGTTATGTTAAATGTTATAGGTTTGGGAAGGTTATTTGTTATGACTTTTGTTTCAATTACTTTTTCAACTTCTTGTAATAGAAATTCTCCGGATGTTTTGTTTATTGCTCTTCCTGGTATTTCTTCTAACCACTTTTCTAAAGTTTCATGTTTGCTTATTTGCAATAAATGTCTAGCAAATTCACGACTAAGTGGCTTACTTCCTAATTCAGTATATTTATCAATTAATGTTATAATGTTATGAGCGGTTTGATGTTGGTAATGATCATGTTTTCTGTCTAATGAAAGAAGAGCAGTTATATGAGTTTCTCTTTTCATTAATCTTGGCCAGAGTTCAATTGGATTTGAAATATTTTTTTCGTGAACATTATATGCAGTAAGATATCCTAATAAACTTTCAGTTTGAATTGATATTTCATTTGTTTTAGAAGATAAGTATGCAACTAATGGTCTGTGCCAATATATTTCGTGTAAACCCACCTGCATTGGTGGAAAAAGAAAACGGTATCCAAATAACCCTCCTTTTGCTAAAATAGTTTCTGCATGTAAAATATTTATTCTTTTTGCTTTTGGTCCGTCTAAAATTAATTTATAATCATTTGTCCATAACTCACAATTTCTTGCAAGTGGTTTATCGTAAAGACCTATAGTTTCTAAATCTGTACTAAATAAAACCTTTATTAATTTTGCAACTCTTGGCTGTTGTGTTAATTCGTCTTCGTGCTTATGAATACGTTGCCAGCGATGTGTGCGATGATAAGTATTGTTAATAAGATTTTGATGAAAATCTGATTGTTTTAAATCGGGATGAGGTTCGTGCAACCAACCTGATTGTGGAACTCGTATTCCACCATGCCCGCTATGTCTGGCAACTAATTTTAATAATGCAATTTGAGGGGCGGTAGGTAATTCGTGTTTTAATTTATTATATGTTGGCATTCCCCAAAAAACAAGGCTTCCCGGAAATGGAAGTATTGCTGTTTCTCCATTAAAGTATTGTGTTTTTACTTTTTCTGGTAATTCTGAAAATGGTTTAAAAGTTAGTAGATATTTTACATTATCAAAAGATTCTTTTTCGGTTATTGTATGTTGTTTTGTCCACGAAGGTATAGCTGAATTTGATGTTGTTGGCAGAATTTTAAAGCCACAAGAGTTTAAATTGTTTTTTTCGTTAAAATTTTCGCCATAAGCATCGGCAATAATTTGTTGAATATAATTTAAAGACTCTTTTTCGTCTTTTTCATCATTCGGCGAATTATAAAAACTTTTCCAAAATGCTTTTTCTGGTCCTTGTTCGCTTCCTCCAAATAATGTCCAGCGAACCCTGCCTTTATCATCCTGTGTTCTGGAATAAACCAGTGGAAGAAAAACTACATATTTCTCATTAATTAAATGACCGGCTTTTTTTGCTAAATCATCAGGCCAATATGGGTTGTTAATTAAATTTTGATGTTGATGGCCGAAAATGTGATTAACTGTTTCGCCTTTTCCCAGTTTAATTATCTGATGCATTATTTGTTTTCCAATATGCTCAATGCCCGGTTTTAATTCGCTTTCTTCTTCAAGTTCAGAAATATGCCAGCCATAATCATCTTTACTTGAAAAAATGTTTGAATCTACTTCACCATATGGAGTTCTTCCTATGCGTGGAGGGGGCATAAATTCTGAGTAAGCAGGTAAAGGAAAGTTTCCTTCATTGTTTAATAATGTGAAGTCTGCCATTAATTCTGACCAGCCATTCTTATTATTGTTTTTCATTTTATAAATTTACTATTTCGTTTTTCAAATTTAAATAATATTATGAAATGAGCAAAAAAAACAGTTTAGGTTAAAACTAAATTTAAAATAATGCTGTCAAATAAAATCATTTCATATTTTTGTTAAATAATATTCGATAAAAATCAGTTCAGATTATGGAAGAATTTAAAATTAAAATATACGGCATAATACCAGTTACTCGTAAACAATTTGTTTTTGCTTATACTTTTTTCTTTTTAGCTTTTATTGTAGCAATAGTATATTTGTTTTTCTTTCCACTAGAAAAATCTGTAGAAACTGATTCTTTCTTTAGAAAATTATTCTCTGATTATGCTATCCTTACTTTTTTGTTTTTCTTATTTTGGATTGTAATTGAAGGTGTTATCTATTGGGATAGATTTATTAAAGCTCAAAGAAGAATTATAGAAAATCAAAAAAATGTAATCGATGTTCGTAATCAGCACTTAGAACAACATAAGGAAGAAATAACTGCACAAAGAGATGAAATTACTGCCCAACGAGATGAAATAGAAGCTCAGCGTGATTTAGTTGTTTCTCAAATGTCAACTATTTCTCATCAAAAGAAAGAATTAACAGATAGTATTGAATAT
>CAIQJL010000053.1 GCA_903872185.1 uncultured Bacteroidota bacterium | reverse complement strand
TATTAATCCAACACCTTTAATTGCAACAATACTTCCTTCTCCTTTACTCTGTAATGGTCAGATGAACGGAGCGGTTAATTTAACTCCAACGGGAGGGACATTTCCATATCAGTTTTTGTGGAGTAATAATTCAACTCAGGAAGATTTGTCTGGAGTTGCTGCCGGGATTTATTCAGTTGTTATTACAGATTACAATGGATGTTCAATTATAAAGGGAACAACAGTTATTGAGCCATCACCTTTTATAATAAGTTGCACACCTAGTCTGACTATTTGTTTTGGACAAACAACTCCTATAACAATTAGCGCAACAGGAGGAACTGGAACCTATAGTTTTTTCTGGAATAATGTGCCATCATCACCAGCAATTGTTGTTAATCCTGATTCTACAACAACGTACACTGCAACCGCAGTTGACGGAAACGGTTGTCCAGGTAATACTGCAATGGTTACTGTTCATGTATCTCCAAAAATTAATATACTTCTTATTCAAAATTTAGATAGTGTATGCCCTGGTGAAGCAGTAATGTTAACTCCTGTTATTACTGGTGGAGTGGGCCCACCTTATATGATTCTAAACCAGGATGGAATGATTGTTACCCCACCGATATATGTTTATCCTACATATTCTGGCAATTACTCAGTTTCTGTTGAAGATGCTTGTGGAACCTATGATGTGAGTTCTGTTTATATAAAAGTATTGCCTTTTCCGCCTGCTGACGCACTTGCCGATACAGTTGCAGGATGCCAGCCATTTACTGTTCATTTTATTGAAATAAACCCTGATGACGGACGCACATATCTTTGGGATTTTGGAGATAATGAGAATCTTTCACTTGCAAAGAATCCTGTTCATACTTATACACAATCTGGAACTTTTACTGTAACATTAACCGTAACTTCAAAATACGGATGTAAAACAATTAAAACTTATCCTGATTTTATAACAGTCTGGCCAAAACCAGAAGCGCATTTTGTATGGTCCCCTGAATTTGCCTCTATTATTAAACCTGAAGTTCATTTTACAAATATGACTTTAAATGGAATAGGTTATATCTGGTCATTTGGAGATGGTGATTCAACGGCTGTAATAAATCCAACTCATACTTTTCCTGATGCAGGAAGTTATCCGGTTGAATTAATAGCGGTTTCAAATAAAGGTTGTCGCGATACAGTTATTTATCCAGTTGTAATTCAAGAGGAATATACATTTTATGGTCCAAGTGCATTCTCGCCTGATGGTGATAGGGTTAATGACTTTTTCTTTGCAATTGCACATGGAATAAAAGAGAATGGATTTTATTTAGCAGTTTATGATCGTTGGGGAGAAGTGATTTGGGAAACCAATAAATACAGCGAATTATTAGAGCAAAGTGAAAAATGGGATGGAAGAGCAAAAAATAACGAAATAGTTCCTGTTGGTTCATATAATTGGCTTGCAAAATTTAAAGATGACAGAGGAAATAATCACGAAGCTTCTGGCGCAGTAACTGTTGTCAGATAGTTTTAAAAAGCTTAGTAATAAGGGATACTTAATATAAGTGTCCCTTATTTGTTTTATGTTAAAGATCAAAATTAAATCAATAATTTTTTTGTATAAATCCTAAATACTTATTATAAAAGTATAATTTGTACCTTTGTAAACTTAACAATAGCAGAATGGAACATAGAGACGAAAAAAGATCCCCAAAGAAAAAGACAAGTAGTAGTGACAATAAAACTACCAGACAAAAACCCGTTTTTAAAAAATCTAATTTTAGTAAAGATAAAAAATCATCTAAACCATTTTCAAAAAACAATGATGATTCGATGAGGTTAAATCGTTATTTAGCAAATGCAGGAATCTGTAGTCGTCGTCAAGCTGATGATTATATTACGTCTGGAGTTGTCACTATTAATGGAAAAGTTGTTACAGAACTTGGAACTAAAGTTTTACCTGGCGATGTAGTAAAATTTAATAATGAAAGTATCAGGCAAGAAAGAAAAGTATACATTTTACTTAATAAACCAAAAGATTATATCACAACTGCCGAAGATGATCGTGGACGCAAAACGGTATTAGAGTTAATTCGTGGTGCTTGTCGTGAACGAGTAATGCCTGTTGGCCGATTAGATCGAAATACTACTGGAATTTTATTACTTACAAATGATGGGGAGATGGCCGCAAAGCTTATTCATCCTCGTTCAAACAAGAAAAAAATATATCATGTATTTCTTGATAAAAACATAAAGATAGAGGACCTGAAAGCAATATCAACTGGAATTGAACTTGATGATGGTTTTATTAAGGCAGATGATATAAGTTATGCAGATCCTGTAGATAAAACACAAATAGGAATTGAAATTCACTCTGGAAGAAATCACCTTGTTAGAAGAATTTTTGAGCATTTTGGATATAAGGTTATTAAATTAGATAGGGTTTACTTTGCCGGATTAACAAAGAAAGCTCTTCCACGAGGCCGTTGGCGTTTTCTTACCCCAGATGAAGTTAGTATGATAAAAATGGGCGCTTTTGAATGATGAAAATGGAGAAAATATTTATTTCTCTAATTTTGTTTTTCATTTTGTTTTCATTTTCTGCATTATCACAATCTCATAAAATATCAGGCAAAGTTATAGATGAGAAAACCCATGAACCACTTGCATTTGTAAATGTTGTTTATGGGTCAAAAAATCTTGGAACTTCTACAAACATAGACGGGTATTTTTCATTTCAAACTACTTCTGAAAATGCTACTCTTGTTTTTAGCTGTATAGGCTATACTACAAAATCGATTAAGATTAATACTGTAGAACAAAAAGAAATATTAAAAGTAGGGTTAAAATCTACTTTGCTAGATCTTTCTGAAATAACTGTTGTTGCGGGTGAAAATCCAGCACATCGTATTATTAATAAAGTAATCGAAAACAGAGAAAGAAATAATCCTGAAAAATTAAGTTCTTTTTCTTATGTTTCTTATAACAAGATGTATTTTACTGTCGACTCTAAAACAAAAGTGACAATTTATGATACAGTAAAGGTTACAGATAAAAATAAATTAAAATACGAGAAATATAGATTAAAAATAAATGACACATTAAATATTGATACTTTAAAAGATAAAAGTATTGATACTTTTTTCTCAAAACAGCATCTTTTCTTGACAGAAACAGTAAGTGAACGAAAATTTATGTTTCCAGATAAGAATCAAGAAAAGGTAATTGCTTCTCGTACATCAGGTTTAAAACAGCCATATTTTATATTGTTAGCAACTCAATTACAGTCTTTTTCTTTTTATTCCGATTTGGTTGATGTTGGTAGTAAGAAGTATTTAAGTCCTATTTCAAAATCAGCGATTAGTAAATATTTTTATCAAATAGAAGATACTATTTATTCAGAAACAAATGATACGATATTTTTAATCTCATTTAGACCCTTAAAAGGAAAATTATTCGATGGTTTAAAAGGAGAGTTACAGATAAATAGTAATCGCTATGCACTGCAGTCAGTAAAAGCTGAGCCATTTGAGAGGAATAAAAGTTTTGATGCAAAAATACAACAGAAATACGAATTTATACAAAATTCGCAATGGTTTCCTGTGCAATTAAATACTGATTTAAAATTATCCGGTTTGCCGGTAGTTGATGAACCTGACACGTTGTTATTAAATGATAGTATTGCTGTAATAAAGAGACATAATTTACCTCTTTTAGGTGTTGGTAAAAGTTATATAGATATGATAGAAATTAACCCATATTTAACGCCAAAACAATTTAATAATATCCAATTGGAGATAAATAAAGATGCAGCTAAACAGGATAGCTCAATTTGGATAAAGTTTCGTCCTGAAATATTAAATGCAAAGGAACTTCAAACTTATAAAGTAATAGATAGTATTGGTCAGGCAGAACATTTGGATACCAAACTTAAAATTCTTGAACAATTAACGAAAGGTTACTTTTCTGTTGGATTTATTAATATTGATTTTATGAAAATATTATCATTTAATAGATATGAAGGATTAAGGCCTGGTTTAGATATTATGACAAATGAAAAAATCTTATCTTGGATTTCTATTGGCGGATATGGAGCATTTGGAAAAAAAGATAAAGAGTTTAAATATGGAGGCCGAATAAAATTTATTCCAAAAACAGAAAGTGAAACGCAATTAATTACTTCTTATTCGCACGATGTTATGGAAGTTGGAGCGTATTCAATGCTGGAATATAAATCTTTTACTTCAACTGAATATTATAGGCAAATTCTAATAAACAGAATGGATAAATATGATGAGTATAAAACGTCAGTTATTTTTAGAAGCTTAAGATACCTAAAGACAGAGGGCTATGGTAAAATAACGTATTATACACCTTATAAGGATTATAGGTATTTACCTTTACTTGATAGTTTAAATAATATTTTTTCAACTTCAGAAATAGGATTAAAATTTAAGTATTCGTACAAAGAAAAATTCATGAAAACATTTTTTGGAAAATACTCATTGGGTTCAAAATACCCAATTATTTTCTTTAATGTTAGTCATGGGTTTAAATCATCACAAGGAGATTTTGAATTTTGGAAATATGAAGCAAAATTAAATACATCTTTTGATTTAAAATTAGCCGGAAAAACATCAGTTCAATTAAGTGCAGGGTATGTTGATAGGCCATTGCCATTAACATTGTTATATACTGGTTATAGTAATTATGCTAGGTTTTCTATTGATGCTGTAAATACATTTGCAACAATGAGAATGAATGAGTTTTATTCAGATAAGTTTGCTTCTTTATTTTTTACTCATAATTTTGGAAAACTATTATTTAAGGCAGGAAAATTTAGACCAAGTATTTCAATTTGTCAGAATATTGGGTTTGGAACATTAAACAATACTGAATTACATAAAGGATATCAATTTAATACTTTAGAAAAGGGATATTATGAATCGGGTATTGTGTTAGGAGGTCTGGTTAATCAGTCAATTGCAGGATATGGAATAGCAGTTTATTACAGATGGGGACCCTATGGGTTTTCAAATACACGCGAAAATTTAACAATTAAATTATCATTTAAATTCAACTAGAAATCTATTCTTGTTTATTAAGTAACTCAGGAAATACTAACTAAATATTAGTATTAAGATCGTCAAGCTGCAAGTTTTTATTAATGTTACGCATTGTTTTTGCCGTCTCGGTATAATATTGGTGGTTTCTTATAAACTCATACTGGAGCTTATTCCACTCATCTATGGAACGAATTTTACCGCGTTCATATAATTCTCTAAATAAGTTCTGTGAAACAGGTATAAAATCGGCACGACCTAAATAATCTAAATCTGCATCACAAAGTATTTTTTCAAGTTTTGTTCGAGGAGAAGGAGGGAATTTAGTCGCAAAAATCATTTCACTGATAATTTGTATCTGTTGTTCGGAGTAATGATGATGAGGTAGGATGTCTTTAGCCATTTTAATACTTAATAACTCATGATCGTCATATCCAATTAAAAATCCGGTATCATGAAATAACGCAGCAGTTTTTAATAACAACATCTCATCACGGGTAATACTTTCGCCTAGTCCAAATATTTCTACCTGAACCATCACGTCAATGGTATGTTTAAGATTGTGGTAATAAAGATCTTTTGGCAACCCTAAATCAAGCTTTGTCATTATTATTTCCTCGAGGTCATCAAATCTGATAAACTGCATTTTTTTGAAAAATTTCTCATTAGGAATAATGCCTTCACCATTTTCAGATAATTCAGGTTTTATACCTTTAACAAAGTACATGTCAATTTCACCTTTATATTTTACAGGTAACTTTCCTCGATATTCACAGTCGAAATAATCTTTTACAAGGTCAAATGTTATTTCAGAAATATTAATTTCCCCTGCTTTACCAGAGGACTCCATTCTGCTTGCAATGTTTACTGTGTCTCCCCAGATATCATAAGAAAATTTCTTGCTCCCTACAACTCCTGCTATTACCGGACCGGTATGAACTCCAATTCGAATGTCCCATTCATTTTCAGACTCCACTCTTAATATTTTCATGAATTGCTGCATTTCAATTGCAGACATAACTACGTCAATTGGATTTGTTCTGTTCTTTTGAGGAATTCCCCCGGCACACATGTATGCGTCTCCAATTGTTTTAATTTTTTCGATATTAAGTTTCTCAACTACTATATCAAATTGCAGAAAAAATTTATCTAACTCATCTAAAAGTTTTTCTGGATTCATATGCTCTGCAATCATTGTAAATCCTTGCACATCGCTAAATAAAACAGTTACCATTTTATATTTTTTTCTGGTAGCATGTCCTTTAGATGCTAATTCTTCTGCAGTATCTTTTGGTAAAATATTAGCAATTAATTCTTCAGCTCTTTCTTTTTGCTTAACCAACTCTTCAGTTCTTTCGGCAAGTAAATGTTCAAGTTTAAATTTTTCTTGAGCATATAAATAAGCCCTCCATTTTAATAACATTATAATAAAACTTGCTAACAATATAATGTAAATAATCATTGCATACCAGGTTCGCCAAAGTGGAGGCTTAATAATAAAATGATAATTTGCTTCTTTAGATATATTGTTATATATATTTTTTGCTCTTACGTGAAAAATATATTCGCCTTCAGAAAGGTTAGTATATTCTTTAATATGAATCTTTTCCCAAGGAGACCACTCTTTGTCAAAATTTTCTAAAAAATACTGAAAATAAACATCTTCTGGACTTTCGTAGAATGGTGCAGAGAAATTAAAAACAATATGATTATATCGATAATTAAATCTTGGTATAATGGTATCAATTTTACTGTTATTTAGATCAGTAATTGTATTTACTCCACAATAAACAACAGAATCGGACCCAATGATTATTTTCCTTAACATTGTTTGTAAGGCAGATGTGTCGTCGTTATAATACTTAGTATCAAAACGAATTAATCCATCAAAACTACCAAACCATACTACATTATTTAAATCAGTAAATATGGATTCAATAGTAAAATCTTTGATTTTCTTAAATGGAACAGTTACTAGTGTGTATTTTCTGCCTTGTCCATTATAATATGCCAGTGCTGTTTCTTTAGCGTATACGCCTTCAGTTCCTGTGCTTAGCCATAAATTTTTATTAGAATCTTCGTTAATTGGAAAAACCCAACGATTACCGTTTTTAAAATTAAAGCCAATTAAGGTGTCTAAATAAAATTCATTTTTTTCTTTGTTAAATCTATATAACCCTTTTTGAGTGGAAAACAAAGTGCCCATCGAAGAATAATATACATCTAACCAATTATAGTTTTTAGGCAATCCATGTTTTTCTTTATAAGAAACAAAGCTTGCATTAGTGCTCCAGCCTTTTGTTAAGTCTACTTTAAAAGTACCAGAATAATCAGTGCCCAACCAAAGAGTTCCATCGTTTTCTTCTGAAATAGTTCTTACTTGTTCATTTAATTTTTTAAGTCTTCCTAACTCTAACCATTTTCCGTTTTTAAAACTTAATGCTGAAAGCCCATTAGTTTTGCCCAGATAAATAATATTAGGATATTTCTTTGATCTTTCAATTGCTTCAAGTTGGCCTTCAGATATTTTTATTGCTTCATCAGTTTTTATTAAATAAATACCGTCAGCTGCAGAAACAAGCAATCCCTCTTCCATAATAAAAAAACGATTACAATCAGAGGTTAAATTTTTAACAGAAATAAATTTTTCTGAAGCAAAATTTATTTTATTAAAGTTATCATCAAGATGAGTTTTAAGATAAAAAGTGCCTTGAGAGGTAGCAATAAATATTTTTCCTTTAAAACGACAAATTGCAGATATACTGCCATGAACGCCAGTGTTTCTATTAAAATAAGTAAATGCTGAAGGTACTTCAGTTCTGCAGATTCCATTATTTAAACTCAACCATAAATTATTATGCCGATCTAAATACATATCATGAACAAAGTCATTATACAATCCATTTTTTTCATTTAGCCCAGTTATATATTTTCCGTTTTTATCTATAACTACAAAACCGCCTCTTTCTGTTCCTATAGCATAAAAACCATCAAAAACTGGAATAGCACAGGTATATCCATTAAGGTTCATAAAAGAGTCAACATCAGTAACAAATGGTTGAACAATGCCTTTTGCATTTAAAATTTTAAATCCTTTTTCAGTAGTTTTTATTAAAAGATCTTTATTGTATGGTAATATGCCTAAAATAGTTTGATTAGAAAATGCCTCGCTTCCTGCAATTTTTAACATTTTTGATTCTACAAATTTAAATATTCCTCCTGGTTGCCTTGAAACAAAAATTTGATTTTTAATTTTAAAAATATTTATTTCAACAGAAGAACTATCAATCATTTTGAGGTTTATTTCATCCCATAAATAAAGTCTTGAACCTGCAACAAAAAACACATTGTTGTTTTGGGTAACAATTTTTGAAATTTGACCTATGTTTCTGTTTTTTGGTGGCAATTTATTTAACAAGCTAATAAATTCATTTATGTTTTGCTTGTTTCGGGATAAGTATCCAAAGTTATTATAGCTCCCGATATAAATTTTACTGTTAATGTCGGCTGCTAAACAAGGAATACCATTTTGAGGAATAAGCCGCCATGAATTTCCGTCATATTCTAAAATTCCACTTAAATTCCCAACATATAAAATTCCTTCACTATCTTCTGTAATAGAAAAATTTTGACTCTCATATCCATAGCTTTTTGGAGGGAAATTTTGAGCAAATGGGATGCCCATTTCATTCTCTTGGCTATAGATAGTTGTGCTAACTACTTGAAATACAACAAGCAAGCATATTTTTGTAAGAATTAAATAAAAATATATAACTTTGCTATCTTTAAGTAATTTCATATCAGAGTAAACTAGAAGAATTAAATTCGTTGTAAACATAAAAAAAATACGACAATTATTATGGAAAATGGAAAAAAAACAATTTTGGTTCCCTGGGATTTTACAGAAGTAGCCGAAAATGCTCTTTTACATGCAGTTCGTTTAGTAAAAGCTATTAATGCAACTATTACTTTGGTGCATATTGCAAATAATCAAAGAGATGCAGAGATTATTCTTCCTAAAATAGAAGAAATAACAAAGGAAGCTACTTTAAAGTATAAAATTGAAGTAAAAGGCATAGTAAAAGAAGGTAATATTTTTTCAACAATTAAAGAATGTGCCGATGAACTTGAAGCTACTTTTGTTGTAATGGGAACCCATGGCATTAAAGGGATGCAGAAACTTACAGGAAGCTGGGCTTTAAAAGTTATTGCAAATTCATCAATACCTTTTATTGTTGTTCAGGGCAAACCCGAACATGATGCTTTTGCAAAAATGGTTCTTCCTATTGATTTTAGTCAGGAAAATAAAGAAAAATTGCGTTGGGCTGTATATATTTCTTCCTACTTTAAAACTAAAATGTTTCTTTTTATTCCTCATGTAATTGATGAGGTATTATTAAGAAAAACAAAGGCTAATTTATCTTTTGCAAGAAATTATTTTGACGAAAGAAACGTTTCTTATGAAATAATAGCTTCACAGAAAAAGGGAAAATTTTCTGAGCAAACAATACATTTTGCTACTGAAATTGATGCAGATATGGTAATGATTATGACGACCAAACAGCCTAGATTAACCGACTATGTTTTTGCTGCAGATGAGCAACAAATAATTGCCAATAGTTCTAAAATTCCAGTAATGTGCGTTAATCCACGTTCGGATTTAAAGAAACACACTGGTTTTCATTGATTTTTTTTATTCTTTTATTAATATTTAATCCGCTACTTAAAAAATAGCGGATTTTTTATTTTAAAATCTAAAGCGGGTGTTTAAGAATTAATAATAAAAACATTTTTATTTAACTTTTCTTTTATGGCTTTGCTTTAAAACTTTTTCAGGTATAATTTACTGTAAAAATAACAGGCATATCTACCTATTAAATAAGGGTGTATTAGCTCTATTCTATGGGCTATTTAGCATCTAATTTTGGTTTTTGATTTAATCATCAACCTAAAATTTAAATTATGGAAAAAAAATTGACAAATTGGTTTAAGTTTACAATTGAAACTAAGCCAATAAAAAAATTAATTACGGCAACAATGTTTGACCCTTTTAAAAACATGCTTAAAATAATTCTGATATTATTAATCGGAATGGTAAGCGTACAAAACGTGAAGGCTCAAACACTAATTGCTTCATATCCATTAGCAACTAATTTAAACGATGCTACAGCAACTTATGGAGCAATAACCTTAAGTGGAATAACCTATACTAGCGGTTCCATTTGTAGCTCAGTTGCATGGACAAATGCAACAACTCCAAATATTACTGCAATAAATACAACAAATTTTGAAGTTGACATAGACTTCCAGCTTGCTTCTTTAGCTGCACAAAATGAAATAATAACGGGCGGACCTGGTTGGCGTTGGATTCAATTAAGCGTTAACACATCTGGCTATATAGGATACGCTTATAACAATTTTAATTACAGGTATTCTACTAAACTCATTACTATAAATACATGGTATACTGCAAAACTTCAATATTCAACCGGACGTGTACGTTTAATCTTAGATGGAATAGTAATTATGGACGATTGCTGTCCTACATTAAACACTGGTGGTTTAACCGATTTAAGTTTTTCTACATTTAACGGTGGAAATGCAAAACAACTATGGGGTTGTATTAAAAATCTTAAATTTTATAATAGTCCTGTTGTTCCTGCATCAACAGCTGGAAGCGTTAGCGGAGGCTCAAGCATTAATTTGGGCTCATCTACAGGGACATTAACACTTTCGGGCTATACAGGAAACATTATTAAGTGGCAGAAAAGTTTAAACGGTGGAGGATGGACTGATATTTTAACAGCAACTACAAGTACATATTCTGAAATACCTTCTTCAGTTGGCACATGGACATATCGCGTTAATACCGGAGGATGCCCAACACAATACTCCACAGCAGCTACAGTGATTGTGTCTACTCCATGCATTAACCCTACAAGCGGAGGTGTTATTGCTGCTGCCCAAACAGGCTGTAGTCCATTTAATCCTGCTATATTAACTAGCACATCATCACCAACAGGACAAACTGGTATACTTGAGTACAAATGGCAGCAATCTACAACTAGTAGTAGTGCTGGATTTACTGATATTACAAGTACAAACAGTTTAACTTATGACCCTAGTTCAATAACACAGGATACCTGGTACAAAAGACTTTCTCGAGTTAATTGCATGGCTGACTGGACAGGAGCTGTTCAATCAAATGTTATAACTGTAAATATTAATCCAGTTACTGCAATAAGCAGTCAATCCACAGCAACACAAACACAATGTATTAGTGGAACATTTAGTGCAATTACAGTTACTGTTACAGGAACCAGCTTAACATATCAATGGTATAGCAATACAACTACAAGTACAATAGGAGGAACTTCACTTCTTGCAGCTAACGGTGCACAAACAAACAGTTATACACCACAAGCTACAACAGCTGGAACACTTTATTATTATTGCATTGTTAGCGGAAGTTGCGGAACTGCTCAAACTAGTAGCATATCAGGTGCATTTATTGTTACTTATATCACAGCTACAACTTCTCAAGTTAATGTAAGCTGTAATGCTGGAACTAATGGATCGGCTACAATTGTTGCTGCTGGCGGAACAGGTGCTTACACATATTTATGGACTGGTGGCGGAGCTGCTGCAACAAAGAGCAGTTTAATTGCTGGAACATATGTATGTACAATAACAGATGCAAATTCTTGTTCTATAACAAAATCACTTACTATTGCAGAACCAACAGTATTAACTGCTGCAACTTCACAGGTAAATATTTTGTGTAATGGAAATTCAACAGGCTCTGCAACAGTAACTCCAGCAGGTGGAACAACTGCATACTCATTTTTATGGACAGGTGGCGGAACAGCTGCAACAAAAAGCAGTTTAGTCGCAGGAACTTATGTTTGTACAATTACAGATGCAAATTCTTGTTCTATAACAAAATCATTTACAATTGCAGAACCAACATTATTAACTGCTGCAACTTCACAGGTAAATGTTTTGTGTAATGGTAATTCAACAGGATCTGCAACAGTAACTCCTGCAGGTGGAACAACCGTATACTCCTATTTATGGACCGGTGGTGGAACAGCTGCAACAAAGAGCAGTTTAGTTGCTGGAACTTATGTTTGTACTATTACCGATGCAAATTCTTGCTCAATAACAAAATCATTTACTATTGCAGAACCAACATTATTAACTGCTGCAACTTCACAGGTAAATATATTGTGTAATGGTAATTCAACAGGGTCTGCAACAGTAACTGCAGCAGGTGGTACAACTGCATACTCATACTTATGGACAGGTGGTGGAACGACTTCAACAAAGAGCAGTTTAGTAGCAGGAACTTATGTTTGTACAATTACAGATGCAAATTCATGTTCGATAACAAAATCATTTACCATTACTCAACCTGCTGCTGCTTTATCTGCATCAACAAGTCAGGTT
>CAIQJL010000052.1 GCA_903872185.1 uncultured Bacteroidota bacterium | reverse complement strand
TGTAAACAGATATGTCCGACAGGAGCGGTAATAACAATATAAATGGTCAAGTTAAAAATCGAAAATATTGAGATTAATGTAGCTGAAGGTACTACTGTTTTAAAAGCTGCAGAAATTGCTGGAATTGAAATTCCAACAATGTGTTTTAATGAGTCAGTTCCAAATCATGCATCATGTATGGTTTGTGCTGTTAAGAATAATATTTCTGGAGAATTTATTCCATCATGTGAAATGAAAGTTCAGGATGGAATGGATATAATTTGTAATTCAAAAGAAGTATTAGAATTTAGGAAAGACGCTTTAGAATTACTTTTAAGTGATCATGTTGGAGATTGTGAAGCACCATGCAGAATAAGCTGTCCTGCCTTTATGGATATTCCTAAAATGAATCGTTTAATTGCTCAAGGAGAATTTATAAAAGCACTTGAAGTAGTAAAAGAAGAAATCGCTTTACCATTAATTCTTGGTTATATCTGTTCTGCACCATGCGAAAATGCTTGCAGAAGAAAGCAAATGGAAGGTGCTGTTTCTATTTGTCAGTTAAAGAAATTTGTTGCGATTAAGGATAGTGAGAATGAGAAATATTATTTGCCTCAAAAACAAACTAAATCAAATAAGAAAATAGGTATTATTGGTTCTGGCATGGCTGGGTTATCTGCAGCATATCATTTATTAAAATATGGATATTCGTGTACTTTGTTTGATAAGAATGAAAGTGCAGGAGGTAAGTTGTTAGAAATTTCTGAAACAGAAATGCCCCATCAAGTTCTAGAAACTGAGATTGAAATTTTAAAACAATTTGGTGCAGAGTTCAAGTTTAATTCTTTCGTAACAATTGATCAGATAAAAAATGATTTTGATGTAGTTATAATTGCATCAGGTGAAAATTCTAATGTTCAGCAATTGCAAATAAATGAAGATATTTTTACTACAAATATTCCTGGCGTTTTTGCAACAGGTTCAGTAATTAAACCAATTAAAATGGCAGTTAAAGTTGTAGCTAACGGAAAAGCAACTGCTAATTCTGTTCATACTTTTTTATTTGGAAATACTCCAGTAAAGAAGCATAAACAATTTAACTCAAAATTTGGAAAGCTTAATGAATCAGAGATTGTTGAATACCTTAAAGAATCAAAGCCAGGCACTAGAAATGAACCTTTAAATAGTAAACTTGCTTGTTTTAATAATGAAGAAGCAATAGCTGAAGCATCACGGTGTTTAAGATGTGATTGCCGAAAAGCTGAAAGTTGTAAACTCAGAATTTTGTCAGATAAATATGAAGCAGATCAGCAGAAATTTAAGTCGCCAGAAAGGAAAACTATTAAAAAACTATTTCAGAATGAGATTTTAGTTTATGAGCCTGAAAAATGTATTAAATGTGGTTTATGTGTTGAAATAACAAAAAGAAATAAAAATATTGTTGGTTTAGCTTATGTTGGACGTGGATTTGATATTCAAATTAATATTCCATTTAACAAATCATTAGATGAGGCCATTAAAAATTCAGCATTAGAGTGTATTTCGAAATGTCCAACAGGTGCAATTTCCAATTTTAAAGGAGAATAATGATTTATTATAAAAATATATTACTTCTTTTTATAATTGCTTTTTCTGCGAATGTAATTGCTCAGGATTGCTGGTCTTCATTTCGTGGAAATCAAAATCTGACTGGTTATACAAACGTTACCTTATTGAAATCTTACAAACTGCTTTGTACATATAAAACTGAAGATAAAATAAAATCATCCCCAATATTTTGTAATGACAATATTTATGTTGGTTCAAATGATGGTTATTTGTATTCCATTTCTAAAACAGGGAAGTTAAATTGGAAATATAAAGCAGGTACATCAATTGAAGCATCGCCACTATTGCTGGATAATACGATTTATGTTGGGTCTTTGGAAGGTTTTTTATATGCATTGGATTCTAAGACTGGAAAATTAAAATGGAAATATAAAACTGAGGGGCAAATTTCTGGGGCATCAAATTGGGTTTTAGGTCCCGATAAAAAACAAAAAAGAATTTTGACAGGAAGTTACGATTATAATTTGCACTGTGTTAATTCAGCTACCGGAAAAGTTATTTGGAAATTTGAATCAGAAAATTATATAAATGGTTCTGCTGCAATTTCTAAAAACATGGCTGCGTTTGGTGGTTGTGATGGATTTTTGCATTTAATTGATATGAATACTGGAAAAGAATTATCAAAAATTAATATCAATAATTATATAGCTTCGTCAGTTGCTATTGACGGAAATCGTGCTTATTTCGGTAATTATGATGGAGAGTTTTTCTGTATTGACATAACAACAAAAAAGCAAGTATGGAAATATGAAGGGGGAGGTACATTTACATCTTCACCATCGATTTATGATAAGTATGTTGTTATAACTTCCCAGGATAAAAAAGTTTATTGTCTGAATAAAGCAGATGGGAAAATATTATGGAATTTTCCAACTCTTCAAAAAATTGAGGGTTCGCCAGTGATAACTCAGAATTCAGTGGTTGTAGCTTCAGGTGATGGTAGACTTTATATTCTTGATTTAAAAACTGGTAAAAAGCTTTGGTCGTATGAAATTGGGAGTCCGGTTTATTCTACTCCTGCTGTAACAAATAACTATATAATTGTTGGTGCTGATGATGGAAAAGTTTATGTTTTTGGAAAATAAATGTCTTATAGTCATGTTGAGGCTCTCGAAACATGATATTGAGGAAATTGAGTCACACTTCGAGTGCCTCAGTGTGACTGCTTTTGTAATTGAAATTAAATGAAAATAGTTTTTAAAGAAAATATCAAGCGTTGGGTCATATTGAGGTTCTCGAAATATAGCGCGGTGGGCAATGTGTCACCCTTCGAGAGCCCTTCGACAGGCTCAGGACAAGCTCTCAGGGTGACGAAAGTAAAATGAAATATAAATGAAAATAACTTATATCGTACCTGGTTTTGGAGGAACATTTTATTGCGGAAATTGTCTGCGTGATAGTGCATTCTCAAAAGCATTAAAAGCACAGGGACATGATTCAATTACATTGCCATTATATTTACCTCATTCTATTGAGGAATTTGCTCATCAAACTGAAGTTCCTGTTTTTTATGGAGCAGTAAATATCTATCTGAAGCAGAATTTTAAGTTGTTTCGCAAAATGCCAAAATGGCTTTACAAATTCTTTAATTCTCCATTTATTTTAAAATACGCAGCAAAAAAATCAGGTTCAACCCGTGCTGAAGGGCTTGAAGAAATGACGATTTCGATGCTTAAAGGTGCCGATGGTTTTCAGACTGAAGAATTAAATCAGTTAATTTATTATCTAAAACATCATGAGAAACCTGATGTTGTTCATTTGTCAAATGCTTTATTAATGGGACTTGCTGCTAAAATTAAAGAAGAATTAAATGTCCCTGTATTTTGTTCTTTGCAGGATGAAGATGTCTGGATTAATGCAATGCAAGAGCATTACAAACCAAAATTATGGCAATTAATGGGCGATAAGGCAAAGGATGTTGATGCGTTTATTGCAGTTAGTGATTTCTTTAAAAACATTATGCAGGACAATATGCAAATTGAAGAAGAGAAATTGCATGTAATCCATTTGGGAGTCAATCCGGAAGTATATACTGTTCAATTGCTAGCTCAGAATCCTCAGGCTATTGGGTATTTATCGAGAATGAATGAAGAAAATGGTTTTGAAATTTTAGTTGATGCATATATAATTCTTAAAGCAAAATCAGAGTTTTCTAGCCTTAAACTAATTTTAACTGGCGGTAAAACTGCTGATGACAATAAATTTGTTGAAAAGCAGATTAAAAAGCTTGAGAAGAATAATGTTTTACAATATGTTGAATTTATTGATGATTTCAGAACTTCAGTATTAGATGAATTTTTCAAGAAAATTACAGTTTTATCTGTTCCTGTTTTAAATGGTGAAGCATTTGGATTATACCAGCTTGAATCTTTAGCATCTGGAATTCCCATAGTTCAACCCGATTTAGCTGCTTTTCCTGAAATAGTTGAAATATCTAAAGCTGGCGCAATATACAAACCAAATACTTCTGTTGCGCTTGCTGAAAAACTTTCAGAAGTTTTGTCTGATCAAACAAGCTTAAATCAAATGAGTCTTAATGGTAGAAAAGCTGTTGAAGAAAAATTTAATTTGAAAGTTTCAACAAAGAAATTAGTTGAAGTTTATAACAATGTGTTAGCTAATAAAAATAAATAACCAGAAAAGATGATTATCGAATTAGAAAATATCTATAAAAGTTATCAAAACAATTCATCTTCTTCTCAGATTAAGGTGCTTGATAATATTTCATTGAAAATTAATTCTGGCGATTCTATCGCTATTGTAGGACCATCTGGTTGTGGTAAAAGTACATTGTTAAATATTATGGGGACATTAGATAAAGCGTCTTCAGGTATAATTAAAATTAATAATGATGATATTTCTAAATTTAATGATAAAAAATTAGCAGAGATTCGAAATCAGAAAATTGGTTTTGTTTTTCAAATGCATCATTTGTTACCACAATTAAATTTGTTGGAGAATGTACTTTTACCAACTTTAATTGTAAAAGAAACAAAGCATAAAGAATCAGCTAAATCAAGAGCTTTAGAATTATTGAGATTTGTTGGGTTAGAAGATAAAATTAAACAATATCCTGGACAACTTTCAGGTGGAGAATGTCAGCGCGCTTCAGTTGTTAGAGCATTGATAAATCAACCAGAAATAATTCTTGCTGATGAGCCAACTGGTTCACTTGATCAGGAATCTGCCGATCAGATAGGTGAGTTGTTGTCAAAAATTAATAAGGAACAAAATGTTGCTCTTGTATTAGTGACTCATTCTTTAGAATTGGCTAACAAAATGAAAGTAATTTATAAATTGAATAATGGAAAATTAAATACGTAAGTCACACTGAGCGGAGTCGAAGTGTGTATTTGATATATTACAATTAGATTCT
>CAIQJL010000051.1 GCA_903872185.1 uncultured Bacteroidota bacterium | reverse complement strand
TACATTGACATCTATTTCTTCATTATTAAATCCTGTTGCAATCTCAATTACTAATGTTACCTCAACCTCTATTAACAATAAAGGTGATATCGATGTTACAGTCACGGGCGGCTTATTACCATACACATACAACTGGTCTAACGGTGCCACTACTGAAGATCTAAATGGGTTATCAAATGGTATTTATATTATAACAGTTACAGACATGAACTCATGTCAAGAATCTGACACAATCTCAATTGATATACTTGAACTTCCAATTGAAATACCAACAGTAATTACCCCTAACAATGATGGTAAAAATGATGATTTTGAGATTAAAAATATTGAACAATATTTAACTGTTTCTATTGAAATTTTTAATCGCTGGGGAGATAAAATATTTACTTTCTCTGGAACAGGAATTGAATATTTAAATACTTCTAATCGGTGGAATGGCAAATATAAAGGCAAAGATTTACCAATGGGTGGCTATGTCTATATTGTTAAAATAAGCAATGACAAAGATCCTTTTACAGGTGTTGTTTCAATAGTTAGATAAAATTACAAATCTATAACAAAACAAAAAAGGTTTCTATAGAAGCCTTTTTTGTTTTGTTATTATTCAGAAATCTCTTCCTCTATTTTCTCTATACGTTTAGCAGAATTAATACCTTTTATCTTTTTCAAATCCCTAATTAAAGCATCTAAGTCGTAGGTATCATGAATATAAAGATCAATAAATCCTTCGAAAACTCCATCAACAGCATCAAAATATATAGTACGCATATTTACGTCTAATTCTTTTGAAATAAGAGTAGTTAAATTATTTACTACACCAATATTATCCAAACCATTTATTTTAATTCGCACAAGAAAGGAAAGCACTTTTTTAGTTGTCCATTTTACAGTTACAATTTTATCACCAAAACTTGACATAAGTTTTTGTGCATTAGGACATTTCTTTTTATGTATTATAACATTAGACATATCTATAAGGTACCCCACAACTTCATCGCCCGGAATTGGGTTACAACATTTTGCAATACTATAATTTTGTTCATTAGAATCTTCATCAACAATAAAAGGAATCTTTCTATTTACAGGTTTTAATTCTGGAAGGATTACTGATGTTTCTGTTGTTCGTTTTAATAAAGGGATTTTAGCAGTAGTTTTGGTAATCTGCAAACGCCAGTATCTTATAAACTTATTTTTTGTTTTACGATTAATTACTTTCTGTACATTTTCTATATCAATTTCACCTGCACCAATTTTATAATAAATATCTTCTTTTGAATAAACTTCATAACCAACCATTAATTTTTTAAAAAGCATACTAGTAATTGGAATTTCTAATTCCTCAAATTTTGCTTCAAAACTTGCTTTTCCTTTTTCAATTAAATCTTTACGCTCACTTTTAAATTTATCTTTAATTCTGGATTTAGCTTTTGCTGTTGTAACAAAGTTCAACCATTCTTTTTGTGGCTCGTTTTTGTCACTTGTTAATATTTCAACTTGGTCGCCACTTGCAAGAACATGACTCAATGACACCAATTTATAATTTACTTTAGCTCCTATTGCTCTATCTCCTATTTGAGAATGAATATCATAAGCAAAATCAAGCGCAGTACTTCCTTTTGGGAGTCTTTTTAACAAACCTTTTGGAGTGAAAACAAATATCTCTGAAGAAAAGAGATTCATTTTAAATTCATCTAAAAATTCTAACGCATTTGCATCAGTACTTTCAAGTAATTCACGAATTCTTTTAATCCATTTATCAAGTTCAGTTTCATCTGTTCCCTCTCCTTTGTATTTCCAATGTGCTGCATATCCCCTTTCGGCAATTTCATCCATTCTTTTTGAACGAATCTGAATCTCAACCCATTTCCCATCAGGACCCATTACAGTTGTATGTAATGCTTCATAACCATTAGCTTTTGGAGTACTTACCCAATCACGCAAACGATCTGGCTTTGGTTGATAAATATCTGTAACCTGCGAATATAAACTCCAACATTGAGTTTTTTCAGGCAATGAAGTATCTGGATCAAAAATTATTCGAATAGCAAAAAGATCAAATATTTCTTCGAATGGAACGCTTTTTACCTGCATCTTGTTCCATATAGAATATACAGATTTTGGTCGCCCAGTTATACTATAATGAACACCATTCTCTTTAAGCTTACTAATAATAGGCTCGCTAAATCGATCAATATATAATTGTCTTTCAGCTTCACTTGCAGTAAGTTTTTTTTGTATTTCATCAAATACTGCTGGATGCTGATGTTTTAAACTTAAATCTTCTAATTCAATTTTTATTGCATACAATCCTAAACGATGTGCTAGTGGAGCATATAAATATAAAGTTTCTGCTGCTATTTTTAATTGCTTGTACTCAGGCATAGAGTCTAAAGTACGCATGTTATGCAATCTATCTGCAAGTTTTATAAGAATTACTCTAACATCATCAGAAAGAGTAAGCAACATTTTTCTAAAATTTTCTGCCTGAAGAGAAGTACTTCCCTGTTCAAATACATTTGAAATCTTAGTTAAACCGTCAATAATCCTAGTTATTTTATCACCAAAAAGCACCTGAAGATCTTCAAGTGTATAATCGGTATCTTCAATAACATCGTGTAATAAAGCACAAACAACTGAAGTAGCACCAAGCCCTATTTCATGTGCAGCAATTTTCGCTACAGAAATGGGGTGATAAAAATAAGGCTCACCAGATCTTCTGCGCATTCCTTGATGAGCTTCATTGGCTAAATCAAAGGCTTTTCTAATTAGTTCCTTATCTTCTTTTGTTCTGCATCGAGGACAAGATTTAAGTATAGCACTATATTCTTTTTCTATAGCAGTCTTTTCTTCTTCGGTAAGGAATTTCATTTTTGGCACAAAAGATATTTTATCTATTTATGCAAAGATAAATAAAGTTGAAAGGTAATAGAATAAATTTTTAATGACTTTTTAAATGATTTCACGTGCCACTTTCTTTTTCTATAGTCATGAAAAAAGTTATGATTTTTTATTTCAACCTTAAATAAACCAATTCCGACATCATTTTTTAATGTTTAGTCAATTTTTTTACAAGTAAATGTTAAAATACTTGCATGCGTGTTTTACTTATATTAATTTTGTCTAAATAAGAATAGTAATATTTATTCTACCATATGAAAGCTCAATATGAATCAAATAACAGCTTAAAGAAACTAAGATACTTTAGTTTCAATTTTTCAAAAGGTATATTTTTTTGCTATTTTTTATTATTTAGAATCATTCTAAATAATACTTTAAATTAATAATTATGAAAAACAATAACAGCATTCTAAACGAATCAAAAAAACCTGGCTTTAATATAAATATTAATGCGATTAGTTTTATTCTGGGGTTTTTTCTAATCATTTTGTCCTCCTTCAGTTCATCTGCACAAAAATGCACATATAATATTAGTGTAAAAAACAATATTGAATCTGTAAACAAAGAAGGTAGAATTTATTTTATGGAATTACAGAATAATAGTGGTGATGAAATTGAGGTAAAACTTTCAGTTTTTAATAAAAATTCTGAAAAAAATCCTGATAATACAAACACTAAGAATAATGTGTTTTTAACTGCTAATTTTTTAACTGAAGCAGGAAATGATTTTGAAGGTAAATTAGTTTTGAAACCATACGAACTAATAAATTTTCAAGTTAAAGTAACTGTTCCTTCAGGAACACCAATAGAAAGATGGAATAATCTTTTAGTGAATGCTATTTCAGATAAATGTCCTTCTTATTCTCCATCATTAACTCTTTATACTTTTATTCCAAACCCAGAAGAACAATAACATTTTTTATTAGTAGATAAGTTAAAACTTAAAAAAAGTGCCTTATGAAACTCTCTATACTTAATTCAAAAATAATTCCTTTGTATTTATCAGTAATTATTGCCTCAATATTTATTGTTTTAACTACAAATTTAGCAATAGGTCAAATTACTTTAAATAAAACTGTAGTTCAACAAAGTACGACTTGTAACCAGTTTGATGTTCAACTTAAAGTAACAGGTAACTCAACTCCTGCTCCAATTGATGTTATTCTAGTAATTGACATTTCTGGAAGTATGTCTTCTGGATCACCTTCTTCTATGTCATATGCCAAAACAGCTGCATTAAATTTTGTTAGAAAAATATTTAACCCAACAAATAATGCAGGAAACATAAACAGAGTAGGAATAGTAAGTTTTTCAACTTATGGAACTGAAGATATTCAATTAAGTTACGCAAGCGATTCAACGATTATACTTAATAAAATTATTAATATGGTTCCTAATGGGTCAACAAATATTGCTGATGCTTTTTATCAAGCAAATAAAGAGATGAAATCAAGAGGAAGAACGGATTGCAATGTTTTACGATCTATTTTACTTTTAACTGATGGCGTTGCAAACATGGGAAGTACATACAGTGCTGCTGGTGATAGATATGATGGCAGTTGCACAAGCACACCAATAGTAGCAAATGCATGTACAAACTCAGCATCATTAAGAGGTCAAGAATCACAATCTTTTACTATTGGAACAGTAACATATCCAAATAAAGTTTATACTGTTGGTTTATTCGGAGGAATTTCAGGAGCAACACAAACGGTAGCAGAAAACACATTAAACGCTGCTCAAAATTCAGGGTATTTTGTTACAGAATCAGCCGCAGATTTAAATGGAATTTACACACAAATTTTTGGTCAATTACAATGGGCTGCTAAAGCAATTCCTGGTTCACCAATGATTTCAGATACAATAGCTAACGGGTTTACATTTATACCTGGATCTCTTGTAGTGTCTAAAGAATCTGCTTCTATAAATGGTCAGATAATTACATGGCCTCTTACTTTTATTAATAATGAAATTGTTACACTAAATTATTCAATAGTTGCTCTAAACTCAAATGTTTGTGGTATAAACAAAGCAGGAAATTCATGGATTAATTATCAGAATGCTGCATGCACAATTGTAAAAAATAAATTTCCAAACCCTGATATTTGTGTCCCTTGTCCTAAAATTGCACAGCTTTCAATTAGTCAATCAGGCTGTACAAACATTATACAATATAGTGGCACAATTATATCCGACGAAGCCACATGTAATATTGGCCAACATTTTTATTCCTGGGCATTTACTATTAACAATGTATTAGTTGGCACAGCAACTGGAATCAATGGAACTTTTACAATCCCGCCACAATACGCATCTGCAATTTGTAACGGCTCAATTAAAGGAGTATTAAGTTATAATAGTGGCAGCGGGTGTACACTTGTTTTAGGTGAATATACTTATTCAAATCTGAAAATTGTAACAAATGCTCCTACCATTTCTGCTAATGGCTCATCTTCTGTACAATGTTTAACAGATGCTATTACACCTACCCCACCTGTTGTTACAGATTTTTGCGGAACTAGCATTGTTCCTATATTAACTTCAACTATAAATAACCCAGTAAATATTACTTGTTCGGGAACAAAGACATTCACTTATACATATACAAATTGTGCCGGATTAAACTCTGTTTGGAAATATGTATATACAATTAATGATAACATAGCACCTTCATTTACACGACCAGCAGACAAAACAATATATGCAGGTGCAAATTGTTTATATGATGCAAGTATTACTGCAACAGGAGATGTTACTAATGAATCAGATAATTGTTCTTCAAATTTACAAGCAACTTATACAGATGTTATTTCAGCAGGCTTGGGTCAGGTAGTTTATGTAATTCATAGAACATGGAGTTTAATTGATAATTGCAACAATGCTGCTTCAAATCAAATTCAGACAATAACTGTTTTAGATATAATTCCTCCAGTTATAGTTGCTCCCGAAAATATAATTTCTTGTACTTCAATTTTAACTCTAAACAATCCTGTTTCAACAGATAATTGTGGAATTGCAAGTATTACAAATAATGCTCCTATTTCTTTTCCTTTGGGAATTACAACAATTGTTACATGGACTGTTACAGATATTCACGGGAACAGTTCAACAGCAACACAATCTGTCACTGTCTCAAATATAACAACAAGCATTAACGGATCATCACAAGTTAGCTGTCATGATAATAATGATGCAACAATTACCGCATCTGCTAATGGTGGTTCAGGCGCATACTCTTATAGCTTAAACGGAGGCACTTACCAAAATTCAAATATTTTCACAGGCATTTCCGCTGGCAATTATATTATTACAATAAAAGATGAAAATAGTTGTTTTGCTACAACTTCTGAAGTAACAATAACAAATCCTACATTACTTACTGTTTCTGCAATAGGTTCATCACAAGTTTCATGTAACAACTCTAGCGATGGCTTAATAACTGTTACAGCAGCTGGTGGAACTGGAGCATATAGTTACTCACTAAATGGTGGAATAGCTCAAAGTTCAAATGTATTCTCAGGACAAGCAAGTGGGTCTTATATAATAACAGTATATGATCAGAACGGTTGTTTTGCTAATACACAATCTATTGTTATTGCTAATCCTTCAACAATTTC
>CAIQJL010000050.1 GCA_903872185.1 uncultured Bacteroidota bacterium | reverse complement strand
TATAGATTTTAAATTTCCTAAAGTATCCGAAAGAGATAATGCTGGAGCTACTGAACCAACAAGGGTTGGACGCAAATCAGTTATATGAGTTCTTAAGCGACCTAAAAACTCTTCATTAACCCAAGGGGCAAGCTCGTTTAAATAATAATTATCTGCTAAATAAACAAATGCTTCATCGTTTGGCAAATCGCCAGAAAGATCGAAAGTACTTATCAGTGTATTCAAAATAAATCTATATACTTCAGGGCTTTTCATGCTTTTAACAAGTAACAAATCTGAAGCTTTATTAATGCTGTCGGGAATATTAATAATTAATTTACTATAATAAGTCATTAATTTATTGAATAAAACAGGCGAAAACAAAAGATTTTCATCGTTAAAATCATAATTATCAAAATAGTGTAAAGCCAAATAATTTAATTTTTCTTCAACAATAGCAGGGTTATCTGCTTTTAAGAATTTTGCAGGCAAATCGGGATCTACCATTGAGTTAAGTAGTGCCGCAAAAAAAGTTTTGGGATTAGATTTTATTATTCTACTACGTTCGTTCCTAATTACAAATTGTATACTATCAATTTTATTCTGATTTGTTATTGCAAATTGAGGTTTAGCTTTTATTTGATCCGATAATTTTGAAATTTCAAAACGTTTATCAGCAGAAAATTTTTGGTATTTTACATACACCTCATTTTCCGGACTTCCAATTACTTCGAGGTTTGCATTTAAATCTAAAGTATCATTTTTAATCAAAAACTTTTGAGGTATTGGAACAAGAATATCAAAATAAGTCATGTTAGGTAATACAACCATATATACACCCTGGGGCAATTCTTTTTTACCTTCAAAAACACCCTTACCCAACTTACTTAAATGAGCAGTATCAATAACAAATTGTTCGTTACCATAATGGTAACCTAAATACACATTAGAATCTGCTAATTGTTTTATTTGAATTTCAATTTTATAGCCCTGAGAAAAAAGGTTAAAACAAGAAATAACAAAGAAGAATAAAAAGGCGAATAATTTAAATCTCATTATTTCTTTTCTTTATTTCTTTCAAATTCTATAAATTTTTCAATTTGTTCTACACCTATACGTTTAGCAATGATTTTCTTATTCTTATCTAAAATATATACCACAGGGGTACTGTAAATATCATAAAGATTGCGGAAATTAGTAAAATGGTATTTATCATATACATTTATCCAATCTAATCCATGTTCATCAATAAATTTCTTCCATTCTCCTTCTTCATTTTGAGTATAAACTGCAAATACTTCAACACCTTTATCTCTTACAGTTTTATAATATTCATAAAGTTTAGGAATTTCTTTTTTACAATGCCCACAACTTGGTTCCCAAAACACTAAAACAGTAAAATCTGCTTTAACAAAGCGAAGTTGATGCATTACACCATTATTATCCTCCATTTTTAAATCCGGAGCAAGTTCACCAAGCATATTCGGTTTTATTTTTGCCACTCTTTCGCTCATTTTTGAAAGTAATGTAGAATCGGCCCACCAACATTGTTTTGATAAATAATATTTATCAGCAAGATTCACAAAAACTCTATCCATTCCCATTATTTGTGAAGTCTCAAAATAATTAGTTGTATAAATTACAGCATATTGAAAAAAGAATTTATTTTTTCGAGCAAGTTCACATACCTTTATCGACTCTTTTGTTAATGAATCAGGAACAGTTAGTACAATATTTTTAAAGAAATCTTTCATTTTAGATTCAATAAAAGGAGTTCTTAGCAAACGTTCATCACTAAAGTCAACATTATCCCAGTAGTGATCTTTATTATACACATATTGAAAAAGCCTTACCAATGAATCTTTTTTTGCATTTTCAGGAAAGTTTGGTTTTGGTATTTCAACAGGAGTTAACACATTTAAAATTTTAGCAAGTAATGATGCTGGATTATCTTTTTTAATTTTTTCCCAAAAAGCTTTTCTATCATTATCAATTGCAGTCCCTTTCTCTTGCCATATTTTTAATGAATCCTGCATTTTTTTATCTGAAAATTCTTTCATCTTTTCAGAAGCAGCCTTCATAATTTTTTCAAGACTTGCCATAGACCTTTGCCAATCAAAAAACACTTTATTTTCATCAGACCCCGATGCTTTAATATTTGCAATAAAATCATTGGTATCTGTTTCGATAGAGAACTGAGTAGATTTATCCATTAAAAACTCAAAATACCGTTTTTTTAAAGCCGGAACTATTACAACATAAATACCACCATCAAGATCTTTTTTATTAGAAAAAGTACCGCTTCCGTTCTTATCAACTAAAGTAGTATCATCAGAATAAAGTTTATCGGCAAAACGATGAGCTAACAACAAAGTATCTTTCTCGGCCAACCCTTTTACTTTAACTTTAATTTTATAACCCTGAGCAAAAATAAGAGATGTATTAAATCCCAATAAAACTAAAATCAAAAATAATTTTCCTGCTTTCATAATCATTCATTTTTTTTACAAAAATACGAGTCAATTTTAAATTATAATCACTAAGACAAAAAGAGTACCGTATGCGTTGCCTTGTTTAACATTATTTAACCTCATTAAATATCCTCAAACCTACATGAATTTTTATAAACATTCAAATTTATTGTACTTGTATTGTTATTTTTAACCGTTAATAAACAAAATATTATACAGAGAAAAGTATAAGCAGCATTCATTATCTTTGCAAACAAAAAAATCATAAAATGACAATTGAAAGCTTTCTGACTAACGAATTTTGTAAAGCAATTGAAAACCTATACTCACAAACTATAGATATTAAACAAGTACAGATTCAAAAAACAAAAAAGGATTTTAACGGAGATTATACTGTAAATGTATTTCCATTTTTAAAAATAAGTCGCAAATCGCCCGAACAAACGGCTACCGAAATTGGCGAATTTCTTAAACATAACTCTAAAGAAATCAATAATTTTGAAGTAATCAAAGGGTTTTTAAATATTAGTTTTTCAAATTCATTCTGGATAAATAAATTAAACGAAACATTATTACCTATTCAAACAAATACAATTGACAAAAAAAATATTTTAATTGAATACTCATCTCCTAACACAAATAAACCACTTCATTTAGGGCATATACGCAATAATTTATTAGGCCATAGTTTATCAGAAATTTTAAAAGAAAATGGGAATAAAGTAACAATGGTTAATTTAGTTAACGACAGAGGAATTCATATTTGTAAATCTATGCTTGCCTGGCAAAAATGGGGTAATAACATTACACCTGTAGAAGCAATAAAAAAGGGCGATAAACTTGTTGGAGATTTTTATGTTTTGTTTGATAAAGAATATAAAAAACAAATTTCAGATTTATTATCAAAAGGTAAAACACAGAAAGAAGCAGAAAATGAAGCACCATTAATATTAGAAGCCCGTGAAATGCTTCAGAAATGGGAAGCACACGATACTGAAGTATTAGAACTATGGAATAAAATGAATGGCTGGGTTTATGCTGGCTTTGAAAAAACATATAATGAATTAGGGATAACATTTGACAAAATATATTACGAATCTAAAACCTACGGATTAGGTAAAGATGAAGTACTAAAAGGAGTTACTACTGGCGCTTTAATAAAAAAAGAGGATAACTCTATTTGTGCCGATTTAACTTCTGATGGTTTAGATGAAAAAGTTTTACTTCGTAGCGATGGCACTTCTGTTTATATGACACAGGATATTGGAACTGCAATAATGCGCAAAAATGAATTTAATGCCGACGAAATGGTATATGTTGTTGGCAACGAACAGAATTATCATTTTCAGGTTTTAAAACTTGTAATAAAAAAATTAGGATACAATTGGTCGGATAAAATTTCACATCTCTCATATGGTATGGTTGAACTACCAGAAGGAAAAATGAAATCGCGCGAAGGTACAGTAGTTGATGCCGATGAATTAATAGAAGAAATGTATTCAACAGCAAAATCTATTTCAGAAGAACTAGGAAAACTTGACGGTATTCCTGAAAATGAGAAAGAAGAAATTATAAGAATGGTAGGCTTAGGAGCTTTAAAATATTTCATTTTAAAAGTCGACCCAAAAAAGAATATGGTTTTTAACCCAAAAGAATCAATAGATTTTGATGGAAATACCGGACCATTTATTCAGTACACACATGCCAGAATTAAATCGGTTATAAGAAAAGCAAATGAAGCAGGAATTAACATACCTAAAAACATTTCTGAGAATACTGAAATAAATGAAAACGAGAAATCAATTATTAAATTAATTACAGATTATAACAACATTGTTTTTGAAGCCTCATCTGAATTAAATCCGGCTATTATTGCAAACTACACATATTCATTGGTTAAAGAATATAACCATTTTTATCACAACTGTAGTATTCTAAAAGAAGAAAACTCAGAAATACAAAGTTTCAGACTTTTATTAAGTAATTCAACAGCTATAAAAATTAAAGACTCTATGAAACTTTTAGGGATAAATGTTCCGGAAAGAATGTAGGGGAAAAAGTTATAAATGCCCTTCGTCAAGCTCAGGAGAACCCTAAAGTACTTTAAGTGCCTTAAGTTTAAAAAGTAGAAGTTAATGAATCGTGCAAAAAACATTTCAATAATATTTTTTTAAAATTAGTTTCAAAAAGTAATAATAAAAAACCCTCCACCTTTTCAGATGAAGGGTTGTCAAACTAACCATTAAACAAGATTACTTGCTGAAGATAAACTTGTAAACAAACGACTTTTCGGTTAACTTAGACACTTTCTTGATTACTAATTTCTCAAGTTTTTCTTTTACATAACAAACTAAATCTGGATTACCATTAATTTCGTTAACAACAATTTTTCCTTTATTATTAACCGAAAAATCAACTGCTACCGTAGAAGTTTCATCAAGCATTATACTTGCATCTTTAGGAAATTCAATTGAGCTTGATACTATTCTTTTAACTTTATCATCTTCATTTGTTGGATTTGTACCTGCAAATGTTTGTACACTTATAAATAAAAGTAAAAATGTACTTGCTGCGATTAGACTTTTTATTGTTTTCATATTTCTTATTTTTAAAAGATTTTAATTAATTTGATCGTATGACGGTAATAATTATTTAAAAGTTACAGATCTACAGCTAATAATTTTTATTTACCTAACACACACATACATGCACTTGTTAATATAGATTAATAAAAAATACAATTTCTTAATAGATATTTTTTTATTTCTTTGTATAATTGTTAAAATTTTCTGAAATAAACTGAACTATGAGCGAATCCATTTTAAAAGCATTAATGAGGCTTTTTGCAATAATAGCCGATGTAGAAATTGGCGAAAACGGTGAAATAAATAATCCCGGAAGAATTATTGTTACATCATACCTAAAACAACAACTTAATCAGGAACTTGTAGATGAATACTTAAAACTTTTTGACGAATACATAGCTCAACATCATAGCAAAAAAGGAAAAAAACGTATGTCTGCAAATAGTGTAAAAGTTTTAGCTATTTGCTCACAAGTAAACGACGAACTTCGCCAGGAACAAAAAATGCTTGTTCTTCTAAAACTTTTTGAATTTATACATCATGGAAGCGACATTAAAGAAGAAGAACTAGAGTTTGTAAAAACTGTTGCAGATACTTTTAACATTAATGAATTAGAATACAATAACTGTAAATCATTAATTCTAGAAACACCAGATAAAGTTCCACATAAAGAAAATCTACTATTAATTGATGGCGATAAAGATTTTTCTAATACAGAAGTAAAACACATCTTTATTGAACATTTTTCTGGGCAGCTAGTTATTTTACATATCGAAAGCACTAACATGTATGCTTTTGGATATATTGGCGAAGAAACATTTTATTTAAACAGTCAGGTTATAAACCCTATGAGGGTTTATGTTTTAGTAAAAGGTTCGTCAATAAGAAGTAGAAAAACAAGTCCTATTTATTATAGCGATATAGTTGGTGCATTTCTTAGCCAATCAAAAGCAGAAAAAATTGTTTTCACAGCTAAAAACGTTGAGTTTAGATTTAAAAATTCTGATAACGGATTACATTTCTTCAACTTTAGCGAGGAAACCGGTCAACTTATTGGAGTTATGGGCGGTAGCGGTGCAGGAAAATCAACTCTTTTAAATATTTTAAATGGTAACATTCAACCACAAAAAGGTGATGTTCTTATAAATGGTCACAATATATACACCGAGAAGGATGCAATTAAAGGTGTTGTAGGTTTTGTTCCACAAGACGATTTGTTAATTGAAGAGCTTACAGTTTATCAGAATTTATATTACAATTCTAAACTTTGTTTTAGTGGATACACAGAAACTCAAATTGATGAGGCAGTAACAAAAGTATTGCAAGATCTTGACCTTTACGAAATAAGAAATCTAAAAGTTGGTGGTCCTTTAAATAAATATATCAGCGGTGGCCAGCGTAAACGTTTAAATATTGCACTTGAATTAATTCGCGAACCTGATGTTATGTTTGTTGATGAGCCTACTTCTGGACTTTCTTCAATGGACTCTGAAATGGTAATGGATTTACTTAAAGAAATTACACTTAAGGGAAAGCTTGCGATAATTAACATACATCAACCTTCATCTGATATTTTTAAATTATTTGATAAAATATTAATACTTGATAAAGGCGGTCATCCCATTTATTTTGGAAATCCAACAGAATCAATAGTATATTTTAAGAAAGCTACAAATCACATAAATGCAAACGAAGGCGAATGTAATACATGTGGTAATGTTAATCCAGAACAAGTTCTACAGATTATTGAATCAAAAGTAGTAGATGAGTACGGTAAATTAACAAAGAGCAGAAAAATTTCTGCTAAAGAATGGAACAAACACTACATGGAAACGCTTGATGTTAGTTTTAAAGAAAAAGCATATTCCAGTAAGATTCCAAAAAACAATTTTAAAATACCTAGTAAAATAAATCAGTTTAGAATATTTACCGTTCGTGATGTACTTTCTAAACTTACAAACAGGCAATACATCTTATTAAATTTCTTCGAAGCACCTATACTTGCCTTTATTCTTGGCTATTTCACAAAATATGTAGCAGGTGAAAGATTTTTGTTTAGCGAAAACGAAAACTTGTATGCATACTTATTTATGGCAATTGTTGTTTCACTCTTCTTAGGATTAACAGTAAGCGCTGAAGAAATAATAAGGGACAGAAAAATACTTCAAAGAGAACGATTTTTAAGTTTGAGTCGCTTTAGCTATATCAACTCTAAAGTAATGATAATGTTTGTATTATCTGCAATTCAAATGTTAAGTTTTGTATTAATTGGTAATTTTATTTTAGGAATACAAGGATTAACATTAAATTACTTTATTGTTCTTTATAGTACATCTTGTTTTGCAAATATGCTAGGTTTAAATATTTCATCAGCATTAAACTCTGTTGTAACAATCTACATTCTTATTCCATTCATTCTGGTTCCGCAATTACTTTTAAGCGGTGTTATAGTTAAGTTTGATAAACTACATAAATCATTTGCTTCGCATAAATTTGTGCCATTTGTTGGAGATTTAATGACTTCAAGATGGGCTTTTGAAGCACTGGCTGTAACACAATATAAAGATAACAAATGGGAAAAAAACTTTTTTGATATAGAAAAAAAGAAATGCTATGCCGAATTCAGATTTAATTACCTTATTCCAGAACTAATAAATAAGCTTGATGACTGTCAAAGATATATAACACAACCAACAAAAGATATTGATATAAATAAGAATCTACTTATTCTTAAAAATGAAATTGAGCTATTAGATAAAAGCTTTTCTAAAAAGACTTTTAAAAAATTAGATCTATTAAATAAAAAGTCATTTACTAGTGAAGTTGGAGAATACACACTAAATTATCTTGAATCCAAAAAGAAATATTTTAATAAAAAATATAACGAATCTACCATTGAAGCAGATAAAAAGTATACTGAATTATCAAAGAAATATCCTAATAAAAATGATTTAATTACCTTAAAAGAAGATTATTTTAGTATCGGCTTATCTGACTTGGTAACAAATAAAAACAGTTTTCAAACCATTTACGAAACAGATGATAGGTTAATTCAAATGACCAAACCAATTTATAAAGACCCTGAGTCAAATTATGGTCGTGCTCATTTTTATGCTCCATACAAAAATTTATTTGGAAAGAAAATTGACACCTTATGGTTTAACACTGGATTTATTTGGTTAACCACAATATTCTTGTATCTCGCTTTAATATTCGACTGGCTTAAAAAACTTTTAAATGTGGGTGATAAAATCAAATTTGGTCGTAAAAAAGATCGTGATTAATGAGTATGACTATCAGTGGTTTTACTATGGTGCGAAACGCCACCCGTTTTTATTTTCCAATAAAAGAATCCATTCTTAGTATACTGCCAATTGTTGATGAGTTTGTAATTGCACTTGGAAAAGGTGATGAAAACGATAAAACAGAAGAAGAAATTCTTTCTATAGGTTCACCTAAAATAAAAATCATTCACCGTATTTGGGACGAATCAAGGTTTTTAAACTCTGCTGTTTTTAGAGATGAAACAAATGCAGCTTTAAAAGAATGCACAGGAGATTGGTGTTTTTATATTCAGGCCGATGAAGTTGTTCACGAGAATGACCTAAAGGAAATAAAAGACATTTGTCAAAAACACCTCAACAACAAAGAAGTAGAAGGAATACTTTTTAACTATTTCCATTTTTGGGGCGATTACAATCATTATTTACCTTTTCATGGATGGTATAAAAATGAAATGCGAATAATAAGAAATAACCCTGAAATAATTTCATATAAAGATGCTCAATCATTTAGAAAAAAGGACAACAGTAAACTTAAGGTAGCACGTTCTAATGCATATATATATCATTACGGATGGGTAAGGCCTCCTAATACCATGAAAAGCAAAAAAAAAGAACACGATTCAATTCACAGAGGCAAATCAAATACCGAGCAAGTAGTAACATATCAAGAATTTAATTACGGACCTATAGGAAGAATCCCATTATTTAAAGGAACACACCCCAAAGTAATGAACGAAAGAATTAAAGAATTTTTCTGGAGCGACAAATTAAATTATGGCAAACAAATAACAAAGGACCGGGATTTATTCAAACACGAAAAAATAAAATACAAAGTAATTACTTGGTTTGAGCGAAATATATTTGGAGGCAAACAACTTTTTGGCTATTCAAACTGGAAAATTGTATAATAAAAAAAGAGGCGATTTAGCCTCTTTTTTTATTATTATATGTTATATAACAATTTTTACAACCTTGGCTTTAACGAAACAGTTTCAAATCCCTTTTCAGAATATGAATTACCTGTTGTAGAAGAACCATTAGTAATGGTTGCAGTTTGTACTAAGTCATCAATATTACGTTCCATTACAATTTTCTTATCACGTAATTCTCTTAACACCCAGATTTGAGCAAATTCTCCATTTGAGTATTTCTTCTCACTACTAGTAACATATGTATTAAAAGTATTACCTGGAAGAGTAATTCCATTTTCATCAACTTGCCAATATGTTAACACTGTTGTTTGAGTGATGTTATTTGATTCAAAAATAAGAGATAATCTTTCTTTATTTTTATATTTATTTACACCATGTTTTTCAATGTTACTAATAAAATTCCATGATCCAGCCGCTCTTTCAAGATAGGTATAAACCATTTTATTATAAGTAATTATATTTGTAGCTTCATCAATTTTAGTCCATAATTTTGACATTTCATAATGAAATAAATATTCCATTTTACTATTCTTGTCGAAACTATATTTATTATCTTTTACTACACCGTAAGTATTGACCAAAGTATCATGAGAAGTATTTACTGAATCAACAATTTCAGTAATTTTATCATCAGCAACTTTAAAGTTAATTTTTGCAGTTGTACCAACATTCAATAATTGGGTAACATTACGTTCCATTGTTTCAATGGCCCAGTCACCAGTAACTCTTGCTTTGCGACTGCGAATAGAGAAAAACGGATCATCATCTCCTCTTTTACAACCGTCAAATACCAGAATGCTACTTAATACGATTAATATCACTGCGTATCCAGATAGTCTTTTCATAGTTTAATCCTTTTAATATTAGGCACTTCTATGTTAGCGTTTAAAATCTTTTGAAAAACGTAAAATTATTCTATTTCTCTAATTAAACAAAAAAAAACAAATATTTTTCAACAATTAATTAACAAATAATTCACAATTCTACATTTACATGCCACAAATATAACAATTAAATATTTATACTAGTGTAATTTAAAATTTATTTTCTGCACATAAAAAAAGTTCATTTTTTTTTCATTTTCATTACTAATTTTGAGTTTTCGAATAACTATTCATATGATTTCTTTAGAAAACACAAAAATCGCATTTGAAAATAAGTCAAATAAAGACTTAAAAAGCATGCGTTTATTATTTAAATTGATATCTAAAAACTGGTTTGTTTCAACAACAAAAACAATACTACCATTAGCATTATATATACATTTCCCTATTAAATGGATTGTAAAACCTACAATATTTAAACATTTTTGCGGAGGAGAAACATTAGAAAGTTGCTTTAAGGTAGTAGAAAAACTCTCAAATAATAAAGTGTATTCCATTTTAGATTATTCTGCAGAAAGCACTAATTCTAATGAAACGATTAATGAAGTAACGGATGAAATTATCAAAACAATATTAAATGCTGCAAAAAACCCATTTATTCCTTTTGCTGTTTTTAAGCCCTCTGCATTAATTCAAAATAATATTCTAGAAAAAAAATCAAGCGGGCAAGAACTAAACGAAACTGAAAAAGTAGAATTTGAAAAATTTACTCAAAGAATAAATTCTATTTGTAACGAAGCATATAAGAATAAAGTTAGATTACTTATTGATGCTGAATACTTTAGATTTCAGGAGATTATAGATATTATTGTAACAGATATGATGGAGAAATACAATAAAGAAGAGGCCTACATTTTTAATACCTTACAAATGTATCGTAAAGACAGATTGCAATTTCTTAAATATTCTCATAACATAGCAATACTCAAAGGTTACAAGTTAGGGATTAAATTTGTGAGAGGTGCGTATATGGAACAAGAAAGATTGTTAGCTAAAAACAATAACTATCCTTCTCCTATTCACAATACAAAAGAAGAAACTGATAATGATTTTAATTTAGGAATAGAATATACTATTAATAATATTAAAACAATTGAAACCTTTTGTGGTACACACAACGAAAAAAGTTGTTTACTTTTAACAAATTTATTTTCTTTAAATAAAATAGAAAATAACGACAAAAGAATATGGTTTTCACAACTATACGGAATGAGTGAACATATTAGTTTTAATCTTGCTAATGAAAAGTATAATGTTGTAAAATATATTCCTTATGGACCAATAAAAAAAGTTTTACCATATTTAATAAGGCGTGCCGAAGAAAATACATCAATTAAAGGGCAAACAAACAGAGAGCTTTCATTAATAAAAGTTGAAATTAACAGAAGAAAAAACAAATATGAAAATAGATAATAAAGATTCATATGACAGACTTAGAGGACAATTAGTTATTGCTATTTTTATTGTAGCAACTTTAATTTCAATTTCTATGTTTTACGATTTCTTTACCATTTATTTTATCCCAATAAGTGGAAGTACATATGCATTTATTTTCGGAGGACTTCTACTTTTGTATATTATTTATAGAAATGGTCTTAAATACCATTTTATTATATATGATGATGAATCAGATAAAATAATATTAAGATATTACCCTCAATCTTCTTTTTTGACAAAATACACATCAATAGAAATACCTTTTAATTCATTATATAAAATTGAAATCACACGTGCTTTTTTTAATCAAAGAGAAGAATTAACAATTCATCAAACAGTAAAAAAAGGAGTTGCAAAATACAAACCCATTCCTTTAACTGCTTTATCTAACAAACAAAAAAAAGATTTGCTTAATGCATTAAATTCACATGCAAAAGTAAAAATGCAATGAGCGAACAATCCGATCTTTTAAAAATTGCTATTAAGCTAATTCCTTTAGTTGGTGATATTGTTGCAAAGCGTATAATTGGCTACTGTGGAAGCCTCGAGGCAGTATTTAAAGAAAAGGAAAGAAACCTTGCAAAAATTCCAGGTATAGGAACTATTATTGCATCTTCAATAGCTAACAATACAAAAAAGAAAGAAATATTTAATCTAGCAGAGAAAGAATTAGAATTTAATTTAAAATTTGGAGTTAAAACATTATTCTATCTTGATGATGATTATCCACGCAGATTAATTCATTGCGAGGATTCACCAATTACTTTCTTTGCTTTAGGGAATATTGATTATAATCACCCTAAAGTTTTGAGTATTGTTGGAACAAGAAAAGCATCACAATATGGAAAAGATTTTTGTTTTAAATTGATTTCTGATTTTAAAGAAAAAGGGATTGACGTACAAATCATTAGCGGACTTGCATTTGGAATTGATATTTCGGCCCATAAAGCAGCAATGGATAATGATATAACAACAGTAGGAATTTTAGCACATGGTTTAGATACTATTTATCCTGCTTTGCATAGAAAATACGCAAAACAGATGATAGAAAAAGGTGGATTAATTACCGAGTTTCTAACACATACTACTCCAGATAAACAAAATTTCGTCAAACGAAATCGGATTATTGCTGGCTTATCTGATGCTACCCTTGTTGTAGAATCAGGAAAAAAAGGCGGATCACTTATTACAGCAGATATTGCTAATTCATATAATAGAGATGTCTTTGCAGTTCCTGGAAGAACAAATGATGCATGGTCTTTGGGAACAAATTATTTAATTAAAACAAATCGCGCTGCACTTATTGAGTCGGCAACAGATATTGCAAATAACTTAAACTGGGAAACAATTTCAAACTCAAAAGCTATTCAATCACCTCTTTTTATAGATTTTGAACCTGATGAACTTTCTATTGCACAACAATTAGAAAAACAAGGCAATGTTTCAATCGACATATTATCTTTACTATGTAAAATGCCGGTAAGTAAAATTTCTGCAACCCTTTTAGGAATGGAATTTAAAGGTGCAGTAAAATGTTTACCCGGAAAAGTATTTCATTTATGTGTAAGCTTACCAAAGAGCTAATTTTTAAAATACATTTATGTTTATAGACACCCACACACATATATATGCTGAGCAATTTGATATTGACAGAACTGAAGCAATTCAAAGAGCAATTAATAATGGCATTAATTTAATGCTACTGCCAGCAATTGATAAAAGCACTCAAAACTCATTATTAGATTGTGTTAAAAATTTTCCTGAGAATTGTTTGCCAATGATTGGCCTTCATCCAACTTCAGTAAAAGAAAATTATCGTGAAGAACTTGATTTTGTTAAAAAAGAAATTAAAAATAACAAATATTACGGAATTGGTGAAACTGGTTTAGATTATTATTGGGATAAGACATTTATAACAGAACAGGAAATAGCATTACGAGAACAAATTGAATTAGCTTTAGAATATTCACTTCCTATAATACTCCATTCCCGAAAATCTTTAAATGAACTTTTTTACATTTTAAAAGATTACAAAAAGACAAACATAACAGGAGTATTTCATTGTTTTCCAGGAAATGTAATTGAAGCAGAAAAAGCAATTGAATTTGGATTCTATATTGGAATTGGTGGTGTTGTGACATATAAAAATTCTGATATGGTAGATGTTGTTAAAAATATTTCACTTAATAACATTATACTCGAAACCGACTCACCTTATCTTACACCAGTTCCACACAGAGGTAAAAGAAATGAAAGTGCATATATTAAAGATATAGCTATAGCAATTGCCGGATTTAAAAATATTTCATTAGAAGAGGTTGCTGAAATAACAACAAAAAACGCAAAACAGTTATTCAAGATTAATTGATTTATGAAAGAACATAAACCATCAATATTAATAGTTTATACAGGTGGAACCATTGGCATGATAAGAGATCATGAAACAAATTCGTTGCAACCTTTCGATTTTTCGGGAATTGAAAACAAAGTGCCAGAAATTAAAAAATTTGGATATCTGATTGATTCTATTTCATTAAAACCCTTGATTGATTCTTCGAACATTAATATTGGCTCATGGGTAAAAATTGCAAATATCATTCAAGAAAACTATTACGATTATGATGGATTTGTAGTTTTACATGGAACAGATACTATGTCATATTCTGCATCTGCGCTAAGTTTTATGTTAGAAAATCTTGAAAAACCAATAATTTTCACAGGCTCACAACTACCAATTGGTACACTTCGCACAGATGGAAAAGAAAATTTAATTACTGCTATTGAAATAGCTGCAGCAAAACTAAATGGATCTGCAATTGTTCCTGAAGTCTGTATATATTTTGAAAATAAACTTTTCCGCGGAAACAGAACCACAAAACACAGCACAAAAAATTTTAGTGCATTTATTTCAGATAATTATCCAGCTTTAGCTATTGCAGGAATTGATATTGATTACAACTTAAGTGTTATTCATTACCCTACTTCAACCGGCAAATTTAGGATTAATAACAAATTAAATGATAATGTAATTATTTTAAAATTATTTCCAGGATTAAGTAAGCAGGCATTAGCATCTATACTTTCTATTCCAAATTTAAAAGGAGTTGTATTAGAAACATATGGCTCAGGAAATGCTCCTACTACAAAATGGTTTTTAACTTTGTTAAAACAAGCTATCGATAATGAAATTATTATTTTAAATATAACCCAATGCGATTCCGGTGGAATAAACATGGGCAAATACGAAACAAGTCGTGAATTATTAAAAATGGGGGTTGTAAATGGAGCAGACTTAACAACAGAGGCCGCTTCGACCAAACTTATGTTTTTATTAGAGCAAGATTTATCTTATTACGAAATAAGAGATCAATTACAGCATTCATTAAGAGGAGAAATGAGTGAATCTTAAGCCATCAATCACCCAACTACTAGTAATACAATTACATGAATAAAATTTTATAGGTTGATAATATTTAGTACTTTTGCAATCCAATAAAATGGTTCTTAATTATTAATGGAGAGGTGTCAGAGTGGTCGAATGAGCACGCCTGGAAAGTGTGTATACCTCATAAGGGTATCGGGGGTTCGAATCCCTTCCTCTCCGCTTTGAATCTAAGAAAATTAAAGAAAAGTCCCGAAATCCGCAGAATTCGGGACTTTTTCATTTTTTAGAAAAAGCAATAATTCAAGGAATAAAGCAACATTTGATTGTTTTTTTGATTGGACTAAAAACTTTTTTAGCTAGTCCAACCAGAATGATTCCTTTGCGCTGAATTTCAATATTTTGCGTACACGCTAAATGAACTGGTTTGCATAATTTTAACCATTAAAAATAAAGAAAATTATGACAAACAGAACACGAATTGTTTTCTTGTTTTATATCAAGAGAACTAAACTATTAAGAAATGGTGAAGCACCAATTTATTTAAAAATCAAAGTTGATAAGCAAAGTGCTGAACTTGCTATTCTAAGAACTATCAACCCAAATCTTTGGAGTACGGAAAAAAACGGAGCTACCGGAACTACAAAGGAAGCTAAGGACATTAACAGCTATATTAATTATGTAAAACAACAAATAAATGAACACCTTTCTGCAATGCGCGAAGATGGTCGGGAAATAAATGCCATAAGTTTAAAAAATGCATTTCTTGGAATTGATGAAGACGAAAGAAAAATTGCTGCAATATTTGCTGAACATAACAAATCAGTAAAACTTTTAATTGGCAAAGACTTTGCCCCAGCAACCTATCAGCGATATGAAACTTGTTTAATGCACCTTCGCACATTTATTAAAGAAAAATATAAAGCAAATGATATCTCTATAAACAAGCTTAACCCAGATTTTATACGAGGCTTTGAATTATACCTTAAAACAGATAGAAGTTGCAATCATAACACAACAGTAAAATATATCAGGAATTTTAAAAAGATTGTGAAAATTTGTTACGGAAATGGTTGGATGAAAAGTGATCCTTTTACAAACATAAGACTTAAGATGAAAAAAGTTGACAAAGGATTTCTTTCTGAAGAAGAAATTAAACTAATTACAGAAAAAGAATTTGCATGCGAAAGAATAAAACAAGTTGCAGATATTTTTCTTTTTGGTTGTTATACAGGTTATGCATATTCTGATTTAAAAAAGTTAACACCTGCAAATCTAGTTACATTAGAAGATGGACAAATATGGTTAAATGCAAAGCGTGTAAAAACAAATAATGTATGTAATGTGCCTCTTTTACCTGTTGCAAAAAAGATTCTTGATAAATATAAAAACCATCCATATTGCCAAAAACACAATGTTCTTTTACCAGTTCTATCAAATCAAAAACTTAACTCATATTTAAAAGAGATTTCGGATTTATGTGGAATTAATAAAAACATTTCAACCCATATGGCTAGGCATACTTTTGCTACTACAATAACATTAAACAATGACATACCAATTGAAAGTGTTTCAAAAATGCTTGGTCATAGTTCTATTAAAATGACACAGAATTATGCCAGGTTACTTGATAAAAAAGTTGGTAATGACATGAAACACCTTCAAGAAAAATTTGCAAATTAATTTTAGAATGGAACAAATGGAACACCACCATTTTAAAATGGAACAAAAATGGAACAGGATTATTCAATTGAAATTAAATTAAATAAGCCACAAAAAGTGGCTTCTGTTCCAT
>CAIQJL010000049.1 GCA_903872185.1 uncultured Bacteroidota bacterium | reverse complement strand
TCCGTAAATTTCAGCTTCTCCAATATTTTGGCGTTTTAATATTGGTTTCATTTTAGTCCCTGCAAAAATACTATCTCCTGTTCCAACAAAATATTGAAAATCGGTTCCTAATGAATAAAAAACAGTTGGCTCAAGATTGAAGTTTTTTAATATCTGCCAAGAACCTCCTATCTCATAACTATTTATTTTTTCTGGTTTTAAATAAGGATTTGCAAGCTTTAATCCTTTTGAAATACTTCCATTACGGCATAAATCATCTAACATTGGTGGTCTGAATCCTTTTCCTGCAGAAACATAAATTCTACTATTATCTGAAATTCTATATTGAACTGAAAGTTTTGGACTAACTGAAGTCCATGTATCTTCTGGTAAATTTCCAATAGTTGTTGTCAAAATTGAAGTTGTTGCAGTTGGTTCATCCATTAAAAACTGTCCGTGATAAAATTTTACTAAGTCAGTTCTAATTCCTGCAATAACTTTTAAATGATCATTAAAAAAACTAGCTTCATCTTGTAAAAACAAAGCGTAGAAATTCATGTTTCCGAGATTGGAAACAACATCAGTTGATGTATAATAAATATCAGATGCATCAACACTTCCAGCTTTAAAATCAAAGCCACCAGTAAAATAATGATGTTTTGAAATTGCCCTGGAAATATTCATTTGAATTCCATTGTCATCTCTGTGTGAAAAGGTACCGTATAAAACATATTGTGTTATTGCAAATGGTGGTAATTTATCAATTTTCAAACTTTCTTTTTGTTGTTGAAAATTTTCTCTTTGAAGGTAACCATAAGCATTCACTTTATATTTCCCAAATTGTCCGTTATATGCAACTTTTGCAAAATGTGTAGAAAATTTGCTATAGCCTCCATCTTCATCATATATTCTTATTCCATCACCTCTTTTATCGTCAAAATATCCATATTCAGCTACTATCTTTGAGTTTGAATTAAACTGATAACCTAAACGACCTTGAATAACTCCTTCTCTTAAATATGTTTTAATATCGGTTGAATCTCTAGTGCTGTCTGGGTAAAGAATATATCCATCACCTTGTCTGTAAAAAGCACTTACACCTCCAAAAAATCCTTTATTTTCTTTTATTTTCGAAAAATTGTATCGTGCACGAGTTCCAACTGTATTATATGTTCCGTATGAAACAGAAACATCACCACCATTTAAATTAGATGGTTCTTTGGTAATAATATTAACAACACCTGACATACCATTACTTCCATAAAGTGCAGAAACAGGACCTTTTATTACTTCAATTTTTTCAACATTTTCAGGATCAATTCTATTCCAATTTATCGAACCACCATCAGTTTTATTCATTGGAATTCCATCAAGTAAAATAAGTGTACGTTGTGCGGAGTTTATTCCACGTAATGTTATACTTGCACTTTTTGAATAAATGCCAGAAAATCTGTCAACATTAACTCCTGTAAATGAACGTAAATAATCATCAACAGTATTACCTGCAAAAACCTCTATCTTTTTTTGGTTTATTACTTCAATTCTGTTCGGTACATCTTTAATATTTCTTTCGTTCTTTGTTGCTGTAACGACCACAGCAGGCATTTCAATACTATATTGTTTAAGTCCAATTTCAATATTTGTAATTCTGTTATTTAAAACTTGTGTTGAAATAATGGTATCAGAATATCCAATAAAAGTTACTTGAACATTATAATTTCCTTCGGAAATATTTTTAAAAATAAATTTACCTTCAATATCGCAACTGGTTCCAACTCTTAATTCTCTAATCCAAATATTAGCATTGGTTAAACATAAACCTGTTTTAGAATCTACAATTTTTCCATTCAAACTACCTTGAGTATATCCAGAGATAATTGAAATTATAACAAATAATATAGAAAAATAATACTTCATCTACTTTTGAATTTTCATTGCAAATTCAATAAATCCACTTTCTTGTCCGTTAATTGAAATTATTTTAAGAAGTCCTCTTTTACCAGCCATTGCTCCTTCTGTAATTTGAAATGGAATAACATATCCGGGTCTTGAAGATTTAAACTTTCTTTTACCAACAGTTGCGCTTGTATAATTAGAAATAATTAAACTATCATTATATGCCAAATCAAATTCCTGAGGTGATACTGTAAGCGAATCAAATTTATATCGCATTTCATTTCGGGGCAATATCCAATTATTTATAAAAGAATAATAAGTAGTAATATCATTATCACTTGGCGACCCAAAAGTATAATCTGTTGGAGGAACATTTAATGAAGCATAATAAGTTATTATGTAAATACTACTTTGAATTGCATTAGTTGAATCGGCAAAATGTATTGAACCTGTTTCGGGATTAAAAAAGCTACCAATTGTAAGATTCTGTTGACAACCTAATTTTATTGAAGGGAAATAGTTAATTAGTCCGAAAACAGAATTTGTATCCTTTGTTAAAGTAATTGTTTGGCTTGACTTTTTTCTATTTTTATCCATTATAGTGAATGTCCATTTTTCCCATGCAGAAGCTCCATATGAAAGATTTTTAACAAAATGTAATTCATTTGTATATAAGCCTGAATCCAACGCTGTTTCAATACCATTCTCGGTAGTTAAAGTAATTACAAGATTTGTTATTGGAGCATCATTGCTAAAACCATTTATTCCAATTTTAACAGGCAAACCAATAGCAACAGTTCTATCGGTATCAGTATAACCGGTCTCACTAATTAATGTTATGATTGGGGGTTCTTCTGATTTCTTTTTACATGAATTAAAAAAGAAAACAAATAACATCAATAAAATAATTATTCGATATGGCGAAGAATGCATATCGCTAAAAAAACTAAAAAATTGTTTTAAATATTTTTGAATCATTTAAAAAATTATTTGTGAGATTTTGAAGCCCAGAAGACCAATCCTGCTCCAATTAATCCACCTAGTATTCCGAAAATAAAATGAGTAAATAATGGGTAAAAAATTCCACCTAAAAGTGACTGATATGGGAAACCTGTTAATAAAGACACCCCTGAACGAATTAATGGAATAAACATCCAGCTTAATCCAGAAGCTAATGCAATAACAAATACATTTGTGCTAATAGTTTTTGCTAAACCAAAAAGTAAATCCATAAATACACCTAATAATATATATACAATAGGCATAAAAGGATCATCGAAACCTAAATTTGCAAACATTAGCAAAGTAGCAGAACCTAAACAAGTAATACTTGCACCGAAACTAAATCTTGAAGAAGCGGTTGCTGAAACAACTATCATCATAAACAACAATCCGTTTTTGCCAGGTAAATGCATAGGTATGCGAAGCTTAGCATGTATTAACATTGCCATTACACCCATTAAAAACAGAAAAAGTATTTCAACAACTGTTGCAGTTGCTTTATTGGGAAATACTTTTGATATATTCCTTTGAAGCACATTTCCATTCATATTCACTACTATTTTGTTCTTTTTCTACTATAAGAGTAATCTCGTTATTTTTATGAATTGGTCTACACCATTCACTTACAAATATATTCTCGTTTTCGGGGATAAAGATACCATCTTTGTCCGAAATATTTTCAATACCAATTAATGCTTTATAATCAGAAATTTTAAAAATTCCTGTTGTTTCTCGCATATTTTTAATCCACAATAAACGTCCATCACAACCTTCTTTTCTTAATCCTACTGCCGCCAAAGAACCAATAACCCCTATTTTATCGCCAGTAAATCCTTCAAGGTAAATTTCATTTTTTAATGCAAGTTCATGAGCATTATTTTTGGTAATTATTTCAGTCTTTGCTTTATGCCCCCAATTAATAATATCGATATTTATTTTTTCATATTCAGCTACGCAAAGTCCAGCATCAGATCCATCAGCTGCTTCACGTATTAAATATTCTTTTGAAAAATCAATCACATCTTTAATTGAAGATGTTAATTCACAAAATAAACTTGCTGAACTATTGTGTGATGTGTATGGAATTCTTCTATCAAACAATAATTGGTGACGAGTTACTGAAATAAGGTTAGCTAATCCATTTTGCATTAGAAAAAGCCCCAGCTCACGTGCCCTAAAACCAGTGCCACGACTTTCTAAATTATCGGTATCGTCTATTGCTATTATTATTTTCATTTACGGATATGATAAATCCTGCATATCGCTTGCAAAAATAGTAGATTAATTAAAATTACGTTATGATTTTTAAAAATTATTTTTATTATTTATTACTTTTTAACCAGTTTGAGTTTCAAATACAGAAAAATAAAAATTATATTTGTAAAATATTGATTATCCTGAAAAAGATTAAATGTCAGATTCCATAGTAATTATACCAACCTTTAACGAGAAAGAAAATATTGAAAAAATAATTCGAAAAGTTTTTTCTTTATCTAAATCGTTTGACATTTTAATTATTGATGATGGTTCTCCCGATGGAACAGCATTAATTGTAAAAGACTTACAAAAAGAATATCCAAAAAGTCTTCACATGGTTGAAAGAAAAGGCAAATTAGGTTTAGGCACAGCCTATATAGCCGGTTTCAAATGGTGTTTAGAACGTGAATACGATTTTATTTTTGAAATGGATGCCGATTTCTCACATAACCCTGATGATCTTATAAATTTATATAATGCCTGCAATATTGAAAAACCTTCCTTATCAATTGGTTCAAGATATAAATCAGGTGTAAACGTTGTTAACTGGCCAATTGGAAGAGTAATAATGTCATATTATGCTTCTGCATATGTTCGATTTATTACAGGAATGGATATTCGTGATACTACTGCAGGATTTGTTTGCTATAACAGAAAAGTGTTGGAAGCTATTCCTTTAGAAAAAGTAAGAATGAAGGGTTATGGTTTTCAAATTGAAATGAAATTTACCACCTGGAAAATGGGTTTTAATATAGCAGAAGTTCCTATAATATTTACTGATCGCAAACAAGGCACATCAAAAATGAGCGGTGGAATTTTTAGTGAAGCTGTTTGGGGAGTAATAAAAATGAAATGGAAAAGTCTTTTTAGAAATTACAAGCAAGCCAATTAATAATTATCATGCACAATTATTATATTAAAGGTGCTACAATAGTAAACGAAAATAAAAATTTCATTGGTAACGTACTTATTTCAGAAGGAAAAATTATAGAGATTTCAGAAAACGTTATTGACAATATTTCAGCAGAAAACTTTACAATAATTAACGCTAAGGGCCTTCATCTTTTTCCTGGTATTATTGACGATCAGGTACATTTTCGTGAACCAGGCTTAACATACAAAGCAGAAATATACACAGAGGCAAAAGCTGCCGTAGCTGGTGGAATTACATCATTTATGGAAATGCCTAATACCCGACCACCTGCTCTTACACATGAGCTTTTGCAAGAAAAATTTGATATTGCTGCAGAAAAATCTTTAGCTAATTATTCATTTTATCTTGGTGCTTCTAATGATAATTTAGACATATTGTTATCTGCGGATAAGAATGCAATTTGTGGCATTAAAGTATTTATGGGCTCTTCCACAGGAAATATGCTTGTAGATGATGAGAGCACACTTTCAGAGCTATTTAAAAAATCAAAATTACTTATAGCAGTTCATTGCGAAGAAGAAAGTATTATTCGTGCAAATGCTTCTCACTATTTAAAAACTTATGGAGAAAATATTTCAGTAAAATATCACCCTCTTATCAGATCTGAGGAAGCTTGTTATACCTCATCAAAAAAAGCAGTTGATTTAGCTCTAAAGTACAATACTCGTCTACACTTACTACATTTATCAACGGCAAAAGAGCTCGAATTACTTTCAAATAAACTAATTAAAGACAAACTTATAACTTCTGAAGTTTGTGTTCATCATCTTTGGTTTAGCGATGAGGATTATGAAAAATATGGTAACAAAATAAAATGGAATCCTGCAATTAAATCAAAAAACGATAGAGATAAATTAAGAGAAGCATTAAATAATAACATTCTGGATATTGTTGCAACAGATCATGCACCTCATACTTTAGAAGAAAAATCTGCTAATTATTTTCAGTCTCCTTCTGGTGGCCCTTTAGTTCAGCATTCTTTGGTCGCTATGCTAGAAATGTATAAAAAAGGAATCTTCTCTCTTGAAAAGATTATTAATAAAATGTGTCATTCCCCTGCAGAACTATTTAATATTAAAAACCGAGGATATATTCGTACAGGTTATTGGGCCGATTTAGTTTTAGTAGATTTAAATAAGTCTTGGAAAGTTGAAACTAATAATATATTATATAAATGCAAGTGGTCACCATTTGAAGGAACTCAATTTAATTCAAAAGTAATTACAACATTTGTAAACGGAATCCCTGTTTACGAAAACGAAATTTTTAACGAACAAATAAAAGGAAAAGCTATAGAATTTAATAGATAGCCTTTTCAATCTTTTTCTCTTCTACTTTTATTTTACCCTAATTATAAGGCCTTTTATTTAATAAAACATGCTTTTAAACAGAAGAAATAATGCTTCTGTTTTAACCTTCTTTTTCTAAATAGATTATAAACATTAATACTGTTTCGATTTAGGAGATATATTAAATTTTATACTTTATAAGCACATAATTTTATTAAATTTGGTGAGAATATTAAGACTAAGAGGGCTAGCCCTCTTAGATAGATAAAATTATTTAAAGAATTTTGTATAATAATTTAACGATTTAATAAAAATGAAATCCATTCTTTTTTTTATTGGTTCGATGTTGATAATTACTACAACAGTAATTGGTCAAATTGGTTTAGACACATACACAATTACAAGAAATACCGGAATAACTTTTACAAATATTTCTGGCACTGGAACACCAGTTACTTCATGGAAAAATGGTGCAGAAGTGGATGATAATATGAGTACCGTTATTACTATTCCATTTAACTTTCCATATGATGGCGGTTCTCATGCCACAATGCTTATTAGCCTAAATGGATTTCTAACTTTTAATACTGCAACATATGCAGATGGGGCTGATATACCAGCTTGCGGAAATACAGAACCATATGCATGGGAAAATGCAAATTTTACTATTGCTGGAAAATTAGGAACTAGTCAAACAATCGCTCCATATTATAATGATTTAATATGCAACAATGCATTAAATGCAAGTATTTATTATACTTCTACCGGAGCTACACCCAATAGAATCTTCACTGTTCAGTGGACAAATATGTACAATGATATTTCATGTACGGACAATTCCTGTTCAATTTCTCCGGGAAGTTTAAATTTTCAAGTAAAATTATACGAAACAAGCGGTAATATAGAATTTGTTTATGGCCCTACAATGAACCAAACAACATGGACTTGCAGTAGCTATAGCTGTAGCGTTGACGACACATATACTTCTGGCATAAACTCAAACTCAATAACTTCTACCCCAACAATAAATCAACTTATAACTCAACAAAGTGCAAATACTCCAACATTTAACAATTCACCAAACAACTACCTAACAACACTCCCATCTATTAACTCTAGGATTTTATTTACACGCACAGCCCCTCCTGTTCCTGGTGGAACACCATCTGCAATCACTCCTAATTATCCGACAAATAATTCAACTAATCAATGTTTAAATACAATCTTATCCTGGACTGAGGGAAATCAAAATCCTACAAGTTTCGAAGTATATTTTGGAACTGCAGCTAGTCCTCCTTTAGTTGCAACAATATCTGAAACATATTATAATCCAGGTTTATTAGCAATAAATACTACCTATCATTGGAAAATAGTTCCAATTAACGGAGTGGGTACTGGAGCTTCTTCAACAATATACACTTTTGCAACAGGATATGGAGACGTTCAACCTACAGAAATTTTATTATCTGGTATTGGTTTTCTTGAATCACATGTAGCAGATGGAACTGATGCATTAGGAAGAACTATTTATTATAATACCTACGCAGTTTGTAGAGATGATGTTGGAATTGGTTCTCTAACTCCACAAAGTTATTACCTGTCAGAAGGCACATCTCTAAACTGGACAAACCCAATAATTGTTTGTGGTGCATTACCAGCAATGATGTGCGAAGACGCATTACCAAATTCTGATTTATTTTTCAGTTCATGCGACGTTTCAGTTCAAACTCCTGCAATAACTCTTTCTGCATTATTGGCAGCTGTATTAAGTAATGCATTATGCCCAGGAATAGATCCTTATATTGAGTATAATGTTTTTACCCGTGGTTGTAATCAAAATATTGGATGCACTAAAGTAAGATTTCATATTTTGCCAGATCCTGAACCTGGAGTAGTTCAGAATACAGGACAAACAATATGCAGTGGGGGAGATCCATCTACATTTGGATTCTCTACTTTACCAGATGAAAGTTATGGTTCGTTCACATATCAATGGTATTCATATAATGGAAATACTTCTGCTCCAACTGGCAGTTCTGTTCCTGTTGGTTGGACTCTTATTCCAGGTGCCAGTGGTTCAAATTCTGTTTACTATGAACCATTTTTAAATGCACCAACTGCTCCTTCCGGATGGACATTTACTTCAATGACTGCAAATGCATCTTGTTACGGTTTAAATGCTTCTGCCGTAGAATTTAATGCAACAAATGACAGAGTTTTAACTCAAACTTATTCTGGACCAGTAACAAATATTAAATTTTACTATGGAGCAACATCATATACAATTGGCGCAACAAGTAGTCTTAAATTGGAAGCTTTTAACGGTGCCGTTTGGACACAAATAAATAATTATACAGGACTAAACGGGGACATTATTTTTAATTGTAATGCAAGCCAGGCTAGTTTTAATTTCAGTCCTGCATTAAATTATATTCAGTTTAGATGGACAGCAACAAGACCAACCTTTCCACTATCAGGACCAACTCTTATTCTTGATGATGTAAATGTTACAGTTGGTGTTTTACCAACATATGATCCTCCTGCAGGATTATCTTCAACAACAACTTACGCTTGTTTAATAAACCCTATTCTTGGGTCATCGGGTTTTTGTGCTGCTACATTATGGGCTTCGCAACAATGGGTAGTAACAGTAAGCCCTGGCCCAGCTGCACCAGCTGTAACAACACCTATTAATTATTGTCAAAATGCTACAGCAAGTCAACTTACTGCAACTGGCTCAAATTTATTATGGTACAATTCTGCTACAACTGGAACTGGAAGTGGAACTGCACCAACACCATCGACTACTTCAGTTGGAACAACAAGTTACTGGGTTTCGCAAACAACAACTTGCGAAGGACCAAGAGCACAAATTACTGTAAATATCAATACAAATACAACTCCTACTTTTAATGCATATGGCCCGTATTGTGTTGGTGCAAGCCCAGCAGCTCTTCCTGCTTCATCTACAAATGGCATAACCGGAACATGGTTCCCTGCAACAATTAGCACTGTAGCAGCTGGAACTACAAATTACACTTTTACGCCAACGGCAGGATTATGTGCGACAATAGCTTCGGTAAGCGTAACAATTAATTCGAGCGTAACTCCTACATTCACTCAACTGGGTCCTTATTGCCTTGGGGAAAGCGCAGCTTTATTTACATTAACTTCAAACAATGGAATAACAGGAACATGGAACCCATCAACAATTAACACTGGTGTAAATGGTTCTGCAACTTATACTTTTACACCAAATGGAAGCACATGTGCAATACCTACAACAATGGATATTACAACAAATGCTGCATCAGCTAATGCTGGTTCCGATCAAGCAATTTGCTCTGGGAATAATGTTACATTAACTGCTACAGGTGGAAATTCTTATAATTGGTCAGGAGGAGTTTTGCAAGGTGTTTCTTTTAGTCCCCTAGGTACTGGCAATTTAACTTATACAGTAACCGTTACTGATGTAAATTTATGTACCGCTTCAGATCAGGTGGTTGTTACTGTTTATGCTTTACCTTCTGCTTTTGCCGGAACTGATCAAATGATTTGTCCGGGAGGGCAAGCTACCTTAACTGCTACCGGTGGAACTTCATATTTATGGGACAATGGAGTACAGCAAGGCATTCCATTTACACCAGCATCGACAGGAATAACAACTTATACAGTAACGGTTACCGATGCAAATACTTGCACTGCGATAGATGCAGTTAC
>CAIQJL010000048.1 GCA_903872185.1 uncultured Bacteroidota bacterium | reverse complement strand
CGTATTTATATTTTTTATATTTATTCTTGAAATTTGGATTGCTCTTTTTCCATTCTTTATTTTATTTTTTTCTATACAGCGAATGCATAATATTGATAATAAAAACAAAAGAAAAATAAAAAGGAATCTCGACATCTTACAGTTTTGGAAATAATTTAATTTTAAATTTAGTAATAGTTTTAATAAAAATTGGAGTAAATTTTTATATTTGTAGGTGATTTACTTATTCTACTAATGAAAAACATAAGGTTTATTTTATTCTTGTTTCTTGCGATTTTTATAAGTTTCTTTACTATTGAACTTTGCTATTCACAAGAAAACAGAACTATAGATTCTTTACAAAAAATTATTTCCAAGGGTAATATTGATACAAATAGAATAAATCGTTTAAATGACCTTGCTTTAGAATATAGCTTTTTAAACACTGATTCTGCAATATATTATAGCAATAAAGCAATAAAAATTGCATCAAAAATCATAAAAGAAACAACTGATATTAAAATCAAATCGGCTGCACAATTAATTCTCGGAAAATCATGTTATCAGATTGCTTCATTTTATGACGACAATGGCAATTACAATCTCTCATTATTATTTAATAACAAAGCACTTTTAATTTTTGATAATCTTTTAAATTTTTCTGATCAGAAAATAATAATATTAGGTCGCAAATCAAAAACCATAAGCAACATAGGAAATATCTATAATAAGCAAGGTGATTACCCAAATGCAATTGAGAATTATTTAAAATCATTAAAAATTGCAGAAGCAATTGATAATAAAAGATTAATTTCAACTAATCTTGGAAATATTGGAATCATTTATAAATATCAAGGGAATTATTCTAAAGCTCTTGAATATTATTTTAAAGCTCTTAAAATAGCTGAAGAAATAAATAGTAAAAATAAAATATCTTCAATTCTTGGTAACATAGGTATTTTATATGACATACAACAAGAAAATGAAAAGGCACTTGAGTATTATCTTAAAGCACTTAAAATAGCTGAAGAAATTGATGATAAAAGCTGCATAGAGACAAACTATATAAATATTGGAGAATTATATAAAGAACAAAAAGATTTTCCAAAAGCATTAGAATACTATTTATATGCGTTAAAGATTGCAGAAGAAATAAATGACATTAGTAATTTTTCTGTTTTACAAGGAAATATTGGCTCATTATACACACAAACCAAAAAATATTCTGATGCTGAAACTTATTTAAACAAAGCTCTTATTGGGGCCGACAGCATTAATTATTTAATGGCAATAAAAGAATTTAATCTTGAACTTAGCTTTTTATATGAAAAATGGAAAAAACCTGATTTTGCATTAAAATATTATAAAAAAGCAATGGTTGCTAAAGACTCTTTGTTTAATGCAGACAAAAACCAGGAGATTACCCGCAAAGTAATGAATTTTGAGTTTGATAAAAAACAAGCTGCTTTAAAAGCTGAACAGGATAAAAAAGATGCTGTTTCAACTGCAAATAAAAACAGACAACAACTTATTCTAATACTTGTTTCATGTGTTTTATTACTTGTTATTTTATTCGCATTTTATATTTTCAGATCACTTCGAATAACTAGAAAACAAAAAGCAATAATAGAGAAGCAGAAATTTATTGTCGATGAAAAAAATTGTGAATTAAATTCACAAAACGAAGAGATACTAGCTCAACGTGATGAAATAGAAGCGCAACGTGATAGACTTTCAGAACAAAACGAATTATTGTCTGAACAAAAACAAGAAATAACAGATAGTATAACCTATGCTAAACGTATACAGAATGCTTTGTTGCCAACAGGCAAATATGCAAATGATATACTTGGAGAACATTTTATTTTTTTCAAACCAAAAGACATTGTTTCTGGTGATTTTTACTGGGCAACAAGAATAGATGAATGGTTAATAGTAACTGTTGCAGACTGCACCGGTCATGGTGTTCCTGGAGCATTTATGAGCATGCTTGGAATTTCATTTTTAAACGAGATTGTTAGAAAAAAAGAAATAAGGCAAGCTTCACATGTTTTAGATCAATTAAGATTTTCAATTATTGATGCCCTTAAACAAAAAGGTATTAGCGGTGAGCAAAAAGACGGCATGGATATGTGTCTTTGTGCAATAAACATGAATACTTTAGAGATGCAATTTGCTGGAGCAAATAGTCCTCTCTATATAGTTAAAAGTAAAAAGTTGAAAGTTGAAAGTCCTGCCCACCGACAAGCAGATGAAAAGACTTCTGAAAACAACTTTCAAACTTTTGACTTTGAACTTTATGAACTAAAAGGTGACAGGATGCCAGTTTCTATTTACATTAAAATGAATCCTTTTACAAATAACATTATACAACTATATAAAGGTGATTGTTTATATTTAGCAAGTGATGGGCTTAAAGATCAATTTGGAGGAAGTAATTATAAAAAATATAAAGCTAATCAGTTAAAGGATTTGCTTATAAATATTAGTAATAAGCCAATGGGTGAGCAGGTTAAAGTTTTAAATAAAGCTCTTGAAGATTGGAAAGGCAATCACAAACAAATTGATGACATTACAGTTTTAGGAATTAGAATTTAATATTATTAACACAATCTGTAATATATTTCAATTGCTCTAATGTCATTTCTGTATGCATTGGTAATGATAACACTTTACCAGAAAGCATTTCGGTAACAGGAAAATTATCATCCTTAAAACCATACTGACTATATGCCTTTTGTCTGTGAATAGGTACTGGATAATAAATCATGCAAGGAATATTTTTTTCCTGCAAATACTTTTGAAGCATATCACGTTTATTCTCTTCAACTACAAGCGTATATTGATGAAATATATGATCAGACCAATCTGTTCTTTTTGGAATTTTCAACCATGAAATATTAACAAAAGCATTATCGTAATAACTTGCAACAATATTTCTAGCTTCATTATATTCATCAAGGTATTTTAGCTTAACTCTTAAAACAGCAGCCTGAATAGTATCTAACCTGGAATTTATTCCAATATTATCATGATAATAACGAACTGTCATTCCATGATTAGTTATTGATCGAATTTTTTTTGCGAGCTCATCATCATTAGTCATTAAAGCACCTCCATCTCCAAAACAGCCAAGATTTTTAGATGGAAAAAAAGAAGTACAGCCTATATGACCTATTGTTCCTGCTTTTTTTGATTCGCTATTTTTAAATAAAAAATTACTGCCATTTGCTTGAGCTAAATCCTCTATAACATATAAGTTATGCTTATGAGCGATTTGCATTATTGCTTCCATATCTGCACATTGTCCAAACAAATGAACTGGAACTATAGCTTTTGTTCTTGGTGTAATAGCTTTCTCTATACTTTCGGGAGTAATTAAAAATGTTTCAGGATCAACATCAACTAAAACAGGTGTAAGTCCCATTAAAGCAATTACTTCGGCAGTTGCAATAAAAGTAAAATCTGCAGTTATAACCTCATCACCTGGTTTAAATTCAAGAGCCATCATTGCAATTTGTAATGCATCTGTTCCATTTCCACATGTAATAACATGCTTTGAACCTGTATAGATTGCAAGTTCTTTCTCAAATAATGTTACCTGTTCACCTTTAATAAATGAAGTATCTTCAATTACACTTGCAATAGCATTATCAATTTCAGTCTTTATTTTGTTATATTGACCTTTAAGATCAACCATTTTTATTGATTCCATATTTTTATAATTAGACCTAACAAGTCTTTGAGACCTATTAGGTCTCTTCTACAATTTTTTATTTTTTAAGATATACCAGGATATTGTTAAAAACAAAGCTATATATCCAACAGCAACTAAAGAATTACCCCATAATGGCATTTCAAATGAAGCAGCTGGAGCATTATTTACTATTTGCCCATTAATAGTAGTTGTAAATTGTGCATTAGTTGAAACCTTAAAAATATCTGGAGCAGGAGTTAGATTTGAGATCACTTTCATTGGGAAAAACATTAAAATATTTTCTGGAAAGAAATTTCTAACAATTGGTTCTAAGAAAATAAAATATCCAAAAAAAGCAAGTATTGATAAGCCAATATTTTTAATAATAAGCGCAATCATCATTGCAAATGACATATATGCAAATGCCTGAACAAAATAAACAAAAGGCAAATATAATGTATCGAAAACTAAAGGCCATGTTTCCGAATTATTATAAAATAATCCTAAAATAACTGTTGATAAAACAACAAGTATAAATCCCACAAATGCAAAAACAAACATTAACAAAACTTTACCAAGAAAAAGTTCAGTTCTTGATAAGCCATCAATAATATGTTGTCTAAAAGTTTTATATGAGAACTCATTGCAAACAAAAATCATAGAAATAATTGCAAGAATAAGATTAAACCAGCTTGCCAACCATGTAGTTGTGTTCCAAAGCGCAGGAAACTTGAAAAAAGCACCACTGTCTAAGCCCGGAATATTTACACTTATTTGAGTTCCTAAAAATAAACACAACACAAATAAAACTGCCCAAAATATTGCAGGTACCCAAAAGCCAGCATAAGTAACTAACTTAATAAATTCTATTTGAAGTAATCTTTTCATTTTTTAACTAATTCTAAAAATTGTTCTTCAAGACTTTGAGTTCGTGTTTCAATTGCATTAAGCATAAAGCCATTTTCAAAAGCTAATTTATTTATATAAGCCGAATCAAAAGGTTGTTGCACGTCAATTAAAATTCCTTTGTCAATTGTTGTAACATTCTTACAAACACCTGCACGTACTAAAAATTCAAATAATTCAGCATTTCTATCCGACGAAAGAAATATTTGTTCTTCATTTGATAACAATTCATGAACTTTTCCACTTTTTAATAGTTTCCCCTTTTTAAAAATAGCAGCATGAGTACAAACTTTTTCTATTTCATCTAATAAATGGCTGGCAATGATTATTGTTTTACCCATTTCTGCCTGACCTTTTATTATCTCTCTAATGTCAGCAATTCCTTGAGGATCGAGACCATTTGCTGGCTCATCAAGAACAAGAACTTCTGGATCACCAAGTAAAACAGCTGATAATGCAAGCCTTTGCTTCATACCAAGAGAGAAAGAATCGAAACGATAATTTCTTCTTTCGTAAAGTCCTGTTAAAATTAAAACTCTTTCAATATCGGTTTCAGAAACCCCTTTAATTTTTGCAGTTATTGAAAGGTTTTGCTGAGCAGTAAGATATGGATAAAAATTAGGTGTTTCAATTAAAGAACCTATTCGCTTTTTAAAATCATTACCATAAACATCTTCAAACCATGAGAAATTACCGTTATCAGAATGTATAATTCCCATAACAATTGAAAGTGTAGTTGTCTTTCCACTTCCATTTGGGCCTAAAATTCCAAAAACTTGTCCGGCATATATTGAAATCGAAAGATTATTTAACGCTTCAATATTTCCGTAGCGTTTTGAAATATTTTCTATTTTAAGAATTTCGTTTGCCATATTTAATAAACTACAAACTTAAGAATAATACAAATTATTAATTTCCCATTTCTGATATAAACTTTAACCTCATCAATCTTATTTCCTCCATAGAATAATCGTCTTCTCCAAGCTCTTTTATTGCTGCTTCCAGAGTATCTGTATCTGCATTTTGAAAATAATCATATAATTCAGCTTGTTTTTCATCATCAATTGATTGAGAAATTGTGTAAGACAAATTTACTTTTGTTCCCGAATATACAATTGCTTCCATTTCATCTAATAAACTTTCAAATTCAATTCCCTTCGCATTACAAATATCATCTAAAGGAATTTTCCTATCAATACTTTGAATTATAAAAACTTTTAAACTACTTTTATTAATAACAGACTTCACAACCATATCCTGTGGTCGTTCAATTTCGTTTTCGTTTACATAAGTAAGAATTAAATCAATAAAAGGTTGTCCATATCGTTGGGCCTTTCCAGCGCCTACTCCAACTATATTTTTCATTTCATCCATTTTAATAGGATATTGAATTGCCATCTCCTCTAAAGATGGATCCTGAAAAATAACAAATGGTGG
>CAIQJL010000047.1 GCA_903872185.1 uncultured Bacteroidota bacterium | reverse complement strand
GCTTGTAGTGTTAAATCCAAATATTTTAGATGATTTACATAAAATAAACCGCGGTGTAATTGGAGTTACTGGTCATTATGCAAATTGGGAATGGGCAGCTTTGGCATCAAGTATGTATTTAAAGCATAGCCCTGTTGGCTTTTACAAGCCATTATCAAATAAGCATATCGACCAATATATAAAAAGAAACAGAGGTCGAAATGGGATGCACCTTTGCTCAATTTATGTAACTGCAATATCATTTGAAAGCTACAGAAATAAACCTGCATTCTTTGCTATGGTAGGTGATCAAAGTCCATCAAATGCTAACAAAGCATATTGGTTAGATTTTCTAAATCAAAAAACAGCATGTTTACATGGGCCAGAAAAGTATGCAAAGAAGTATAATCTGCCTGTTGTTTTTCTAGACATACAAAGAGTAAAGCGTGGTAGATACACTGTTGAAATTTCTAAAATTGCTGACGAACCACTTGAAGAAAAAGATGGAGAAATCACTAGAGTTTACATGCAAAAACTAGAAACAGTAATTCGCAAAAAACCTGAAGACTGGTTATGGTCGCACCGTAGGTGGAAAATTAAACCTAAACAATAATTACAAATTAACAATTACGGATAATTAATTAACATTCATTTACCTTTAAAATAGTTATATAAATATCAGTAATTTCAATTAAATAATTCGTAATCTGTAATTAAAACATTCGAAATTAAATGAAAAGTGATAATTTAATACAAATTGAAAGCTACAATTTTGCAGTTAAAATCATAAGATTATACCAATACTTAACACAAGATAAAAGAGAGTTTATTTTATCAAAACAAATTCTAAGCTGCGGAACTTCAATTGGAGCAAATATAGAAGAAGCTATTGGTGGACAAAGTGGAAAGGATTTTTTTGCTAAAATTACAATTTCATATAAAGAAGCAAGGGAAACACATTTCTGGCTCAGATTACTTTAAGATACTGACTATTTAACAATTGAAAAGAAAGATGAACTAATAAATGATGTTGAAAAAATCTTAAGAATAATAGGTTCAATCCAAAAAACAATGAAAGAAAAATTAAACATCAAATAAATTTTATTTTTAATTCTTAATTAATCATCAATAATTCGTAATTAATTATTTGTAATTAATAATTATAATATTCGTAATTTTACATTTATAATTCGTAATCAGAACATCCGTAATTGAATATATGTCAAGCAAGCCACTAGCAGAGCGAATGCGACCAATTAATTTTGATTCTTATATAGGTCAAAAACATTTAATTGGAGAAAATGCTGTTTTACGCAAAATGGTTGAGAGTGGGAATATTCATTCAATGATATTCTGGGGACCTCCTGGTGTAGGAAAAACTACTTTGGCGAATATTATTTCTAATATTTTAAATCGTCCTTTTTTTAGTTTAAGCGCAATAAATTCTGGAGTTAAAGATGTGCGAGAAGTTATTGAAAAAGCAAAATCCAAACATTTTTTTGATAGCCCCGCTCCTATCCTATTTATTGATGAAATACACAGATTTAGTAAATCACAACAAGATTCGTTACTTGGTGCTGTTGAAAAAGGAACAGTTGTACTTATTGGTGCTACTACAGAAAATCCTTCGTTTGAAGTTATAACACCACTTTTATCTCGCTGTCAAGTTTATATTTTAAAATCCTTGGAAGAAATAGATTTACTTGATCTCGCAAAAAGAGCAATTGAAAAGGATATTGTGCTTAAAAAACAAAAAATAAATATTGAAGAAACTGAAGCTTTACTGAGATTTTCTGGTGGCGACGCAAGAAAATTATTAAACATTATTGATTTAGTGTCAACTTCATTAGAAAAAGATGATGTTATAATAAATAATAAAAATGTAGTTGATGTACTACAGCAAAATATTGCTATTTATGATAAAGGCGGTGAGCAACATTACGACATAATTTCTGCATTTATAAAATCAATTCGTGGAAGCGACCCAAACGCAGCAGTATATTATTTAGCTAGAATGTTAGCAGGTGGTGAAGACATCAAATTTATTGCACGAAGAATGGTAATACTTGCTTCTGAAGATATTGGGATAGCAAATCCTAATGCACTTTTGTTAGCAACAAGCTGCTTTGAAGCAATAAGCATGATTGGCATGCCAGAATCTAGAATTATACTTTCTGAAATTGCTGTTTATCTTGCTACCTCTCCTAAAAGCAATTCAACTTATTCTGCAATTGATGCTGCCCTAGCATTAGTTGAACAAACCGGTGACTTACCAGTTCCACTTCACTTACGTAACGCACCTACTAAGCTCATGAAAAAAATTGGTTACGGTAAAGAATATAAATACGCTCACAGTTTTGAAAATAATTTTGTTGACCTGGAATTTCTTCCTGATAAAATTTCTGGAACTTGCTTATACACTCCACAAACAACAGCTAAAGAAAAAGAAATATTAGCTTTTCTTGCTCAAAGGTGGAAGGGAAAATACGGTTATAAATAATCAAGACATTTGTTAAAACAAAGGTATTTCGATTTTATTTGCTTTTTACTAGAAAATTCACGTATTATTTCAACCTTAAAAACAAGTAAAAATACCATTCTTTTCAAGTACATAAACTCTTTATAAAAATATAGTTAATAGCTATTTTTGATTAGATAAAAAAAGCATTAATTATGAAAAATAATAACCCAAAAATACTGGTAGTTGAAGATGATTTTAATAGTTTCTACCTTATTAAGGAAATATTATCAAGCTTCAACATAAATGTTTTGTATGCAAGTTGTGGAATTGAGGCATTTGAGCAATGCGTAAAAAATAACGATATCTTATTAATTCTAATGGATATTAAATTAAAAGGAATTAATGGTTTTGAGACTGCGCTTCATATTAAAAGTATTAGAAAAGAAATTCCAATTATTTTTCAAACTACCTATGCTAAAGATTTTGCAAAAGATGGTTTAATGGCAAAAATAGGAAATGGATATATTGAAAAACCAATAAAAACTGACACATTGTTACAAGAAGTTAAAAAGCATATTGATATTAATGTAAATAATATTTCACCAAAAAAAGCACAAAGATTTACATTTAACAATATCTTTTCGTTTTTATTTTATTGATTCACAGGATTAAACAAAGAAACAAGTAGAATAATTTAAGAGATGCTAAACAAGTTCAGAATTACTAATAGTTTTAAAAAGTTTAATTCTACTCTATTTTCTAGAATATTAATAAGAATTTTAATTAAGCAAATTAAAGCAAATTAAAGTTTGCATGTAACGCAAATAAAGTTTTCCATTTGCAGCAACAGGCGAAGTCCACGCAAGACTTTTTACATCTTTAATTGCTAAAGGCATTTCACTTATCTTTTTAAAAGATTTTGAATCAGGTTTAACAAGGTACAGATTTCCTTTATAATCCATACAAATTAAAAAGTTATCTACAAAAATACAAGTACCTCCTCCAATTTCATTAGTAGTCCACATTTCTTTTCCGGTTTTAAAATCTACACATTTAAATGGGCTTTTGTTATTGCTTTCACCTGTATATCCATATAAGTAACCATCTATTAAAATCTGATCTGAATGCTGAGCTTCAATAACATTATTTTTCCATAGTACTTTATAATCTTTTTCTGTTGCTTCTACTAACTCGCCACCCATTCCATAACCAGATGTATGAAAAATTAAGTTACCAATAACAATTGGTGTTGTTGCATTAACATTATACTCAGTTGCCCATGGAATAGTCCATAAAACTTTACCATCTTCTGGATTAAGGCATGATAAACCAGTTCCATGATATACTAAAAGCTTTGGAACAGAATCAAATTTAATAATCATGGTAGCTGAATACCCAGCTTCACCTTCTAAAGACTTCCATAACACATTACCCGTAATTTTATCGTATGCAATTACTGTTGCTTTACCACCTCCCTGAACAATCAATTTATTTTCAAAAACAAAAGGAGTTGCAGAATGCCCCCATTGTGGCTCACTTCCACCTTCAGCCATAACAGATTTTTTCCATAACATTTTACCATCTAACAATTGCCAACATGCAACATCTCCACCACGTCCAAAAGTATAAACAAGGTTACTATCAATAACAGCAGTAGCACGTGCACCAGGACCATGACTGGTATTTGTTATAGCTTCATAAGAACCTTTCCATATTAGTTTACCAGTTTCTGCATTTATACAAAATACCAGATCATTTTTCTCATCTCTGCCAGGAACAACTAATCTATTACCCTGTATTACTGGTGTTGACCATGATGCTGTAGCATTATCCTGACATAAATAATCAACCTGCCAAAGCTTTGTTAACCCCTTTGACCAATCAGTTTTAATGCCAGTTATAGAACTTTTTCCATCGAAATTTGGTCCTCGCCAATTTGGCCAATCTGCATCACCTTTAGTTAAAGGTATAATTTCAGATTTATCAGTTGGTATAGCTTCAACATTTCCTGTTAATGATTCACTTCCTGCAATCATTTGGTATACATTATAACTAATAATACCACCAATAAGAAGAAAAACAGAAACTGAAATTAGAATTATTTTATATTTTTTTTTCATTATGTTAAAGTTAATGAGACATTTTATTAATTTGTTTTAAAATTCAAAATCATTCTATTTATTTTTTAACATTAAAAGCCATCAAAGACTTACCATGCCTTATATATAAAATCCCATTTTTAATAACGGGATGTGAAAAATGTTCTTTTGTTCCTTTTTTAAATTTGAAAGAACTTACCAATTGCATCTTTTCACCATTTAGGTTTATTAACCCAACTTCACCTTTTTCATTATAACAATACAACATACTATCTGCATAGATTGTAACTCCATTTTGAAAATCTAATGAATCAATTAATTTCCCTGTTTCAGAATTAATAGAAGACCATTTTTTTCTATCCTCATTACCACCATATATTGTATTATTAACTTTAATAAATCCACCCATAACATTAATTAAAGCTGTACTTCTCCATAATTCAGTAATGGCAGATCCATCATCAGTCAATTTTAATTTAACCAAGCCATTTCCACAGCCTGCTAGGTAATATATTATCCCATTTTCGTACAATGGCGTATTTCCATGAATAGTACAAAATGTATCTTGTTTTTGTGACCATAATAAGTTACCATCCTTTGCATCAATTCCAAAAAATTCATTTTCAGAAAATGTTGCTATAATTTTACGTTTAGGTAAAATAATTAATAAAGGAGAACAATATGCACTTTGTTTACCTTTGGCTTTACTAATCCACTTCAGATCACCATTAAATCTATTAAGAGCAATCACATTTGTGTCTTTTCCGCCAGGAGTTGCAAATAAAGTACTATCATCAATTAAAATTGACTCTGCATAACCAAAATGAATATTTTTTCCATGAAAATCGGAAACCATATTTTTAGACCACTTTTTAGTTCCTTTCTCTTTTTCAAAACAAGCAATTTCTCCCATTCCCGAGCAAATATAAATTAAATCGCCAACAACCGTTGGAGCTGAACGTGCACCAACATAATTTTCTGTCCATTCTTTTCCATATGGAGATTTCCACTGAAGTTTACCATTTAAATTAAAAGCAAATAAATATCCGATACTGTCAACTTCACCATTAATATAGACTCTATCAGATGTTACAACTGGAGACCCATAGCCATTTCCAACACTGTCATTAAACCAAACTAATAATGGTCCGTTGGCTGGCCATGACTTTAGCAAATCTGTTTCATTATATTTGCCATCGCGATTATCACCACGCCATTGTGATAATTCAGGTGTTTCAACTTTTTCAATAGTTTCTGAACAAGAGTAAAGAAAAATAATCAGACTAAGGTAAATTAGATTTTTCATAGTTGTTTTTTTATTTTACCACTAAGGAACTCAAATGTATATTTCACCTTTGTGTTACTTTGCGACACCCTTTGTGCTCCTTTGCGGTTAATTTTATTCATTTCGTAATGAGCCTATTATATTTTTATTTAAAACATTCTTTATTGGGAAATATATCCATATTAATGCATTTGTAAATATCAGAATTACAAGAATAAAAACAAAAGTAAAAGACATGTTATAGGAT
>CAIQJL010000046.1 GCA_903872185.1 uncultured Bacteroidota bacterium | reverse complement strand
AATTCCAATTCCAGAATCTTCAACAGTAATGGTAATGTTAATATTACTTAAACTAATATATTCATGTTTAAAAGTGGTTTTAACAAATCCGGTTTCTGTAAATTTTACTGCATTTCCAATTAAATTAACTAAAATTTGTCTTATACGTAATTCGTCAAATTCAATAGAATCAGGAAAATCGTCAGAAAATGCGGTAATTAAATTTAATTGTTTTTCTTCTGCTTTTTGAATATGAAATAGTAAAACTTCATTAAACAATTGCTCAAAATTAATAGGTTCATTTTGAATCTTTAATTTCCCGGCTTCAATTTTAGATAAATCAAGAATATCATTAATAAGGCTTAACAATGTTTGCCCTGAAATCCTAATTGATTCGGCATATTCTTGTAGGTCAGTGCTTTTTAATTTATGTTGTAACAAATTAGAAAATCCAATAATAGCATTCAAAGGTGATCTAATTTCATGACTCATGTTTGCAAGAAAAATACTTTTTGCACTATTTGCAGTTTCTGCATCATGTTTGGCATTTTGCAATTCTTTTTCAAAAATAACTCTTTCTGTAACATCTTTAAAATTCCATACTCTTCCTACAATGTTATTGTCAATAAATTGAGGTAAAGTGTATCGTTCTAATACACGGCCATCTTTTAGCTCTATATGAATTACATTAATAGTTTCGGGCGATTGAAATAATACATTGATGTTTTCTATTCCTGCTTCGGAAGTAGCAATTTGTTTTAGCATTTCTTTAACTACAGAATTCCAGTCTTTTTTTTCAATTACAATTTGCGAAATATTCCAAATTTCAAGAAAACGATTATTGTAAGTTGTTATTTTGTTATCAAGTCCTACAGCAATTATTCCTTCTGCAGTTGATTCAATAGTTGCATTTAGAAGCGAAACAGTTTGTCTTATTTCAGAAGTTCTTGAAACTACAGTGCTTTCCAGTTGATCATGAGATGTCTTTAATTCTTCTTCTATGGCTCTTTGTTTAGTAATATCTACAAACTGATTAATGAAAAATAAAGGAGAGTTATTTGAATTTTTAATTAATGAAGATGAAATGTGTCCCCAGATGACTTCTCCTTTCTTTGTTAAATAACGTTTTTTGTATGAAATGTTATTAAATTTACCATTAAGCATTTTTTTGAAAAGGATAGTTTCGTTGTTTTTATCGTCAGGGTATGTGATCTGATTAAATGTAAAATTTGTTATTTCTTCGTCGGTATAGCCAAAAATATTTTTAAATACTTTGTTTGTTTTTTTAAATTTTCCGTCGATTCCTACTATACACATGCCTGTGGCAGAATACTCAAATGAATGACGAAATGTTTCTTCGCTTTCTTTAAGCGATTCTTCAGCACGTTTTTTTTCTTCTATTTCAATTTTTAAATCTTCGAGTAAATTTATTGAAGCTAATTCTCCAGCTTTTATAACTTTGTTTAAAGTTTTTAATTCAATTTCAATTGACTCTTTTATTTTAAGTTCTTCTTGTAGCTCTTTTGTTCTTTTTTTTATCTGTTCTTCTAAAAATATATTTTCATCTTTTAAAATTTCTTCTTTCTTTTTTATTTCTAGCAATGAAGAAATTTGAGCTGTTAAAGCAAATTTATCAATTGGTTTTGTTAAATATGCCTGGGCTCCTAAGCTAAAAATTCTTGTTCTGTGCTCAAACTGACCTTCAGAAGCTGTTAGTACTATTATAGGAATATGTTTAGTAGAGCTGTCTTTTTTTAAAATTGTACAAACTTCAAAACCGTCCATTTCTGGCATAAAAAGATCTAGTAAAATTATATTAGGAAGTTCTTCCTTTGCTTTT
>CAIQJL010000045.1 GCA_903872185.1 uncultured Bacteroidota bacterium | reverse complement strand
TTATTAATATATTATCAATAAGATATTTACAACTTTTATATTTTAAAGTTTTTTATGTTAAACTTAAAAAAAACAAAAAAATATATTTTGTATCTTTGAATAAAATAAAACCAACATGAAAACATTATTGTTTTTTGTTTTTATATTTTTCGGTATCAATATGGCAAAAGGCCAGACAGACAGTACAAATGAGTATTTTGATGCTGCAAATTTAAAACCAGATAAAAGTAGTCCTAAAAGTCAATGGGGTGTTAATGTAGGTGCTTTCGGGGGTAGTTATAATGGTCAAGGTTACTACGGTTCATTTTTATCTCCAAACTATAAATTAAATTTATCATCAAAATTTTCTGTTCAGGCAGGTGTAATATTTAGTAGTTTTAGTATGCCTTCAAGATATAATAGCGAAGGTGGTTCAATAATTAACAACTCATATAATACTTCCATTTTTTATACTCAAGGAGTTTATAAAGTAAATAAAAAAATATTTATTACTGGCGGTGCATATACCTCTTTAAATAACAAACCAGGAACTTCAAATAATTTAAATCCGGCATATTACAATGACGATATAAAGGGAGGCAAAATTGGAATTGGTTACAACATTAATGACCATTCTAGCTTATACTTAGAAATGCAGATTAATAAAGGATACTCCCCTTTTAATTCATGCTCATCATCATTCTCAAATGGTTTTGGAAACTCATTTGTAGGCTGGTAATTTTTACAATTTTTTCTCATTTCTTTTTTTACCCTTTTTTTATATATTAGCGGTATTAATAACTATTTAAAACTGCTTAATATGAATCGATTTAGTTTACTATTATTAATTATTGCCTCAAGTTTTTCTGTATCTCATTTATGTTACAGTCAGACCTTTAAGTCAATTATGGCTGATGATATTCTAATAAGACAAAAAGTAAAAGAAAATCCTCAGATATTAACAGATTATAAACTTTACGAGAAAAATTTTCAGCAGATAATTGAAAATCTTAATTCATTTAAAACTGATACATTAATAAATGGCAAAAGAATTATTCCAGTTGTTGTGCACGTTATTCATGCAAACGGACCAGAAAATATTAGTGATGCACAAGTAATTGATGGAATTGCCAAAATGAATATTGATTATGCAAAACAAAATGCAGACACTACTGCTACTTTTGGTTTATTTAAATCACGTGCTGCAAATTGTGCTATTGAATTCAGATTAGCAAAAATTGATACTAACGGAAATTGCACAAATGGCATTGAACATATATTCGACCCTCAAACAAACTGGGCTTATTTTTCAACAATGAAACAATATGTTTGGGATCCAACAAAATACATGAATATATTTTCCGTGAATTTTATTTATCCAGAAGGAATGACATTACCTGATGGCGCATTTATTGGTGGCATGTCCCCTTTTCCTCCAGATAACACTTTATCGCAAGCATTAACTGGTGGAGATGCAGATATTGACGGAGTTCTTATTCGTCAGGATTGTATTGGTTCAATTGGAACTGCTACTAATATGGGAGGAATGGGATTAAATTTACTTAACAGAACTTTTACTCATGAATCCGGACATTACTTTAATTTATATCACCCATTTCAATCATTATATGCAGCATTAGGAATTAATGGCTGTGGAGCATTATTTATTACTGCCGGAGATGAAGTTTCAGATACACCTCCAGTTGCTGTTGCTACTCAAAATACTTCTACTAATTGTTTTACCCCAGGTAGTATTAATTCATGTACTGGTGACAATCCTGATGAACCTGATATGATTGAAAATTATATGGATTATCAGTTTGGATATTGCACAAATATATTTTCAAATGGGCAGAAACAAAGAATGGATGCTACTCTTGCTGCAATCAGACATAATTTATGGACTAAGGAAAATCTTATTGCTACTGGCGTATTAGATACCAGCATTCATCCTATTTGCACACCAATTGCTGATTTTTCAGCTTCACCTAGAGTTATATGTGTTGGAGATGCTGTTTATTTTACAGACATTTCATTTAATGGTGCACCTAGCACATGGAACTGGGATTTTACTGGAGCAACACCTGCTATTTCAACTGCTCAAAATCCGGTAGTAATTTATAATACAGCCGGCATATTTCCTATAAAGCTTGTTGTAAGTAATGCCTCTGGAAACGATAGCATAACAAAAACATCATTTATCAGAGTTTTTAATCCAGCTACAAATATTAACGTTCCATTATCAGAAGATTTCGAAACAGGGATTAACCAAAATTGGATAATCAATAATTCTGCTGGAAATGGTTGGGAAATAACAGATACAGCTTCGGTTTCGGGAACAAAATCTGCTAGAATAAGTAATTTTGCCGGAAATCAAAACGGTAGCTTTGATGACCTAATAAGTGAAGGCTACAATCTTACTTCGCTAACAACATCAATAATTCCTTTAAAATTAAAGTTTAAATATGCTTATTGCGGGAAAATTAATGCAGGATCAATACTCACTGCTGCCGATACAGCATTTGATAAAATGAGAATATTAGTTTCAACTAATTGTGGTAAAACATGGATTCAAAAATGGTCAAAAGTTGGTGTATTACTACAAACAACTGCAAACCCAAATCAAAATAGTTTTCGCCCTGCAGCAGCCGATTGGGCATCAGATTCAGTAAATATTCAACTTTATTTAAATCAAAATCAAATTAATTTCCGGTTTAAATTTGAGTTTTATAATAGTGGCGGAAATAATATTTATATAGATGATATTAATATTGATAATGGCACTTATACAGGAATGGATTCGTATTCTATGGATTTAATTAATATGCAAATTTTCCCAAATCCTGTTTCAGATAATTCTACAATATCATTTGATTTGCCAGAAAATATGCAAACTAAAATTAAAATATTTGACATGATTGGGAAAGAAGTTAAATCAATTGAGAATAATGAACTGTCTCAAGGACATCACGAATATCATATAAACAAAAGCGATTTAAAATCTTCGGGATGTTACTTTGTAAGGCTTTCAGCTGGTGAATTTGTGTTTACAAAAAAATTAATGATAAAATAATTGCTTAAAAAATAAAAAATCATTAAAAGGTGCAGATAAACTCTGCACCTTTTTTATTATTTTTGCAATTATAGCAGACTCTATAAATTAAATGTTTTAATATTATGAATGAGAAAACCAGAATTTTAGCTAAAACAAAGAACATTCAGATAATTATTGATAATTGTCTATCACAGAAAACCGAATTCACTGCAGTTCCTCGAAGCTCTGGCTCTGACGATTGGGAGGTAGAATTAAATATTAAAAGCATTGCAAAAGCTTTGGAATGGGGAATGTTTATTAAATCGAACAGATTTGAATTAGCAACTAATGAATTATTCGTTAATCCGGTAGCTGCTACTATAACACTTCCAAAACCAAAGCAAAAAAGAAAAGAAAAACCTATGAATTTTCCCGAATCAAAAGATGAGCAAATAGAAGAATCAGAAGCTCCTTCGTTAAAAATGGAGAATCCATCAAAAAATCTTTTGTCATTCTAATAAGTTAATTTACTATTTATTGTGTTTATTAACATGTTTTTTTAATATATTAAATCCAGTAAATCTTTTATAGTATTTAATTACAATAAATTACACAAACTTGCAAGTTTTTCAAAATTAGCGTAGGTTTGAAAAAAATTAAGAATGTCTCGTCTATTATTTATAATAATTTTTATTTGTCCTTTATTTTCAAACGCTCAAACCGAATCCAAATTAATTCTTAAAGGTGGTGTTTATGCAGTTTCTAATGATGCTCCAGTAAGTTTTGCTGCAGTACATATTCGTGCTACAACAATTGGTGCTGTAACTACCGAAGATGGAAAATTTGAATTAGCTTTTGATTCTCAGTATTTAAAAGACACTTTAATTTTTTCTTCTATTGGATATAAACAAGTAAAACTTCCTATTGCTAAAATTAATTTAAAACAATTTTTAAGAGTAGAAATTCAAGATTCACTCTTTCTATTGAACGAAATAGTTGCAATGTGTTATGACAACATAGAAGCACTTCGCTGGAAAAGTAAAAAAAATGATAAAAGCCAGTATTTACTTACCTTTTCAACACGTGAACTACAGAATGCTGCAAATTATATAAGTATTTTAAAGGAAACTTTTAGTGGTGATGCTAAAATAAAATCAAATTTTATTCGATGGAAAAAAGTTAAAATTAATGGAATACCCGATAAAGTAACGCTAACAGTTTCATGGTTCCCCTGCCCCTATTGTCCCGATCAAATTAATAATGTAGCTGTAACAATAGAAGTTTTAGATAGAAAAGATAATAATCTTATAGAAAACAATACATACCGTAAACCATTAATTAATTATTATCAGAATCTTTTAGATAAAACATTTGCCCAAGGTGTTGATAATGCGCAGCTGGAAGAAAGAGCTAAGGTAATGTATTTAAAAAAGGCAAAAGATCCATATACTGGACAATGTTATGGATATTACGAAACAGGGCAGAAAGGCTTACGGGGTGCATATGAAAAAGGCATTAAAAATGGTTTCTGGGAATATTGGTATAGTAACGGACAAAAGAAAATTGAAGGAACATATTCTAACGGAAAAAAAGAAGGAAAGTGGCGTTTCTGGTATTCTAACGGGCAGCAAAGAATAGTTGGTAATTATAGTGATGATGAAATGGATGGAAAAAACTTCTGGTACTACGAAAGTGGCGCAAAAAAGAAAGAAGCAACATTTCGTAATGGTATTTATCTCGAAAAAACCGAATGGGACGAAAAAGGTAATGTTACCGATATTACTAACTTCTTAAAATAATTTTTTAAATTTGGTTTTTATAAAATGAGAAATATTTTTGAAATAATAGGTAGTTGGATTCGCACTATTATAGACTTCTTTTATCCACCATTTCGAAAATATACAACCCTGCAATTTTTTAGATATGGAGCTACAGGTGCAGCAAATCTTATATTTGACTGGGTACTGTATTTTCTGATTTATACTTATATTTTACAACACCAAATGCTAAACCTGGGTTTTATAACATTTAGCTCACATATTGCAACATTCGGAATCAAATTTCCAATAGTACTTTTATCAGGATTTTTATTACAAAAATATGTCACTTTTACTGATTCTGAATTACGTGGCAGAATTCAATTATTCAGATACTTAGTTGTTTTTATAATTAATCTTTTAATTAATTATGCTGGTTTAAAATTATTAGTTGATGGCTTTAGTTTATATCCTACCATTTCTAATATGTTAGTTTCAATTGTTACAGTTTTTATCAGCTACTTCTCGCAAAAAAAATACACTTTTAAAGTTGTACA
>CAIQJL010000044.1 GCA_903872185.1 uncultured Bacteroidota bacterium | reverse complement strand
ATTTCTCATTTGTGAAGTATTTAAATGAGAAATTACAACGACATTATTTATTATACTTTGTTCTTGAATTTCTGTTGGAGTTCCTTTAACAAGCAAACAATTACAACTAAGTTGTTGCATCTGGTGTAATAAAATTTTTTCGAAATTTGATCGTTGAGGTTCGGGACCACTAACAATAGCAATAATTTCAAATTTTTCTGCATAATTATTTACTTCATTATTTTTTTCTTCGCTAAAGCGAGAAAGTAAACCAACAAAAGATGTTTTTCCGTTTAAAGAATATTTATGTGATAAGTCGCCGGCAATATATGGCATATTCTCATTGTCAGGAATCCAGCAACGGTTATATTTGTATATAAAAAAACGATTTATTCTATAAATTATATATTCAGCAAATTGCAAGCTTTTAGGCATTTTAATCATTACTTGATGTGTAATAAATATTGAATATGCTGATTTACTCCAAAGCCCAAAACGATTATCAGAAATCACTAAATCAATGTTATATTTCTTAATTATTTTTTTTAAATGACAATGCTCTTTTTTTATTGAAAATAGCATTTTGGGAAAAAGTTTGAAAAGATGAAAAGCCATAGAACCTTTATTTGGATAAGTAATTTTCAAACTTGAAAAAGGTTCGTATTCAATATTTGGAAATTCATTTCTTAAAAGTTCAATAGTGCTTTTACTACCAGCCACGATAACATTATGCCCACGTTTGAAAAATTCACGAATAATTGGAATGTCTCTGCTGGCATGACCTAGTCCCCAATCTAAAGGACAAACTAATATGTTAAGTTTTTTTTCCAATTTAAAATGCCATTTGAACTGGAATGTTATTAGTTTTTAAAATTTCTGCTATTTTTTTTAATTCTTCTGGTTGAATTTTAATTAGTCTTTTTGCTGGTGGCTCTCTGTCGATAGAATAAATCATTACATTAATTGGATTTAGCTTTTTTACAACTTCAATCCATTTATTTAATTCGTTTTCTGAAGTGTTATCAACATTATGTCCATTAATCTCACCACGTAAAAACATTGTTTGAATAATAATATTATTTTTAAAACTACTTAGATTATTAATGTAATCTTGAAAATTAAATGAATCAGATGGTTTATTAATTATTCGAAATGTATTTTCAATAGCAGAATCTAATTTTAAAATAGGAAGATCAATTTTTTTTAATGCTGTAGTTATTTTTTTATTGCTAAGTGTTGTTGCGTTACTTAAAACTGCAATTTTTTTCTCGGGAAAATACTTATTTCGAAGAGTAATAACATCATCTATAATTTCTGAAAATTGAGGGTGAAGTGTTGGTTCTCCATTTCCAGCAAATGTTAATACATCTAATGGTTCATTATTTTCTTTAATTTCAACCAATCGATTTTCGAGTGCATTATAAACATCTTCTCTTTTGTTAAAACCTGTATCTAAAGTTTTATCTGGGTTCCATCCGCATTCGCAGTAAATGCAATTAAATGTACATATTTTTGAACTTATTGGCAAAAGGTTAATCCCTAATGAATAGCCTAATCTTCTACTGCTAATAGGACCAAAAATAATATCGTGAAATAATATAGACATTTTTGAAATTAAATATTTTCTATTGATGTAAATGTACGTTACATCAAATGATAAACAAAATTAGAAAGGTGAAATTTCTTAAAAGTTATTATCTCAATAACAGATTGTAATGTAGTAAATGTGAAACAGTTTTTAGCTGTTTAACAAAACGCTATTGTTTAATTATTTTTCTTACAATAACTGGTAATCCTTCAGCGTAAATTTTTACAAAATATATACCCGGAGATAAATTATTTAATGGAATAAGAAAATTCTCATTGCCCTGGGTTATGAATTTATCACATAATAAAGTATTGCTTCCAGTAATATTTTCAATTTCAATAGAAACTTTTGTAGATTTTGCTGTAGACATACTTAAGGTTACACTTTCCTTAGCTGGGTTAGGATAAACAACAACATTTTTATCAAACTCAGTAAATAGTTGATCTTGAACATTACTATAAATACTGTTTGCGCCAATAAATAGTGAAGTATTTGCATGAGTTGCTGCAGAAACTTGCATGTTAATATTTACGGGAATTGTTACTAAACCTGCTTTCTCTGGCGAAATTTTATAAATTCTAACAGGTAAATTTTTAAATTGAAAATTTCCTAAATGGTCAGAAACTGCATAACGGATTGGTTCATTTTCAGAATTTAACAATAACACTGACATGTTTTGTGCTATTTCTAAATCTATTGGGCCAGGAATTATGTTGCCAAACCAATTACTACAATAAATATTGTATTCATATAAATTTGGATCGGCAATATGTAAAGAACCAGAAATGGTATCGGGGCCATAAAGAATATCGGTATTACTGTTTAATTGTATGTTTTGATTTGTCAGAGAATTATTGCTTAAAGTTATTGAAGTAGAATTTTGCCATTTAGTGTAATCTCCAAAATAAGTAGGTAAGTAAGATGGGTAATAATTAATATTTAGGTTGAAATTTGGAATACAATATAAAGTATATTCATTTGAATTAAGTTGAGGGAATTCATAATGACCATTGTTAAGATGGGAATAGCTAATTGCTGTATATTGATTATTTGTCTTCTTTAATAAAATTACAATTCCGGAAGGAAGTAAAGAAGACCCAGCATAAACATTTCCTGAAATTGAATAATATAATGATGATGTATCTAATAAGTCATTCCCAATATTTATAGAATCGCAAAAAGTATTTTCGCAACCATCTTCTGTAATAATAGTAAGGCAGGCAATATATAAACCACTTTGCATGTATACGTGACGGGGATTTGGCAGATTAGAAGATAAGCCATCGCCAAAATCCCATAACCAATGAACTACTTTTGGACCACTATTCGATTTATTTGTAAAATCAATTAATTGATTAGATGCATTTATTTCATATTCATAAGTTATATCACATAAAGATTTTTGCTGAGCCAAATTTATAATTGGTATAAGCAAAATTAGAGTAATGTGTAGTAGTGTTTTCATAATTAGTTAATTAAAATTATATCTAATTCCTAATTTAATGCCATAATTGTTGAATCTCTGATTAACTAAATTATCTTTTTTGTATAAAGATAATAAATTAAATCTAAAAACAGGTGCTGCAATTAATGAAATATTATTTGTGGCATTATAAGATGCTTCTATGCCAGCAATTCCAGAGAGCATATACATTCGAGTTGTTTTACTTTCTACATCAATGGTCCCAACTTCAGAATAAGGTGAAGGTAAACTTCCTGAAACAGTTGTTAAAATACCTGCAATAATTCCACCACGTATTGTGAAATTTATCTTTCCCTCACTTATTGTATACCCTGCAATAAATGGAACTTCAAAATATGAGAATGTATTAATTGTTCTTTTATGATTAATGCTATTTACTTGAACAGTTAATGGTTTTATTATAGTATCATAAGTAGTAATTAATGTAGAATCTTGAATTATTATCCAAGCTGAGTCACCTGTTAATAAAAGACTATCAAGATTTAATATAACTTCCTCAAAATATTCATAATTATAGTCAGGAACTATCTCTGTAACCATTGAAGTATAATGTTTTGAACTTAAAAATTTGTAGTCTGGTCTATCTGTAAAACGACTAAATGATAACCCCGTTTGGAATGATAAATTTAAATGTTTTGCTTGAACTAATAAACCAGCCGACATTGAAGGAGTAGAAATTGAGCCACCATAATTTTTATTAAAACTGGTTAATTCATTATCTGTAATTTTATACATCGAGCTTCCAAGCATTGGCATTATAAAACTTTCAAGCGACCAGTGCCAATGTTTGCAATAATATTCGTTTTCTGCACGAAATTTAAATGATGTGTCGGAAAGTGAACTAGGATTATTGGTTAAATAAATAAATGGCATTTTTAAAAGTGAAGAATTATCGCGAATAAAATTGTCATTAAGCTCTTCTTCTAATACAAGTATTGGTTCATGACTTGCTAAATTATTTAAATTGATATTTTGTGAATTGTTTATATTTTGAATATTATTCGCATTTTGAATAGTATTATAGTTTTGAATAGTATTTTGATTTGTGTTATTTAATGCTGAAACAATAAAGCTTTCTTCTTTTCCGGTTTCTTTATTTCTATTGTTTAAGTCTTGAGTAATGGCAGAATTATTTATAGTTGATGTGTTTTGTATGTTGTCAATATTTAAGGGAGTGATTTTTTCTAGAGATTTAATATTCAAATTTGAATCTGCAGTTTCTTTGATATGATTATTATAATTTGAAAAAAGTAAAACGGAACTAATAATTAATACAGATGAAATGTAGTATATATTAAATGTTTTTGGTGAAAAAATAATAAAATCCTTAAACCAAAGTCTTAATGCAATTTTTCGCCATGCATTACTAGTTGGTTGAACGGTATAATTATAAAAAACATTCTGAATATTTGAATACCACAGATTTGAGTTTACTCTTTCCCAAACTTTTGATGTTGGTTCAACATTCAAATTATTTAAATTATTTTTAAAAAGATCCTCTATATTTTGATTTCCACTCATTATTTAATACTCTATTTTTTCTTTTTTTAATTCTGCTAATTTGCTCCTAAGTAGCTTTCTGGCACGCGAATATTGGGATTTTGATGTTGTTACATCAACTCCCATCATTTGTGCAATTTCTTTATGCTGAAAACCTTCGATGGCAAACATGTTAAAAACCATTCTGTATCCAGGTGGAAGATCTTGAACTACCTTTAAAAGTTCTTCCAATGAATACTCTTGTTCAACACTAGTAATTTCAAAATCTGTTTCATTAACATCATCAATTGATTGTTTGTAATAATGCTTCAGATTTTGTCTGTAGTTAGTAATTGCAGTATTTATTATTATACGCTTCATCCAGCCTTCAAAAGAACCTATTCCAGAAAATTGACTTATTCTGCCAAATATTTTTAAAAAACCATCTTGCAAAATGTCTTCAGCTTCTTGCTTGTCTTTGGCATACCTCATACACATACCTAAAAACTTAGAAGCATACATTTCGTATAGCAATTTCTGAGTTTTCCGGTTGTTTTTTAAGCAGCCTTCGATTATTTGCTGTTCACTTAGCATTTTCAGGCGTTAGTTAGACCGTGCTGTTTTTATAAAGGTTGCATTATGTAAATACAAATATAATGATTTATATGCCGAAAGCCTAAATTTGCCTATTAAATTTGCTTAACTTAACCAAAAACAACACAGGCATATTATTATAGTTGACATTTTTTGTTTTGACTATGTTTTTTTATAAATTTATACAAAATTTTAATCATGCGTTACATACCATTTTTAATAATGGTTATTATTACCATTAATGCATACTGTCAGCCTGGATTTATTGAGAACAAAGGGCAGTGGCATACTAATGCATTGTATAAAACTGAAATACCAGGAGGTTCTTTATTTCTTGAGAAAGAAGGTTTAACATATAATTTTGTTGATTCAAAAGATATTCAAAAATCACATAATCAGCAAAATACCGAAAAAAAGAATGATGGAATCGTACACATGCACAGTTATAAAGTAAAGTTTTGTAATACTTTAAAAAGCGAAATTAGCTCCACAAATGTAAATAGTGATTATACAAATTATTTTATTGGTAATGATTCAAAGAAATGGGCATCAAAAGCATTAAGATACAATTCTGTAAAATATAGTAACATTTATCAGAATATTGATTTTAAAATTTATGTAAACGAACAAAAGTTTATTCAATATGATTTTATAGTTAATCCTGGTGGTAATTCAGATGATATTAGATTATCTTATGAAGGGCAGGATGAATTATATGTAGATGCTGATGGCTCGTTAGCAGTAAAAACAAGTATAAGTAAAACAACTGAATTAAAACCTTTTGCATATCAGGAAATAGATGGTAATAAAGTTAAAATTCCTTGTAAATTTCTTATTCGAAATGGAAAAGTAGCTTTTCAGTTTCCCGAGGACTACAATCATAATTATGCTTTAATAATTGATCCGATATTAGTCTTTTCAACTTATTCTGGTGCTACTTCTGATAATTGGGGATTTACTGCCACTTTTGATGAACAATCAAATGTTTTTTCAGGCGGAATTTGTTTTAATATTGGTTATCCTACTTCAATTGGAGCATATCAGGTAAATTATGCCGGAGGTTCTACAGATATTACAATTATTAAATATGATGCTACTGGTATTCAAAGATTGTGGGCAACTTATATTGGAGGAACAACAAGTGCAGAAATGCCTCATAGTTTAGTTAGTGATAGGAAAGGTGATTTAATTTTGTTTGGAACAACCGGATCATCCGATTTTCCTATGACTGCAAATTCTTATGATAATACTTTCAATGGAGGCACAGCTCTGTCTTATGATGGTATGGTTAATTATAATAATGGTATAGATATTTTTGTATCCAAATTAAGTGCAGATGGTAGTTTATTGCTTGGTTCAACATATGTTGGTGGTAGTGATAATGATGGTTTAAATTTTCGTACAAGTTATGTTTCAAATTTAATGACAGGAAATGGTGCACTATATTATAATTACGCTGATGGTGCAAGAGGTGAAGTTATTTGTGATGGTAATGGTAATATTTATGTAGGAAGTTGTACATTTTCAGGTGACTTTCCCACAACTGCAGGGAGTTTTAATAACGCATACAGTGGAAACCAGGAAGGAGTTGTGTTTAAATTAAATATTGATTTATCGCAATTATTGTGGAGTAGCTATTTTGGTGGAAGTAACGATGATGCAATTTATTCTTTAGATTTAGATTATAATGGAGAGGTTTATATTGGCGGGGGAACAACTTCTAATAATATTCAAACTACAACTGGAGTTTATCAATCAGTTGCACAAGGTGGCTCTGCTGATGGTTTTTTTGCACATATTTCAGCAAATGGTTCAAATTTAATTAAATCATCATATTTTGGTTCTACTCTTTATGATCAGGTTTATTTTATTAGAGTAGATAAATCGTTAAATGTTTATTTAACAGGACAAACAAAAGCTGCAGGTAGCACATTTATTTCAAGTGCTTTATATGGAACACCCAATAGTGGTCAGTTTATTGCAAAGTTCCCTAATAATTTATCCTCCCCAATTTGGTCAACTGTCTTTGGTTCAGGAATTGGCAAGCCAAATATTTCATTAACAGCATTTTCTGTAGATTATTGTAATAGAATTTATTTGGCTGGATGGGGAAGAGAGTGGGCAAATTATGGTGATCCCAATTGGATCATTGACGGTACCCATAATATGGATGTAACTGCAAATGCATTTCAATCAACAACTGATGGTCAGGATTTTTATTTAATGGTTATGGCCGATGATGCATCTCATTTGGAATATGCTACTTTTTTTGGTGAACAGCATCAGGCAGGAAATTCGGGATATTGTGGACATGACCATGTTGATGGAGGTACAAGTCGTTTTGATAAACTTGGAAATATTTACCAATCAGTTTGTGCTAGTTGTGGTATGTATAGCTCGGGATTAAGTTGTAATGGATTTCCTACATCTCCTTCTAATGTTTGGTCGCCAAATAATGGTGGTTCTACTGGAACAACCTGGAATTGTAATAACGCAGTTTTTAAATTTAGTTTTGAGTTACCATTAACAATTGCTGATTTTAATGGTGGTCCTGTTTGTGCTAATGATACAATTCATTTTACAAATTCAAGTCAACTTGCTACAAATTATAATTGGAATTTTGGAGATGGTTCTTCTTCAACTGCATTTGAACCAACTCATGTATATACTAATTCTGGATTATATAATGTTACTTTGGTTGCATCACATCCAACATCTTGCAATCTGGCAGATAGTATAACAAGACTAATTTTAGTTGAGCAACTTTCAGTTAATACAACTGATGTTTCAATTTGTAGCGGAAATCCAATAAATATAAATGCTACTGTAACAGGAACAACTTCTAATGTTACGTATTTGTGGTCGACAAATACTAATTTCAGTCCTGTTTTAAATTCAAATCATGCTGTTAGTAGTTTAAATGTAAATCCATCACAAACTACAACATATTATATTCACGCTTCTTCTCAAATTTGTGATATTATTGATTCGGTAACTGTTTTTGTATATCCAGTTGGCGTAACAATGTCTACTGATACAGCCGTTTGTGCAGGAAATCAGTTCCCAATTCATGCTATTAATAATGTAGTGGGTGATACTTTATCATATGTTTGGTGGCCGGGCAATGGTATAATATCAGGCCAAGGAACTTCACAATTGCAAATATTGCCATCGCAAAATACATGGTATTACGTTTCGGTAACAAATCAACATAATTGTACAAAAATTGATTCTGTAAATGTTATTGTTGACCAATTTACTTTGAGTCCAGGTCCGGTTATTAATGTAAATTGTTTTGGACATTGTAATGGTTCATTATATGTTTATCCAAATAATGGATTAGTCCCATATACTTATCATTGGAGTAATGGAGATACTTCTTCAGTAGCTCATAATCTTTGTCCTAATAGTTATTCTGTAACGGTAACCGATGCCATAGGTTGTATTCATATTTTACCATTTGTTATTACTCAGCCCCCTTTATTAAATGCTACTATTTCGACCTTAACAACGGCATCATGCGATCCTGTTCACCCAAATACAGGTTCTGCAGTTGTAACACCTTCTGGTGGTACACCAGGTTACACATATAATTGGAATAATGTATACCACGATTCATTAATAACTGATCTTTTTGTAGGAATATATAATGTGACTATAACTGATGCGAATGGTTGTGATACTATACTGGCTACAAGTATTGTAGATCAGTCAAATCTTGCATTACATGCTACTTCCATAAGCACGTTATGTTATGGTACATGCGATGGAAGTGCATCAGCAAGTGTAACTTCTCCAGGCTTACCACCATATTCTTATTTGTGGAATACTAATAGTATTGATCCTAATATTTCAAATTTATGCTCGGGCTATTATGTTGTTTCTGTAACAGATGCTGAATTTTGTGTGAGGGTGCAAGGTGTTTTTGTTAATCAACCAGATTCAATTGTTCCAATAATAACTACACCTGGCATAAATTGTTTTGGTGGAACTACTTCTGCAACTGGTTCGGTAATTCATGGCGGTACTTCACCTTATACTTATAGTTGGAGTACTACTGAAACTGGTCCTACTATTAATGGCTTAACACCGGGCACATATTGGCTTTATGTTTTAGATGCTCATAATTGTCCCGATTCAACATTTATTAATATTACACAACCATTTTTATTAACTTATGATACAACAATCACTCCTGTAGCTTGTGCTGTTGCCTGCAATGGATCAATACAACTCCCAGTTTATGGCGGAACTTTATCATATTATTTTAATTGGAGTAATGGTATGCATTCTTCTACAATTTCAGATCTTTGCTCTGGAAATTATGATGTTACAGTTACTGATGCTAAGGGGTGTTCTTTTATTGAAGATTTTCAGGTAGGCGTTTCTGATTACTTACCAGATGTTGATGCCACAACAAATAATCATGTTATTTATGTGGGACAGAGTACACAATTATTTGCAATTTCAAATTCAAACTTTCAGTTTTCGTGGACACCAGCTGGAACAGTAAATGGTTTTCATTTGCAGAACCCAATTGCTTCGCCAACTGAATCGACAACTTATCAGGTAATAATTCAGGATAGCTATGGATGTTCAAATACAGATACAGTTTCAATTATTGTAATGGATGTTATTTGTGGCGATCCATATATTTATATTCCTAATGCATTTACTCCAAATAATGATGGGCAAAATGACAAATTATATGTTAAAGCGGAGATTGCCTCAAAGCTTTACTTTGCAATATATGATCGTTGGGGCGAAAAAGTTTTTTCTACAACTGACGTAAATTATGGTTGGGATGGAACATATAAAGGGAAAGCATTAGATCCGGCAGTTTTTGTATATTATTTAAAAGTAACTTGTATTAATAATTTGTTGTTTGAGAAAAAGGGGAATATTACACTAATAAGGTAATGGTGGGAAGAATTTATTTTATACTTATTTTTAGTTTTGTTTTGGCTTTTCAGTCTTTAGCTCAAGATATTCATTTCTCACAAGCAGATTTATCTCCAATTAATTTAAATCCTTCGTTAACCGGAAAATTTGATTTAGATTATCGTTTACATTTAAATGAACGTACTCAATGGAGAAGTATTACTGCGCCATATCGAACATTTTCATCTTCTTTTGATGCTGCTCTTAGGAAATTTCCTGTTCCTGGGTTTTTTGGTGCAGGTATAGTTTTCAATACCGACAAAGCCGGAGACGGGGATTTTGGAACTAATCAGGTAAAACTTGCGCTAGCCTATCATTACAAATTTAAAAATGATACCAACTTATTAATTTCTTGTGGTTTTGATTTTGCTTATAATCAACACTCTGTAAATTATTCCGAGCTTTATTTTGGAAATCAATATAATGGTTACACTTATGATCCAAATATTTTAAGCGGTGAAACATTTCCATCTGATAACATGCATTACTTTGATGGATCTTTCGGAATTTCTGCAAACTATATTATTAAAAAAATACCTGTTGAAGCTGGAATAGCCTTTCATCATTTAAATAAACCGAAGCAATCATTTTTCGATCAAACTGCAGTAAATCTAGATCGGAAATTTGATCTTCATTTAGGTGCTGTATTTTTAATAAATGAAAAAACGTCTTTTTTGCCTACAGTCTTTTGGTTCAGACAAGGAAAATTTAATGAATTAAACTTTGGAGGATTATTTCAACGTAAATTAAATTCTATTGCTTTTCGTTCAATTTATTTAGGCGGATGGTTTAGGATGAAAGATGCCGGTATTGCATGTTTTGCGTTTGATTACCAAAATTTCAGAGTAGGTATTAGTTATGATATTAATATTTCGACTTTAAAAGTTGCAAGTTCAGGAAGGGGAGGATTAGAGTTATCGCTTAGATATATTTTTGGTAATTCTGATAAGATGATAATTCCTGGAAAGCATATTTGTCCGCCTTATATTTAATGTAAATGAAAAGACGATTTTTAATTTTGTTATTTTTTATAATGCTGTATAATGTTATTTCAGCCCAGTCTATCAGACAGCTACTTCATCGCGGAAAAAATTCTTTTGAAACAGAAAATTTTGAAGCGGCTGTATTCTTTTATACAAAAGCAATTCAAGCTAGCGAAACTCCACCTGTAGCCTGGAAACTTGCCGAAGCCGCTCGTATGAATCGAGATTATTCAATTGCAGAAAAATGGTATTCGTATGTTGCTGAACGTGAAATTAAAACATATCCTCTTTCAACTTTTTGGTTAGGAACTGTTCAAAAAAGTATGGGATCATATCAGAAAGCGCAGTTAAGTTTTAGAAAATATTTTAATGCAAATATAAAAAGCAAAGATTATTATAATGAAAAGGCCCGACATGAGGTTTCCTCATGTGAAAATGCCCTGTTTTTAACATTTGATCCTGTTGAAACTCCTTTTATTAGATTGGATTCTACATATAACACTCCATTTAGCGAATTTCAAATTGCTGACTTTGGAGATTCTTTAAAATATATCACTGCACTAAAACCAGAGACAATTGAAGATAGCTTAAATTACTTCTCTAAAATAAAATCTTACTTCTTTAAAGATAGTGTATTGAATGTTAGCTTACTTGATACTAATATAAATATTCCAAATAAAAATATTTCGAGTTATACATTTATTGATGGTAATAAAAAATTAATTTTTGCTGCATGTGAAAGAAGGCCAGGTAAATTCAAATGTCAGCTATATCAATCAGAGCATGATTCTAACAAATGGTTACCACCAACATTATTGCCTACGGTAATAAATGAGAATGGTTCATCTACAACAAACCCTTGTTTTGCAAAAACTCAACAAGGAAATTATTTATTGTTTGCATCTGATCGGGATGGTGGAATTGGCAAGCTAGATCTTTGGTATAGCAAAATTGATAGTCTGGGAACATATAGTGAACCAGTAAATTTTGGAAAGAACATTAATAGTATTGATGATGAATGTACTCCTTTTTATGATGATAAAACTCAAACTATGTATTTTGCTAGTGAGTGGTTCGATAATCTAGGTGGTACTGATATTTTTTCAGTACAAGGAGCATTAGATCAGATGAAATATCCTCAAAATCTGGGATTCCCGTTAAATACAAGCAGCTATGATGTTTTCTACAATGTTTCATTAGATAGAAGATATGCATATTTTTCATCAAATAGAACACTAGATAGGATAAATTCAATTGCTAGTTGTTGCAACGATTTGTTTCAAATTACCCTTCCTAAGCAAGATTCTGTACCTGAAATAAAATTAGAAACAAAACTTATTCAAAAAACTAAAGAGTTAATTCCGATTTCATTATTTTTTCATAATGATGAACCTAACCCAAGAACTTGGGACACTACAACTACTTTAAATTACGCAACAACTGCTGATAATTACATTGCACTTCGTAATGATTATCAGAATATGTGGTCACAAAACCTAATCGAAGAGGCAAAAGATAAAGCATTAGTTGAAATTGAGAGTTTCTTTATTGATAGTGTTGAGAAGAACTTTGCAAAGCTTGTTAAATTTACTCAGTTAATGGAACAATTACTTGATGCCGGACAAAATATTGAAATAACAATTAAAGGTTATGCAAGCCCCCTTAATAGTAATGCATATAATATTAACTTATCAAAAAGAAGAACTCAGAGTCTTGTAAACTTCTTTAACGAATATAAAAATGGAGTCTTTATACCATATATTAATGGATCTAATTTAGCGGGAAATGCATTAACTATTAAAAGAGAGGCATTTGGCGAAGAAATGGTAGTAAAAGGAGTTAGTGATAATTTAAATGATGTTAGAAATTCGGTGTATAGTCCATCCGCTGCTTGCGAAAGAAAAATTGCAGTTATTGCTGTCTCTTTTTCTAAATAAATGCAGGTTTTTTTACCAGTGTTGAAAGAAAAAATAATATTTAATCATTATTTTATTACGTTTTGTAATTAAATCTATTCCAAAAACGATAAGATTAATGAAAACTTTCAGGCATTTTATAAATATTTCAAGTTTCAATTAAGCTTAAAATAAAACTGTTTTGGTTATTTATTCTAATTGCATTCTTTCTATATAAAAATAGAGGAACTGTAATAGAGTTATTTGAAACTTTCTTTTAAAATAAAGTCAGAAATGTTTGGAGAATTAAATTCCAGCCATTACCTTTGCAGCCTCTTAAAAAAACGTTCTAACAAAATTGTGAAGAAAATATTTTCTAAAAAGTTTGCAGGGAATAAAAATTAGTTTACCTTTGCACTCCGAAAAATTAGAAAAATCGTTCTGATAAAATTGTTGAAATAATTTCTAGAAAAAGTTTGCAGGGAATAAAAATTCATTTATCTTTGCACTCCGAAAAATTAGAAAAACCGTTCTTTGAAAATATTGAAAAGGAAAATTTGAGGTAAGTAATTGTTAATTCAATGAGAAATTAATCTTGAGTAATATTTAACTCTTTATACTATGAAGAGTTTGATCCTGGCTCAGGATGAACGCTAGCGGCAGGCTTAACACATGCAAGTCGAGGGGCAGCACGAATAGCAATATTTGGTGGCGACCGGCGCACGGGTGAGTAACGCGTATGCAATCTACCTTTAACTGGGGCATAGCTCCGAGAAATCGGAATTAATACCCCATAACATTAAAGAGAGACATCTCTTTTTAATTAAAGTTCCAACGGTTAAAGATGAGCATGCGTGCCATTAGCTTGTTGGTAGGGTAACGGCCTACCAAGGCTACGATGGCTAGGGGGTCTGAGAGGATGATCCCCCACACTGGTACTGAGACACGGACCAGACTCCTACGGGAGGCAGCAGTGAGGAATATTGGTCAATGGGCGCAAGCCTGAACCAGCCATGCCGCGTGAAGGATGAATGCCCTATGGGTTGTAAACTTCTTTTGTATGGGAAGAAACCTTCTTACGTGTAAGAAGCTGACGGTACTGTACGAATAAGCATCGGCTAACTCCGTGCCAGCAGCCGCGGTAATACGGAGGATGCAAGCGTTATCCGGATTTATTGGGTTTAAAGGGTGCGTAGGCGGGATAGCAAGTCAGTGGTGAAAGCCTACAGCTTAACTGTAGAACTGCCATTGATACTGTTATTCTTGAGTATAGTTGAAGTGGGTGGAATGTGTGGTGTAGCGGTGAAATGCTTAGATATCACACAGAACGCCAATTGCGAAGGCAGCTCACTAAGCTATCACTGACGCTGAGGCACGAAAGCGTGGGGATCAAACAGGATTAGATACCCTGGTAGTCCACGCCGTAAACTATGATGACTCGCTGTTGGCGATATACTGTCAGTGGCTGAGCGAAAGCATTAAGTCATCCACCTGGGGAGTACGATCGCAAGGTTGAAACTCAAAGGAATTGACGGGGGCCCGCACAAGCGGAGGAACATGTGGTTTAATTCGATGATACGCGAGGAACCTTACCTGGGCTTAAATGT
>CAIQJL010000043.1 GCA_903872185.1 uncultured Bacteroidota bacterium | reverse complement strand
TGGCGATTATCGTGCTCGTGAATCAAATGTTCATAGATTAGCAGAAGTAAGTAATTTAATTATCGACCATAGTGTTGCTACTGGCGTTCCATTTGCTCGTGATTACGGTGGTTTACTTGATAACCGTTCATTTGGTGGATCGCAGGTTTCCCGTACATTTTATGCGCGTGGTCAAACCGGACAACAGTTATTACTTGGTGCATACAATTCATTAAATCGCCAGATTAAAAATAAAACTGTTGAGATGTATAGCCGTCGCGATGTTCTAGATATTGTTATAATTGACGGAAAAGCTCGTGGTATTATTGCCCGTAACTTAGTTACCGGCGAAATCGAAAAACATTTCGGACATGCTGTTTGTCTTGCAACAGGTGGATATGGAAACACTTATTTCCTTTCTACAAATGCAATGGGATCAAATGGTTCAGTTGCTTGGCAAGCTTATAAAAAAGGTGCTTTTTTTGCTAACCCTTGCTTTACACAAATTCACCCAACTTGTGTTCCTGTTCACGGCTCATATCAATCAAAGCTTACTTTAATGAGCGAAAGCTTACGTAACGATGGTAGAATTTGGGTTCCAAAGAAAATAGAAGATGCAAAACGCTTACAAAAAGGCGAAATAAAAGGAAGTCAGATTCCTGATGAAGATCGCGATTATTACTTAGAACGCCGTTATCCAGCTTTCGGAAACTTAGTTCCTCGTGATGTTGCATCAAGAGCTGCAAAAGAACGTTGCGATGCAGGATTTGGTGTTAACAATACAGGATTAGCAGTATTTTTAGATTTTTCTGATGCAATTAAAAGATTAGGAAAATCAACAATTGAAGCACGTTATGGAAACTTATTCCAGATGTACGAAAAAATTGTTGACGAAAATCCATACGAAACTCCAATGATGATTTATCCTGCTGTTCATTATACTATGGGTGGTTTATGGGTTGATTATCATTTAATGACAACAGTTCCTGGATTATTTGCACTTGGCGAAGCAAATTTTAGTGATCATGGCGCAAACCGCCTTGGTGCATCTGCACTTATGCAAGGATTAGCTGATGGTTATTTTATTTTGCCATATACTATTGGAGATTTTCTTTCAACAGAAATTGGAACCAAAAGAATGTCAACTGATAGTCCTGAATTTATTGAAGCAGAAAAGAAAGTATCAGACAGAATTCAAAAACTATATGCAATAAAAGGTAACGAACCTGCAGATTATTTCCATAAAAAACTTGGACAAGTAATGTGGGAATATGTTGGAATGGGACGTACCGAAGAAAGTTTGAAAAAAGCTATTGAACTTATACCAAAAATACGAGAAGAATTCTGGTCAAATCTTAAAATAACAGGAAATCCAACTGAATTCAATCCAGAACTTGAAAAAGCCGGAAGAGTTGCAGATTTTCTTGAGTTAGGTGAACTAATGGCTCGCGATGCTTTAAATCGTCGCGAATCTTGTGGTGGACATTTCCGTGAAGAAATGCAAACAGAAGATGGCGAAGCAAAACGTGACGACGATAACTTTGCATATGTAGCTGCATGGGAACATAAAGAAAATGCTACTCCAGAATTACATAAAGAACCTCTTGAATTCAAAGAAGTTAAATTAGTTCAACGTAATTACAAATAACGATTGCTAACAAATCGAAAAAAGAAATTTTATGGATTTAACTTTAAAAATATGGCGTCAAGCCTCAGCAAAATCAAAAGGAAAATTTGAATCTTATCCTATTTCAAATATTTCTCCTGATTGTTCTTTTTTAGAAATGATTGATATTTTAAACGAAAAATTAGTTCGTGACAATATTGATCCTGTTGCTTTTGACCACGATTGTCGCGAAGGAATTTGTGGAATGTGCAGTTTGTATGTTAATGGTCGCCCACACGGACCAGATGACGATATAACAACATGCCAGTTACACATGCGTAAATTTAAAAATGGTGATACAATTACCATTGAACCTTGGCGTGCTGGTCCATTTCCAGTAATTAAAGATTTAATTGTTGATAGAAACGCATTTGATAAAATCTTACAGGATGGTGGATTTATTTCTGCAAATACTGGATCTGCGCCAGATGCAAATGCTATACTAATTCCAAATAGAGAAGCTGAACAATCAATGGATGCAGCTGCTTGTATTGGCTGTGGCGCATGCGTTGCAGCGTGCAAAAACTCTTCTGCTATGTTATTTGTTTCTGCAAAAATTTCACATTTAGCTTTATTGCCACAGGGAAAAGCTGAAGCTGCTATTCGTGCAAAAGCTATGGTTGCAAAAATGGACGAACTTGGTTTTGGTGGTTGTACTAATACTGGTGCATGCGAAGCAGAATGCCCAAAAGATATTTCTATTTCAAATATAGCAAGACTGAACCGCGAGTTTCTTTGCGCTACTATTCTAGAATAATATTATTTGTAATTTTTCAATAATAAAACCTCACATGAATTTATTAATGTGAGGTTTTTTATGCTTTATAGCTACATCTATAATAATAAACTACAATAAAAGATATTTTTAGAAAAATACTTATAAATTTGTAGTAGCCAAATTATAATTTTTTCTACTCTCTATGAACTGCTTCACTGCTGGATTAAAAACAGCACTTTTTGTTTTAACGGTATTTTTATCTAATACTTTATTTTCTCAAGATTTTAGCGAGCTTGGTTCAAAACGTGTAAAATATTTTTCTGC
>CAIQJL010000042.1 GCA_903872185.1 uncultured Bacteroidota bacterium | reverse complement strand
TGCCCGGTTGAAAAATTATATGCATCAAATCCTGTAGATGCATGTGAGAACATTTCATGGCCTGCAGTTTCAATAAGTAATAAGTCTGTGGGATAAACAAAAACAGAAACTCCAATTGAAGTTTTATTACCAGAATCATCAAAAAGTATAATTTCAAGATTATATTGAGTTGTATCATTTCCAGCCGGTACTTTATATTCTAAAGTGTAGGAAAGGTTACTTCCAGATATAGCAGAATCTAATATAGTAGTTGAAAGAGAATTTACTTTTCTCTGAATAATTTTCAACTTTGTAAGTTCATATCCTGAAGACCCGACAACCTCAATTCGAACAACATCCTCAGGATTAACGCTATATATATTTCTAGATGGATTAAGAAAAATCAATAAAGGATCCTTTTCCTTTTTACATGAAAAAGAAAAAAGAATAGCAAAAATAATTAACAAATATGATCGCACGAGATATGATATTATTAATAAGCAAAAATAAAAAAAATCCCCATCTATTGATAGGGATTTTTTAATTATTTGATTTTATAAGCTTTGACCTTCATTGTTTGTTTAACCTTGCTGCCAAGTATCATTCCCTGTTTTTCTGTAATTATATTAACAGGTACTAAAAAATCAGCCGTTGGGTATTTAACATGCATTTCATAAACAGCTCTTCTAATTTTAGTATTTGGTAATAGTGTAAAACTAAAGTTACCGCTTCCACTAAAATTAATTATAGTTTGATTTCTACGTGCAACTTCTTTTCCATTAATTAGGTTTAAATGTGAAAAAAAGAATAAATAGCGACCATATTCAACAGAAACTTCGCCTTCGCCAAGAAGTTCAAAATCGCTCATAGTTTGATTCAGCCTAATATCATTTGGCATGAATGTTCCAGTATTCATCAACTTATTTGTTTTAACGCTACATGATGCAAATAACGTTATTATAATAAGTGGTATTAATATTTTATTTAAGACTTTCATAAATTTTAATTTAGATTAAATGATTACTTAACAAAATAATAACTTAGTGTAAGTCTTGCCATTCCGTCAACATAAAAAGATTTAGCTGTAAGCTTAGAAAACTGCTCTACTTGAACTGCAGCACCAACAATAGTTGGGTCAATTACATCATTAGCGTCAAGATTTGTTGTATAATAAGATTGAGTAGTTGCAACTCCACCAGCAACTGAATAAGAGTCTACTTTCCATTTTTTACCTAATTTACCTAATCCTGTAGTACCTAGCTCTAGTCCTATTGAAAAAGGAAGGTCAGCAACAAAAGCTTGAATTCCAATAAATCCTTCAAAACCATAAGCTAATCCAAATCTTTTACGCTCCACACTAGAATAAAAACCAGTAAGGTCAGACTCGCGCATATAATCTGTTTGATTTTCTTTAAAATAACCTAGAGGGATACAAGCACCAACATAAACGTCAAGAATATTTGATTTTGAAAAATGGTACTCAGCACCTGGAGTAATATAAAATTCAGCGTTTCTGCGTTGGTATTTTAGTTCGGTAATATAATTACCACCTGTTGTAGGAGCCAGAACTGTACCACCAATTTTTAAATTCTTTGTTTTTGAACGAATACCAATTCTTAATACAAGATTGTCTGACTTATACATTCTTAATGCAATAATTGGTAAAACGTTTGCAGAATTAGTAGAATCTTTGCCATCAATACGACTTGAAATATCGCTAAAATCTTGCAAAGTTGGAGCAAAAACAACACCCCAATTTCCAGCAACTGGTCTTGTTCCAATTTTAAATGTACTTGGACTGTTTACTCTGTCTGATAACTGGGCGTATGTGAAGTTAACTCCCAATATTACGATCAAAAATGCGTAAAATGATTTTTTCATAAAATTTAATTTTGGTTAATTTATTTACAAAAATATTAAACAAATTTAAATATACAAATTATTAATGTCTAATTTTGCATTTAACTACTTAAATAAAGGAACTACTACACAGTAAAACTGCAAGTAATTCTTTCACAAACAAATAATTTACTTCAATAATTGTTGTTATCCTGCCTGGCCAGCATTCTTCTGACGTTTACGAGCATTCTCATCAAGTAATATTTTACGCATACGCATAGATTTCGGAGTAATTTCAACATACTCGTCTTCTTTTATATACTCCATATATTCTTCGAGAGAAAATTTAATTGCAGGTGTAATAAACATCTTTTCATCTGTACCACTTGCGCGCATGTTGGTTAACTGTTTCTTTTTATTAACATTAACAACTAAATCATCTTCACGTGTACTTTCGCCAATAATCTGACCTGCATACGTTTCTTCACCAGGATTTACAAAAAACTTGCCCCTATCCTGTAACTTATTAATGGCAAAGGCAATTGCCTGGCCGGTTTCCATTGCTAACAATGAACCATTGATACGTGTAATAATATCACCTTTCCATGGTTCAAAAGCCTTAAAACGGTGCGCCATTATGGCTTCACCTTCAGTAGCAGTTAATATGTTATTTGTTAAACCGATTAAACCTCTTGCAGGAATATCAAACTTTAAAACAGCTCTTTCGTTTCTGGTTTCAAATTTCATTAATTCACCTCTACGACGAGCAACAATCTCGATTGCTTTTCCCGAGAAATTTTCAGGAACATTTATCGTTAATGATTCCATTGGCTCATGTTTAACGCCATCAATTTCTTTTATAACAACCTTTGGTTGTCCCAATTGAAATTCAAAACCTTCACGGCGCATTGTTTCAACGAGGATTGAAAGATGAAGAATTCCACGGCCATATACTAAAAATTTATCTGCTCCTTCTGTTTCTTCAACTTTAAGAGCAAGGTTTTTTTCAGTTTCTTTAAACAATCTCTCGCGTAAATGTCTTGATGTTACAAAATTTCCTTCTTTACCAGCAAATGGTGAATTATTAGTTGCAAACACCATGCTTATTGTAGGCTCATCAACTTTTATTCGAGCTATTGCTTCAGGATGTTCCCAATCTGCAATAGTATCACCAATATCAAAATTTTCTGGACCAATTAATGCACATATTTCACCAGCATGAACTTCATATTTTACTTTCTCTTTACCCAATCCTTCAAAAAGATATAATTCTTTAATAGGAGTTCTTACTATTTCGCCTTCAGATTTTATTAATGCAACTGTTTGCCCTGCTTTTATGCTTCCGCGTGTTATTCTTCCTACTGCAATTCTACCTACATAAGATGAATAATCAAGTGAGGTAATTTGCATTTGTAAAGGCCCTTCTTCAAAAACAGGTGCTTTTACATAATCAAGAATTGTGTCAAGTAAATAACTTATATCTGTTGTAGGATTTTTCCAATCTGGACCCATCCAACCATGTTTTGATGACCCAAATACAGTTGGAAAACTTAGTTGTTCTTCAGTTGCATCAAGACTAACCATTAAATCAAATACCTGTTCATGAACTACATCAGGATGACAGTTTGGTTTGTCAACTTTATTAATTATCACTATTGGTTTTAAACCAATTTCCATTGCTTTTTGCAATACAAATCGTGTTTGAGGCATTGGACCTTCAAAAGCATCAACCAAAAGCAAAACACCATCGGCCATGTTTATTACTCGCTCAACTTCGCCACCAAAATCAGCATGCCCCGGAGTATCAATAATGTTTATTTTAATTCCTTTATAGCGAACTGAAACGTTTTTTGCTAAAATTGTGATTCCTCTTTCACGCTCCAAATCATTGGAATCGAGAATTAAATCACCCATATGCTGGTTGTCTCTGAACAACTTAACCTGATTAAGTATTCTGTCT
>CAIQJL010000041.1 GCA_903872185.1 uncultured Bacteroidota bacterium | reverse complement strand
TTACATGAAAATTAAAATACTAAATAAATATAAGATTTGACTTGCGTTATACTATTAAGATAGTTAAAGGCAATGGGTAAAGTTCCCTACAAGAAGAAATTAGATTTATAAAAAGAATGTTTTTATATAGATTAATTTGCTTTATAATATGAATAGAATAATTAAAGCCATATTTATATTGATGAATATTATTACAATACATAAATATTGTAATGCTCAATGCCCAGATTTTAAGTGGGGCAAACAAAGCGGTGGTTTTGTTAGTTCGGGATATTCGGTAACCTCTGATTTAACGAGAAATGTTTTTGCTACTGGTAATTTTCTTAATGAGATTAAACTTGATACAAGTAACCATACTTATGATTTTATTTCTTTTGGGGCTCAGGATTTTTTTATTGAGAAGATAGATGCTATTGGGAATTTATTATGGGCAAAACAATTTGGAGGCATTGAGGGTGACATCAGTAATGCAATTATAGCGGATTATGAAGGAAATGTATATGTTACAGGATTTTTTAGTGGAATTGTTGACTTTGATCCAGGAATAGATATTTTTAATTTGACCTCTTTTACCGGTAGTAATATTTTTGTTTTAAAATTAGACAATAATGGTAATTTTATATGGGCAAAGCAAATGGAAGGGATGGGTTATAATGGAGCAGCGGCAATTTCTATTGATAAAATGAATAATGTTATTTTAACTGGATACTTTGAGGATACTGTTGATTTTGATCCTGGTGTAGGAAACTTTAATTTGATTTCAAAAGGAGGTTATGATGCGTTTGTACTAAAATTATCTAGTAATGGAGATTTTATATGGGTAAAACAAATGGGGGGCATTTATAATGATATGGGTACCTCTATTACTACTGATTTATATAGTAATATTTATTCATCAGGACTTTTTAATGGTATTGCTGTTTTTAACTTAGGTGCAGATTCAATTTATTTTACTACTAATGGAGAAAGTGATATTTTTATAAATAAATTTGATTTGAATGGCAATTGTCTATGGGTAAAACAGATTGGAGGAGTATCTGATGATTGCAGTAATGCTATAACAACAGACATTAATAATAATGTTTTTATTACTGGTTATTTTTATGATGAAGTAGATTTCGATCCTAATTCAAATATATTTGATTTAATTTCAAATGGTAATAAGGATGCATTTATTCTAAAATTAGACGAAAATGGTAATTTTTTATGGGCAAAGAATATTGGTGGGTTAGGTGAAGATGATGGTTATTCTGTAAACACAAATGTTTCTGGTTATGCCTATTTATTTGGGAATTTTAATTTAACAATTGATTCTGACTCGACTAATATTACTAGTAATTTAACTTCATATGGAGGTGCTGATATTTTTTTGAAATTATTTGACAGTTTTGGAAATTGTATTTGTACTGAACAGTTTGGAGGAGTTAGTAATGATATATGTTTTGAATCAACAATTGATGTTGATGGCAATGTAATTTTTACTGGTTTTTTTCAAGGAAGTGCAGATTTCGATCCAAGTTCAAGTAATTTTGTGTTATCACCTTTAGGATACCAAGATGTGTTTATTGTAAAATTAAAGTTAACATCTGTTGATATTAGAAATGATAAATTAAGTAATAATATTTGTTTTACAGTAATTCCTAATCCAAGTAATGGCCAATTTAAAATTGAATTATATTCGATGTATTCAAAAAATAAAATTGAGATCTATGACATTTCAGGTAAGCCTGTTTATAAAAATGAAATGATTCGTAATAATATAGAAATTGAATTAAAGAGAAAACCTGGATTATATTTTATTACAGTCTCAACTGATGAAAGTAAGACAACTTCAGTTTTTATTATTGAATAAAAGAATTTTTAAACCCCCAGTTAAACATAACAACTGCTATAACATCGTGCAGGTATTATCGGTTTGATAACGACAACAAAACAAAAACTGTTCAGAGGTTTGATAAACCGCCGCGGCGGATTGCAAGAAATTGCATGGTCTTGGGTAGCTTAAAACGATAAGTGAAATTCATATAAAAAAATAAAATCAATATTAATTATTCTCCTTTTGCCTATATTTGTTAGGCTACTGAAAAAAACTATTTTAATTGCCATCAAGTCTTTCGACCTGACGGCAGTTTTTTTTCTTATACTGTCAGGACTAAAGACCTGATAGCAAATTCAAGCATCAATTCGTGAAATTACTTTCTTTGGAAGTGAAAAAAGTTAGTGTCCTATTAATCTTTTTTGTCTAGTTTTTCATAAACTGAATTTGCACTTATAAACTCCGGTACAATTTCTTTCATTTGTGAAACAACAGTATAATTATCGTAGGTATTTACTGATTCTAGAAGTTTTTCTATTTTGTTATTTACCTCATTATAATCATACGATCTAACTTTAGCAATCATTATTTGAGGGTGGTAAGTAGGAACGGTATTTTCTTTATCATTTAATAATTCCTCGTATATTTTCTCGCCAGGCCTTAATCCTGTAAATGTTATTTTAATGTCTTTGTCTTCAATTAAGCCAGAAAGACGTATCATCTTTTTAGCCAAATCAACAATCTTTACCGATTTACCCATATCAAAAATAAAAATCTCACCACCTTTTCCCATAGCTGCTGCTTCTAAAACAAGCTGACATGCCTCAGGAATTGTCATAAAATAACGTGTAATTTCTGGGTGTGTAACTGTAATCGGTCCACCATTTTCAATTTGTGCTCTGAATCTTGGTATAACCGAACCATTTGAACCTAGAACATTACCAAAGCGTGTTGTTATAAATCTTGTTTCAGAAATTGTTCCTAAAGATTGTGTGTAAATTTCGGCAACTCTTTTTGACGCACCCATTACATTTGTGGGGTTTACCGCTTTATCAGTTGAAATCATAACAAATCTCTCAACTTTATGTATATGCGCTAAATAAGCAAGAGTTTTTGTGCCTAAAACATTTGTGATAACTGCTTCTGAAGGATTTTTTTCCATCATAGGAACATGCTTGTATGCACCCGCATGATAAATAACTGATGGCTTGTATCTTTCAATAATATAATTTAATCTTCCGGCATTTGTTAAGTCACCAATAATTAGTTTAAAATCGTTAAATCCCAAATCTTCTAATTCAAGAGATAAATCATTTAGTGGCGTCTCGGCCTGATCAAATAGGACAATGTTTTTAGGTTTAAACTTTGTTAGTTGAATTACCATTTCACGTCCAATAGAACCGGCAGCACCAGTTACCATAACAACTTTTCCAAGAATCTGAGATTTAATATTTTCTTTATCAAGTTGAATAGGGTCACGTTCTAATAAATCTTCAATACGTATTTTTTTTAACTGGTTAGCACTAAGTTCGCCATTTATCCATTTTGATGAATCAGGAATGGTAAGAATATTTACATTTAGGTTAAAGCAAATATCTGTAATGTTATTTTTAATTTCAGAAGAAGTAAATGTAGTTGCAAAAACTACTGAAGTAATATTATATTTTTCAATTAAAAAAGCTAGTTTATCATATGAATAAATGTCTATTCCTTCAAACTTACTTCTGCTCTTTTTACCAGATGGATCGATAAAAGCAACTGCACGATATTTTATTTCAACATCATTATCAAAAGCTCTTTTAGCTGTATGTGCAAGTTCGTCTATACCTATGATAATTATATCTGATCTTTTTCTGTTTGGATTTACATACTCGAAATAAAGTGATTTTACTAAAAGCCTGGAAAAAGTTAATGCAAATACTGTTACCAAAAAATCTAAAATAATTATAGAAAAAGGAATTATGAAAATATGATTAAAAATGTAATATGTTATTACATCAATGCATACAAATGAAATACTTCCAAAAAGTGTTACCAGAAATATTCTTTCTGCATCTTTAGTACTTGCAAATCTAACTAGGCCAGCATATAATCTGCTTATTAAAAAACTTATTGCCCTAATTACAAGAATAATTGGCAATACATAATAAAGCATTGGCATTAACTCGTGATGAGGAATAGCAAAATTGAATCTTAATAAATAAGTTATAAAAACAGAAAATACACAAATGGATATATCAATTAGAAATATTACCCAACGTGGTGTGTTTTTTCTTAAAAGTTCCATTTATTTGCATTAAGAATTACGACAAATGTACTCATTGCAATTTTAAAATTCACTCACTTTTTTTAAGTTTTTTTACTCACTTGTAAAACATTTATCTGAATTTCAATAAGTTTAAGCCATTTCTTTTTATTAAAAACTTGTCAATAAAATTTTGTTTTTGGGTTTAGAAAAAATTCTATCTTTGTGACTAAATTGAAATTTAAAATTATAATTAATGTCGCAGAAAACTGGTGAAATAGTACAAGTTATCGGCCCGGTGGTAGACGTAAGTTTCGAAAAAACCGGCGGTGTGCTTCCTAATATTTTAGAAGCGCTAGAAATAACTAGAGATAATGGTCAAAAGTTAATTATTGAATGTCAGCAACATATTGGCGAAAATACTATCAGAGCCATCGCTATGGACTCTACAGATGGTCTTCGTCGTGGCATGACTGTAACTGCAAAAGGAAGTAACATTAAAATGCCTATCGGAAAACAGATAAAAGGCAGATTATTAAATGTTATTGGTGATGCAATTGACGGTCTTCCTGAAATGAAAAAAGATGAAGGATACCCAATTCATGCTCATCCTCCAAAATATGATCAACTTTCTACCGAAACTGAAGTTCTATTCACAGGTATTAAAGTTATCGATTTATTAGAGCCATATTCAAAAGGTGGTAAAATTGGTTTGTTTGGTGGTGCTGGTGTTGGAAAAACAGTTATCATCATGGAACTTATCAATAATATTGCAAAAGGATATAGCGGAACATCAGTATTTGCAGGTGTTGGTGAAAGAACTAGAGAAGGAAACGATTTACTTCGCGAAATGATTGAATCAGGCGTTGTAAAATACGGAAAAGCTTTCCAGGAAAGTATGGAAAAAGGTAACTGGGATTTATCTTTAGTTGACCAAAATGAACTAGTAAACTCTCAAGCTACTATGGTTTTCGGTCAAATGAACGAACCACCAGGAGCACGTGCTACTGTTGCTTTATCTGGATTAACAATTGCTGAATATTATCGTGATGGTGATAAAGAAGAAGGTGGAAAAGGACGCGATATTTTATTCTTTGTTGATAATATTTTCCGTTTCACACAAGCTGGTTCTGAGGTATCTGCTCTTTTAGGTCGTATGCCTTCAGCTGTTGGTTACCAACCAACTTTAGCAACTGAAATGGGTGTTATGCAGGAAAGAATTACTTCTACAAAAAATGGTTCAATTACTTCAGTTCAGGCTGTTTATGTTCCTGCAGATGATTTAACTGACCCTGCTCCAGCTACAACATTCTCGCATCTTGATGCAACAACAGTACTTTCTCGTAAAATTTCTGAGCTTGGAATTTATCCAGCTGTTGATCCACTCGATTCAACTTCAAGAATTCTTACTCCAGAAATTATTGGACACGAACATTATAATTGTGCTCAAAGAGTTAAAGAAATTTTACAACGCTATAAAGAATTACAGGATATTATTGCAATTCTTGGTATCGACGAACTTTCTGAAGAAGATAAACAAGTTGTTCACCGTGCTCGTCGTGTTCAACGTTTCTTATCTCAACCATTCCATGTTGCCGAACAATTTACAGGAAGAAAAGGAGTAATGGTTTCTATTGAAGATACAATTCGTGGATTTAATATGATTATTAATGGTGAAGTAGACCAATATCCAGAAGCAGCATTTAATCTTTGTGGTACAATTGAAGATGCAATTGCGAATGGTGAACGTATGCTTGCCGAAGCAAAGGCATAATAATTGACAATAAAAATTTAAAAAGTTGTTAATTATGACAGTTGAAATTATAACACCCGAAAAAAGTCTATTTACCGGAGAAGCTAAATTAATTCAGCTTCCCGGTTCAGATGGCTCTTTTGAATTGATGAATAACCACGCACCAATTATTTCTACATTGGCCGAAGGCAAAATAAAAGTGGTTGAAGCAAATGGCAATAAATTATTTTTTGATATTTTAGGAGGAATGGTTGAAATGTCATCAAATAAAATTACTGTTTTAGCTGAAGCATAAAACTACTCAAAATGAAAAACTTACTCGCTGCTCTTTTATTCTTTACCGGAATAATCTCTTTGCACTCACAAGATTTAGTAACTTTTACAGCTTCAGATGGATTAACGGTAACAGCAAATTTGTATGAAGTTGATGAAAGCTTTCCATACATTATATTATACCATCAAGCTGGTTATAGTAAAGGAGAATATAAAGCATCAGCAATTAAATTATTAAAATTGGGATATAATTGCCTTGCAGTTGATTTGCGTTCTGGCGGTGGTGTAAATTTTGTTCAAAACGAAACAGCAAATCTTGCAAAACAAAAAGGAATGGCAACAACTTATCTTGAAGCAGAAAAAGATATGATTGCTGCAGTTGATTTCGCCTATGAAAAAAGTAATAAACAAGTTGTGCTTTTTGGAAGTTCTTATTCTGCATCTCTTGCAATGAGGATTGCTAAAGGAAATTCAAAAGTTAAAGCAGTTGTAGCATTTAGTCCTGGAGAATATTTTCAACCTGATATGGTTATGAAAGATCAATTAAAAGGATTTGATAAACCAGTTTTTGTTGCTTGCTCGCAACGTGAGTATACTTACATGACTGAATTACTTTCTGATATTCCTGTGGAATTAAAAACAGTATTTAAACCTCAAGAAGGTATAGGCGAACATGGCTCAAAGAGCCTTTGGCAAGACTGCCCTACAAGTAAAGAATATTGGTTGGCTTTACTTATTTATTTTAAAAAACTCGAAAATATTAAGTAAAATTTTAAAAGTATTTACCTTTGGATACCTTCTGTATTCAAAGCACTTACTTATTTCATTGCCAGTCCTATCCATAAAAATTTCTTATAAGTATTTTTTATAGAAAGTAGCTTCATTACAATGAATGCTAAAATTATTCGGGTAAGAAAAATCCACCAGAAACTTGCACCAAGTACTACAAAAACTAATGTGTCTTCAATTATAGCATGAGCTAAAATCATGAAAACAGTTACCAAACAAGCATCTTTATGGGTTAATGTTTTCTTTTCATTAAATTGAAATAATATTCCTGCACCGTAAACAATTCCAAGTATAAAACCTGCCATCCATGGAATTAAAGCATTTGGCGATAACCCTATTAATGATGCAATCCCTTGTAACTTTTGTTTTATTACTTGACTAAATTTCCATTTCTTTAAAAGTTCATATAAAAAGTTTAAAACAAAAATTAATACAAGAACCTGAAAGCATGTAACTATCATGGCTTTAATTGTATTTACCCAGCTAAAAGCTTCTGGGTTCATATATGGATTTAAAATAGCTCCTTTAATTTCATCAGGTAATACTTGATTCATTAACATTCCAGCCAATAAACCAAAAATCACTCTAAAAAGTGACAATCTGGCTGTCGCAAACTTTAGTTTTATCAATATTCCACTTTCAACCAGTAAATTATGCGAAAAGCCTAAAATAATTCCAAGTATAGTAACTTGCTTAAATGTTAAATCTAAAGCTGGAATTGTTGCAATTCCTGCATAAACATTTCCAAAAAATCCTGCCATTAATGTAACTGCTGCTTCGCCTGGTAATCCTAATAATTTCATAAAAGGGCTCAAAATAGGACTTATCCATAAAAAGAAACCAGAAAATTTAAGAAAAGCAGCTAATAAAGAAAACGGAACGTAGATTTTTACAAGCATCCACGAAATTTTCAGCGACAATTTGCCAGTTGTAATAAAGATCTCTTTCATTTTAAAACAAAGGCCGAAATTAATTTTAATAATTGAAAACAATTTAATCCTTGTTAAAATTTTGAATATAAAAATTATTGTAAGCTAATACAAATAGGCAAAACAAAGTCGAATCTCATTTTTATGAACTACTTTTGTACTCTAATATTTTAATAACTAATTTTTTCACAAATGAAAAATATTTTAATCCTTGTACTAATAATTTTGATTCCATTTATTTCAAAATCGCAAACAAATATTGCAGCAGCTAGAGCCATGACTATTGGAACTACGGTAACTGTTACAGGTATCGTTTTAAATGGTTCTGAGCTTGGAAACGTTAGATACATTCAAGATACAACTGCAGGTATAGCTGTTTATAATGCATCAGCAAACGCTGTTCTTTCAGCTGCAATTAAAGGTGATAAAATAACTGTAACTGGTGTATTGAAAAATTATAATTCTTTATTAGAGATCGATCCGGTAACTACTGCAACATTAGTCTCAAATGCACAACCATTACCTCAAATACAAATAATAACTCCTTTAGTAATGAATGAAAGTGTTGAAAGCGAGGTGGTGCAATTAAATCATTGTTTAATTCAGGGTACTGGCAATTTTGTAGCAAACACAAATTATACTTTTAATTCTAATGGTGAATCGGGACAATTAAGAACAGTAACAACGTGTCCGTTAGTTGGACAGCCCATCCCAATCGGAGCAGTAAATATTTCTGGAATAGTTTCACAATATTCATTTACAGGATCGGGTGGTTACCAACTTTTGGTTAGAGACGGATTAGATATTGTACCTGACTTCTCAATTTTAATTACTTCTCCTATAGTTATAAGTAATATTACTACAACAGGTTTTACTTTAAATTGGACTACAAATATTATTGGTTCTTCTCAAATCCAGTATGGGAATACAACAAATCTTGAACTTGGTATTTTAAATGGAACATCAAACACAACAAATCACAGTGTAATAGTAAACGGAGCAAGTGCATCAGAAATATTTTACGTTAGAGCATTTTCAGTTAATAGCACCGACACAGCTAAATCAGCAATACAAACATATATTACACAATCAAATTCATCAGGAAGTACAAAAGTTTATTTTACTAGATCTGTTGATAATACCGTTTCTACTGGCACAAATGCAATTACTTTAAATAGTTTAATTGACGATACCCTTATTAATTATATTAACCGATCCAAATACACTTTGGATATTGCTATTTATAATTTTAGTACAACTAATTTAGCAAACATAACCGGTGCAATAAATGCTGCGAAAAATAGGGGAGTAGCTGTAAGAATTATACATGATAATGCGGCTTCAAATACTGGCTTAACTGGTTTAGATGCCGCAATTGGTCAGATTTCAAATGGAAATTCAGGTGGCATAATGCATAATAAATTTGTAGTTATTGATGCAAATTCACTTAATCCTGAAGATGCAATTGTATGGACTGGATCTACAAACTGGACTGATTTGCAGATTAATAATACTGATGCGAATAATGTTATAATAATACATGATCAGAGTTTGGCAAAAGCATATGAAATCGAATTCGAAGAAATGTATGGTAGTTCCGGATTATTGCCAAATGTATCAACTGCGAAATTTGGAAGTTATAAAACAAATAATACACCTCACGAATTTATTATTGGTGGAAAAAGAGTAGAGCTATATTTTAGCCCATCTGATAGCGTTACCGAAAGAATTATTGATGCAATTGGAACTGCAAATAATGAATTATATGTAGAAACAAATCTTATTACAAAAACAAATCTTGCTGATGCAATAAGTAATAAAGCAAATGCAGGGGTAATAACAAAAGCTATGGTAAGTAGTCCCGGAACTTGTACTCCAGCTGTTGTGTCAATTTTAACTCTTGCTCTAGGAAATAATTTTAAAGAATATATAGAAGGCGGTATTTTGCATCATAAACTTTTAATAGCCGATCCAAATTTTACAAGTTCAGATCCCCTTGTATTAACCGGCTCTCATAATTGGAGCGCTTCTGCTGAATCAGTTAATGATGAAAATACACTTGTTGTTCATGATGCAACAATTGCTAATATTTATTATCAGGAATTTGTTAAAAGATTTGGTTTAAGTCTTGTTATCACAAATAACAACGAAGAATTAATAAAAACCAAAATAAATACTTATCCAAATCCATGCAGTGATTTTTTAAACATAGAAATTTCTGAAAAAATTAAAACAACTATAATGATAAATTTATTTGATATCTCTGGTAAATTGGTTTTAAGTGAAATTGAAAATGGTATTGATAAAAATTCTTATTTGATAAATATTTCAAAATTGAATAAAGGATTATATATCTTGAAAATTACAGATGGTAATTCATTAAATTTCTATCAAAAATTGTCCGTAGAATAATTTTAAAATTGAACAAAATTTTAGTTTTTTGTTAAAAAATCTATAATTACAATAATAGAATAGCTTATTCGTTATAGAATTTCATTAAAAAATACTATCTTCGCAAAATGTTTTCAAAAAGGTCATATCTATTCGTATTAATCACATTGTCAGTTGTTTTTGGATCTTGCAGTAAGTACCAAAAATACCTTAAAAGTTCTGACTATGCTTTAAAATACGAAAAAGGAGTAGAGTATTACGAGAAAAAGGATTACTACAGAGCAATTGGTTTATTTGAGGAATTAGAAAATATGTACAAAGGCTCTGATAAAGCTGAAAAAATTCAATTTTTCATGGCGTATTGCTATTATAATCAAGGAGATCAAATACTTGCTGGTTATTATTTCAAGAATTTTGCTGAAAGATATCCTCTTTCTGTTCATCGCGAAGAATGTGAATATATGGCTGCTTATTGTAGTTATCTGAATTCGCCCGAACCTAGTTTAGATCAGGCATATACCTACAAGGCTATTGAGGAAATGCAAATGTTTTTAAATAAATATCCTAAAAGCACAAGAGTTGCAGAATGTAATAAAATTGTAGATGATTTAAGAAGTAAATTAGAAATTAAATCATTTAAATCTGCAAAACTTTATTTTGATATTGGCGATTATAGAGCTGCCATTATTGCATTTAAAGCTGGTTTATTGGATTTTCCTGATAGTCCTTTTAGAGAAGAAATTATGTTTTTGACTTTAAAGTCTTCTTTTCTTTTAGCCGAAAACAGTGTGATTTCAAAAAAAGCAACTCGCTATCAGGATACTGTTGATGAATATTATTCACTTATTGCAGAATATCCTCAATCTCAATTTCTGAAAGAAGCTGAGAAATTATTTAATGACGCAACTAAAAATTTAAAAAACTAAATTTCAATAATATGGATCACAAAAAAGTAAACGCATCGGTTACTACAATTACACGCGACTTAAACAAACTCGAAATCGAAACTGGTAATATTTATCAATCAGTAATGGTAATTGCAAAGCGTTCAAATCAAATTTCATTAGAAGTTAAAGATGAACTTAGTCGTAAATTAGAAGAATTTGCTTCATTTACTGATAATTTAGAAGAGATATTTGAAAATCGTGAACAAATTGAAATTTCACGTTTTTACGAAAAACTTCCAAAACCTTCTTCAATTGCTTTACAAGAATTTATGGAAAGCAAATTGTACTTCCGCACACCTGAAAAAGAAGAGAAACAGCCTGATGTGCTATAATGTTTCTTCAGGGAAAACATATAATACTTGGAATTACTGGCAGTATTGCTGCATACAAAGCTGCAACTATTACCAGATTACTTATTAAAGAAGGTGCTGAGGTAAAAATTGTTATTACTCCTACAGCAAAAGAATTTATTACTCCTGTAACATTATCCGCATTATCTAAGAACTCTGTACTTTGTGATTTTTTTCAACAACAAAGCGGTGATTGGAATAGTCATGTTGATCTTGGTATCTGGGCAGATTTATTTATAGTTGCTCCAGCTTCAGCTAACACTTTAGCTAAAATGGCACACGGAGTTTGTGATAATTTACTACTAACAACTTATTTATCTGCAAAATGTCCGGTTGTTATTGCACCTGCAATGGACTTGGATATGTTTGCACATCCAGCAACACAAAAGAATATTGAAATTCTAAAATCATACGGAAATACAATAATAGAACCTGCAACAGGTGAACTTGCAAGTGGACTTGACGGAAAGGGCAGGATGGAAGAACCTGAAAAAATCGTTTCAGAAATAGTTGATTTTTTTAACTCAAAAAAAAAACTTAAAGGTAAACGGGTAATTGTAACCGCAGGACCTACTATAGAAGCCATTGATCCTGTGAGATTTATAAGCAATCATTCTTCCGGTAAAATGGGTTATGCCATTGCAAATTGTTTGGAAAACGAGGGAGCCGAAGTAATCTTAATTTCAGGACCTGTTTCTTTGCAAAATACGAATATAAACATTAAAATAGTAAATGTAGTTTCTGCAAATGAAATGTTTATTGCTGCAAATGAGTGGTTTCCGAAAGTTGATGCAGCAATACTTTCCGCAGCAGTTGCAGATTATACTCCAATAAATATTTCAGCCACTAAAATAAAACATGCACAGAATTCTACTTCAGTTCAATTAGAGCCAACAAAAGATATTGCCGCACATCTTGGTAAAAATAAAACTGCTAATCAGGTAATTATAGGTTTTGCTTTAGAAACTGATAATGAGATTGAAAATGCAAAAATAAAGCTAAAAAATAAAAATTTAGATTTAATAGTTCTTAATTCGCTGAACGATAAAGATGCAGGTTTTGGCACAGAAACAAACAAAGTCACTTTTATTGACAATAGCAATAATATTCGTAATTTTGAGTTAAAGCATAAATCAAAAGTTGCTGAGGATATTGTAAATGAGTTATATAAACTATTGACTTAATATTATGCGAAAGTATTTAATTATAAGTTTAATCTTGCTTTCTGGAATAGTTAATGCACAAGAACTTAACTGTCGTATTCAAGTTTCTTCACAATCTATTCAAAGCTCAAACAAAAGAGTTTTTGAATCAATGCAAAAGGATCTTTACGAATTTTTGAATAATCGTAAATGGACTGATAACGTTTTTTCGACAGATGAACGGATTGAATGTAATATACTTATTAATTTGACTGATCAGATTTCTTCAGACGAATATAAAGGAACAATTCAAATTCAATCGAACCGTCCAGTTTTTAATTCAAATTATAACTCTGTAATGTTTAATTATAAAGATAATGATTTGCAATTTAGGTATGTAGAATTTCAATCTATGGAATTCAGTGAAAACTCACATATGTCAAATCTTACATCTATACTTGCATTTTATGCCTATATAATAATTGGACTCGATTATGATGCTTTTTCTTTAGACGGAGGTACTGCATACTTTCAAAGAGCTGAAAAAATAGTTACAAACGCTCAAACAGCTCAAGAAAAAGGATGGAAATCATTTGATAGTCAGAAGAATCGCTATTGGTTGATTGAGAATATATTAAATCCAAAATATGGTTCTATTCGCGAGTTTTATTATCGCTATCATAAAAATGGACTTGATGTTATGGCAGAAAAATCTGCTGATGGAAGAGCTTCTATTGCTGAAGATTTAAAGCTTTTGCAAAAAGTATATCGCGAAAAACCGAGTGCTTTTATGACATTTCTGCAAGTTGCTATAGATGCAAAAGCTGACGAGCTTGTTAATGTTTTTTCAGAATCATATCCTGAAGAAAGAACCAGAGTTAACAATTTACTTAAAGAAATTGATCCAACAAATTCTGGAAAATATCAAAAGATACTTACACCCGAAGGAAAGTAAAATTTGTGCTACAAGCTTTACTAATACAAAATTACGCTTTAATAGACAACCTTCAGATAGGTTTTAACTCAGGTTTTTCTACAATTACTGGCGAAACTGGTGCAGGAAAATCAATACTTATGGGAGCTTTGTCATTAATACTTGGACAAAGAGCTGATTTAAGTTTACTTAAAAACAAAGAGAAAAAGTGTGTTGTAGAAGGTACTTTTTTTATAAAAAATTATAATTTAGAAAGATTTTTCGATGAGCATAATCTTGATTATTCTGAAACATTAATATTACGCAGAGAAATTGCTGTAAATGGAAATTCAAGATCCTTTGTTAACGATACTCCTGTAAATTTAAATACAATAAAAGAACTTGGATTAAAATTGGTGGATATTCATAGTCAGCACGAGAATTTACTGCTTTCTAATGGTAATTTTCAGTTATCTGTTTTAGATGCTTTAGCTGGAAACAAAGAAGTAGTAAGTAACTATAAAAAACATTTTGAGACTTTTGTTAGCGAAAATAAAAGGCTTCGTGATTTACAAGAAAAATCAAATAAAAATTTATCAGATAATGATTATTTTCAGTTTCAGCTAAAACAACTTGAAGAAGCCAATTTGCAGGATGATGAGGTAAATGAACTTGAAAAAGAGAAAGAGTTATTAAGTAATTTTGAAGAAATACTCGAGAATTTTACAATTGCTACAAGTTTATTATCGGAAGATGAAAATCCTATACTTTCAAAATTAAAGGAGCTAAGGCAGACTTTAGAGAATCTTGCAAAAAATTATCCAGATGCAATTGACTGGAAAACAAGAGTTGAAAATAATATTATTGATTTTAAAGATATAGCTTCTGAGATAGAGAGTACCTCTTCTAGAATTGAAGCTAATCCTGATAGATTAAATATAGTTTTTGAGAGATTAGATGCAATATATAGCCTTCAGCAAAAGCATAGAGTAAATACGATATCTGAGTTAATTGATATAAGAGAGGATTTTCGAAACAAAGTGCAGTTGACAGAATCGTTAGTCGAAGAAATAAATCAAGTTAAGGAAAATCTAAAAAAACAAAGTGCAGTACTTGATAAACAAGCGAATCAAATTTCCGAAAAACGAAAAAAAGCAATAAAGGAACTAGAAAAAAAGGTTGTTCCAATGTTAAAAGATTTAGGGATACTAAATGCAGATTTTAAAGTCGAATTATCTGTTAGTACTGACTTTACATCAACAGGTAAAGATGTTGTGAAATTTATGTTTTCTGCAAACAAAAAAGTTGAGACGATGGAAATTTCAAAAGTTGCTTCAGGTGGTGAGCTTTCGCGTTTAATGTTAACAATAAAATCATTGGTTGCAAATTCAAATGATGTTCCTTCAATTATTTTCGATGAAATTGATGCTGGGGTTAGTGGTGAAATTGCACATTGTATGAGTGAAATAATGCAAAAAATGGCGCAGAAATTACAGGTAATTTCAATTACTCATCTACCACAAATCGCATCACGTGGTACTAATCATTACCTTGTATACAAAGATCATTCGGGAGATTCTTCTCAAACACATATTCGTCTATTAAATAAGAACGAGCGCATTGCTGAAATTGCTAAAATGCTTAGTGGAAAAGTTGTTTCAGAAGCTGCACTCGAAAATGCACGTAACCTACTAAAAAATTAATTTGATTATGTTTATAAATAACAAAAAACTCAAAATCACAATATATTTTGTATTAATAATGCTTAGCTCAAATTTATTTTCTCAAAATTTTGGAATAGGAGGTTGTGTTATTTATAATTTTCAAACAGAAAGTTTTGGTGCAGGATTAAGAGCTGAAATACCTGTTAAAAAATTAATCGTTGTTCCTCAAATCTCATATTACCCCGGATTTAATCAGATAAAGGAATATTATGCAGGTGTAAGTTTACATTTTAATATTGTTAGTTATGGAAATATAACATTATACACTTTAGTAAATGGTGCTTATAACGGCTGGATTAATTATGAAAGCTCATCTTTATCCACTGCAAAATATTCAAATTGGGCTGCAGAAGGAGGAATTGGTATAAAAAAAGGTAAATGCTGGAAACCGTTTATGGAATTAAGGTATAATGTTAAATGGAAAGAAGCTAATCTTAGAATAGGTATAATGTATTTTTTTAAGTGCGACAGTAAAAATGGTCGATCAAAAAAGAAAAAGAAAGCTGTGTCATGTCCAGCATATGCTAATTAATATTTAATAACTCAGCAAAATGAAAAACTCAATTCGCATTTACAGATTAATGTTTTTAGCATTAACAATAAGTACAGTTTATTTTAGTAGTTGTAAGAAAGATCGTATTGAATCGCTTGAAAAGCAGATAAATGATTATCAGTCGATGAATAATTATTTTGACACTAAAAAACAACAGGAGCAGGAATTTATTATTGATACGACAGGTGCTGGACCTATAATTGGTAATCAGGGAACCAAAATATATGCATCAAAAGATTTGTTAATGTTTCATAATGGAGATAGTGTTCATTGGCCATATACTGTTAAACTTATCGAACTATATACTCCAAAGGATATGATATATTATCAGATGCCAACAATTGCTGGTGGAAGTTTATTAACAACTGGTGGCGAGGTAAGGATAAGGGCATTTAAAGATGGGCAGGAACTTGAATTACGTCCAACAAAAACATGGACAATTGAAATACCAAGTACTAGTCCACTTTCGGGTATGCAAATTTATTATGGACAAGGTTCTTCATTTATTGACTGGTCGCCAAATCCAGCTGGTAG
>CAIQJL010000040.1 GCA_903872185.1 uncultured Bacteroidota bacterium | reverse complement strand
TTAATAAAAATCAAATGCAAATCAAGTCATTCAAGGTAAATGGCAATTTGTGCGTCAACTTAACGATATTATAACAAATATCTAATGCCTGACGAAAGGGGTAAATTATGTTTTATTATGTAATACTTAAAATTAGCAAACATGAAAAAATTTTGTATATTTGTTATTATGGTAGCATTTTTATTTAATATATCTAATGCCCTAACTTTAACAGTAACGTTAACTCCAACAGAAAGAAGTTGTAAAGGTACCGATGGAACTATATCTGCCACTGTAACCGGAGGTACAGCACCTTATACTTATTTATGGAATACTTGGCCAGTGCAAACCACTCTAACAGCAATTAATTTAGGTATTGGCCCATATACCGTAACAGTTACAGATGCATTAAATAATACAGGAACTGCAACGGTAGCATTAATTACTGAAAATCTTACGCTAAATTCTCATTTCCCCTGGACAATGGATAATACCACAGGTAATCAAGAGATTTTAGACATGGTTCATTTTGAAGGTTATAATTATTCCATAGGTTTGGCAAGTGGAGATTTTACAATTGCAGGCCAAACATATAACTATGGGCAATCAAATCCAATTACGGGTAATAATTGGAGACAATATCGTTTTATTTTTGTTGTAAAAACCGATTATTGTGGCAACGAATTAGGTGGTCAAATTTATGGCTGTTTATTAGATCCAACTACTCCGGTTAGAATGGGTAGGTATCAAATTGGGATAATAAAAACATATACTGCATCAAAAATTAAAATTGTTATTACAGGTAATTATGATAATATGAATAATGGTACAGTTGGTTATGTTTTACCTACCGCTGCATTTGCTTCTGTAAATGATATTTTTCTTACATTTTTAGATCCTTCAAATTTATTATGTGCAAATACTACCGATCAATTAACTTTTAGAAGTTTCTTCCCGGTACCAAAAGATACGCCTGCTCCTGATTATTCTTTAGGTTTATCAACTGATAATAATTCTGTTGCATTTACAGGCTATTTTAATGGTTTAAACATTTCTTTTATTGATCCAACCAACACATTACCACCTACTGTGTTAAATAATATTAACACAAATGCAACAACAACCGACATGTTTATTGCACGTTACGATTGGAGTAATTCTTCTGATTGCCCACAGCTTAAATTTTCAAGAAACAACGTTCCGCTTAATCAATCAAACGATTGGGGTTATCACATGGTATTTGCCGAACCGTTTATTTATTATACCACAATGAACCAGTGGACAACATTTAATCCTGCATATGTTTGGAAATTAAATTCGAGTGATGGTACTGCTGTTTCTCACGAACAAATTGGAGGTACTGGTAATTTAGAGTATTGGGCAATTACTGATATGGCAAAAGGTAATAATGGTTTATATATTTGTGGATATAAACAATTATCATTAGCAAATACTGCAAGTTGCCAGGCATTTGTTGCAAAATATACTGGCGGTATGGTTTGGGCAACAAATGCTGTATGCCAAGTTGCGGCTTCAACAAATCCACTAAACCAGGCTACAAAAATTGCTGTAAAAGAAAGCGGAGGAGATGGAATTGTTGTTGTTTCTGGTACTTTTGGGCATTTAAATGGATTTAAATTTGGAGCACTTGTGCCTTTATTAAGAATGGGACCTGTTAGTAACCAGTTTGCCG
>CAIQJL010000039.1 GCA_903872185.1 uncultured Bacteroidota bacterium | reverse complement strand
GGAAAAATATCTTGTGATAAAATGTATTAACAGAGCACAAGCTAGAAAGATGGAAAATTTTATTAAGAAAATGAAAAGTAAAGTTTTTATAATAAAACTAAAAGAGAATCCTAATATGGTAAATGAGATTTTAAGCAAATTCGATTTGGAATAATCAGAGGGTCGTAGTCCCGATACTTCGGGACGTGCCCTACCAGGCCCACAAGTAAAGCCTCAATAAAATGAGGCTTTTTTATGGCTTTCTCTCTCGAGAATAAAGTTGAACGTTAAGTTCTTTAAAAATATCTTTAATTTCTTTGTAATGCTTCTGACAATCTTTATTTGTGTTAGTTAGCTCTTCTGGAAGCAAGAAGTGTTTGAAAAAATAAAACAGATAATAATTTTCATCTATTCCTTTTAGTGTAGAATTATCAATTTTTCTGAAGATGTATTGAAAATAATCTACTCTTTGAAAATATTTATCTCCATATGGAAAAACAAAACTTTCAATATAACCTATTTCATTTGTAGTTTCTGAAAGTTTATTGACTAATAATTTAGAATATAAATTTTGTCCAATTGTTACTACGCCAGGTTGCGAAAATTTTGTTAATCTAAAAAAACGATCAACTTCAAATCCAATAGGATCAAACCGGTAAGAGACATCAAATTTATTATTCCCAGAACCTCCCATTTGTGTCCCAAAATTCAAATTATTTAAATATTCCTGAAAGTTATTAATCTGATCAGAACTTGATAATGCTCCTTGTTCTGTATAAGGAATCAACTTATCAAACATTCTTTCAAAAATTTTATATCTTATGTTACTTGTTTCCTCATATTCTTCAATTAAATCGATAAATACTTTTGGGATAATATTTATTTTTTTCGATTTTACTTTTGCTTGTTTTTCAAAATCATATTTTTCTTCTTCTACAAATTGGCGTTCTCTTATTATTATATGATTGTTTCCCATTATCATATAAATCAATCCGTAAATAATATTGTAAATAAGTTTATTGAATTCAAGAGAGTCGTACTTAACCTTGTCTTTTGATAAATCGTAAATAATCCAAATTTCATCTCCAATAGTTTTTACAACAAATAGATTTTTTAATTCAATTTGATTATTTACTAAACTCTCATAAAATTTCATTTCAAGCAAGTACAATTGTTCAATAAATCGGGTGTAAAGCAAACTAATATTATCCTTGTCTTTTGAACTAAAATTTCTTATTGTTTTTTTTACTTCGGTAGAACCTGACAGGTCAATGGATATTGAAATGAAAGCCATAAATGTTATTCCTTTTACAAATTTTATAAATCAATATGGTTATTTTATCTTTTCTTCAAGTTCATCAATATATTTAAAATATTTTTTAAATACCTGATATCTTTGTTTTTCCGATATTCCACTAATTAACGTCGATTTTTTTATTATTGTATTCATCCATTCAAATGTTTCTTTGCAATATGAATCGTTAAATGTTGACATTGTACTAAAAGTAAAATGTCCAAGGTAAACGCTCTTTAAACTACCAATATTAACATGTACACAGTTATTTGTTATTTCCATATCGCTAAAGTAAAGCTTAAAATTATTTTCCTGAATGTTGTTTGGAAAAGAATCTAATTTAGTTCCCTTTTCAGCCTGTCTTTGAATTAAGGTAATTTCATTTCTTAATTCTTCGCAAACTTTTAATGCATCATTTTTATTTTTAAATTTTCCAGCCTCCCAAAAATATTCAATTTGTTTAATCGTGCTGTGAATAATTGTTTCTGTCCATATTTCTATAGAAGGAATTCTAGAATAAGCTGCTGCAATTTGTTTCCCTGTTTCAGTTAATTCAGAATTAATATTATTTGTGTCGAATTTTTCAAACTCAAGTTCTGGGACATTTAGAATAGTTAGCATCCAGTAAAACATTTTGAATGATGCAAGTATTGGATGATTGAAGTGATGAAAAACAGGAATGTCCTCACAAGCATAAATTATTTGTTTTTGATTTGAATTGTCTATCGTTTTCATGTCCTGTAAAAGTTTCTCTAGGTATTCTTTAAAGCATGAAATACTTGGCTCTAACTTTGAATAGTTAAAAGTAACAGCTGTATTCTCGCTTTTACTGAAAGCATCAAAAGTTATATTAAAGTGATCGCACAATTTTATTATTTCTTCAATACTTAATAATGTTTCACATCTAATTCTTCTATAAGAGCTATCTGTGCTTGTTTCTAGCACGTCTGACAATTCGTTTACCAGAGAACTAGAAATAGGAATAATATCTTCAATTTTTTTAAGGAATTGTGATTGTTTTTGTAAAACGGTAGTTTTCTCCATTATTTTTTTGATGTTACAATTTTAAGAGATAAAATATTTGCAAAAAATACAACTTTTTTGGTTCGATTTGCAAATTATGCAAAATTATTTGATTAAAACAACATATTTATATTTATTAATATGCTCATTGCAAATTTCTATTAATGTGTATTGAATTTCCGTTTTTATTAGGGAGTAAGTCGGCATACTTTTGCTTAGTAATCAACAAATAAAAGTTATGAAGACAAAAATTAAAATTATGCATTGGACACCCAGAATATTATGCATTCTGGCAATACTTTTCTTAGAAATGTTTGCTCTTGATTCATTCGATAGCAGATTTACATTAGGACAACAATTAGTTGCATTCTTAATGCATTCTATTCCCTCAATTGTTTTGTTAATAATCTTTTTTCTTGCATGGAAGAAAGAATTAATAGGTGGAATCATTTTCATTTTAATAGGTGCAGGATTTTCGCCTTTAATTTATATACACAATTATGAAATGAATAATTCGGTTTGGACAAGTCTTTTCATAGTACTTGCGCTTAATTTTCCATTTGTTTTAACAGGTGGCTTATTTATAATAAGTAATATTCTTAAGAAAAAAGAAGCCAGAGCGGCTTAAATATAATTTACAAAAACAAATATAATTATGAAAAAGATATTGCATTTAAGTATTTTGTTACTAACAATAATCAGCATTGGTAATGCGCAAGAAATTAGCAATAGTAACGTTCCGGAATCACAAATAAAAAAAGCTCCAGAAGTAAAAATAAATAAAGATGAGTGGGAGACATATTTTATGCCTGGTGCTGTTTTTCATTTATATGTTCCCGAGATGCAAGATAGTTTAGGGTATTTTACAGGAATATCCGTTGAATATCTAATAGCAGCATGGATACATAAAAACGAAAACAGAGGACCCAGCCATGGAAGAATATATACAAAAGTAAATTTTATGAAAAGTTCTAAAAAAGACATTAAGGATATATTTTATTGGGCATTAGGTCTTGATTTGTCATTAGAAAGAAACCCAACTAGAAATTACTTAATACCATATTTTGGACTTGAAGTTGGTGATATGTATCAGAGTCAATTAGGGAACATTGTTACAATTACTCCAACTCTTGGTGTACATTTGTTTACATCTCAAAATTTATTTGTTAATTTAACTGGTGGTTATGTATATCCTTCCAAACACCTTGAAGAGTTAAGAGGATATACAGCTCAACTAGGGGTTAACTTTTCCTTATGGTAAAACTTAGAAAAAATAATATAAATGAAAAAATACAACAATATGCCAAAGGTTTTTAATAATGGTATCTTAATCTTAATATTATTAAATTGTTTCGTGTATTTTACGAGATGTTCAAGTAGTCAAATTATTGAAGTTAAAAGTGCTGGAATGAATGGCGGTTTTGAATATATAGAGAATGGTTTGCCTGTTAACTGGTATTTTGATAATCTTAAAGATGCAGTTAACAAAGAGAAGGATGCTGTAAATGATGTTGATATTATTTCAGATTCAATAGATTTTAAAGAAGGAAAACGATCTTTGAAATTTATTGTAAAAAAATGTTCTCCGAAAGGATTTACTTTTTCTCCTGGTATATTTAAAGAGTTTGAAGCAGATGCAGGAGCTGATTATAAAGTAAGTTTCTGGGTAAAAAATAATGGAACCTCTTTTAGAATTTCAATTTCAGCTATAACTGTTGAGGGAGGAAGTAAAGAACCAAACGAAGTAAAAATAATTTCTTCTAAAGATGCAATCAGTGAATGGAAGGAATATGTTGTTGAACGACATATACCAAAGGACCTTGATAGATTGCGTTTTGGTTTGGAAATTATTGAACCGGGAACATTTCAGATTGATGATATAAGAATTGAAAAGGTAAAATAATATTTCAATAAAAGATTGATATTACTTTTTAACAAGCTGCACCTCATACATCTCTGGCCACCATTTACCTGTTAGAAATAACCTTTTACTTTTTTCGTCCCAGGCAAT
>CAIQJL010000038.1 GCA_903872185.1 uncultured Bacteroidota bacterium | reverse complement strand
ATAATTTTTGAAGTTGTGTTTACTATTCGTGGATTTAAATAAACTTCAACTGGTTTACCAATTTTATCAAGGCGTTTAACTAAAATAATATTTCTGTTAATACCAACTTGAGGAGCTGCAATTCCAACTCCACCAGATGAAGCGGCTAATGATTTTCTCATTCTGTTTATTACTGCAACTAAAACTGCATTTGTTGAATCTGGACGAACGTTAACCGATGTTTTTCTTAAAACTAATGAATCAGAATAACTCGTTGTTAGATAAATTCTCATTGCAATGGAATCAGGTTGAGCCATGATAGTATCTATTTCCATTCCTGTAAAAGCAAGTGGGTCAATAGTAAATGCAAGCACGCCACCAGACAAGTGTGCCATCTCGTGTTGAAGAATTGCAGCAGTTTCCATTTCAATTAACTCAGAATGGTAGCTGCCGTCTGTTGAATAATAATCAACAGAAACTAAATTATAACGGGTTATATATGATGGAAAAATACCAGGCGAGGTAATGCAACTATCTTGAATTTCAGAAGAGGCATTGGAGTGTTGAGTAATTCTTGGGTTTAAAAATACTTCAAGAGGATTCCCGGCTTTATCTTTTCTTCTGATTATTATAATATTTCTGTTAATGCCAATTTCGGGAGCAGTAATACCGTTTATATTACCTTGAAAAGCAGAAATAGTTCGAAACATTCTGTTTATTAAATACTTTGTTGTATCACTCGAAACTCTAACGTTGTGTGAGTGTTTTTTTAAAATTTCGGCATCTGTAGCGATAAAAGCCGAAAGAATTGGAAATGGTTGAGTAGAATCGGTATAAAAAATTTTTATTACTTCAGCAGATGTATAGCCAAGACTGTCTTCTCCAAGGAATAACTCATTCTGTTTTTTACAACCCTGAATAACGGTTACCCATGTGGTTATAAAGATTAAAATGTATACAAATAATTTCATATATTTAAAATTCTTAGACTGTAAATTTACGATTTTTTAGAAAAGACTTATAAGAGAATAAATTATTTTAAGTTCTTTTCACATTTAGATTATTCTTTAAAAACAATTGCCTCGTAAACAAATAGTTCTGCGTTTTTCCAGCCGTCCCATCCAATTCCAGTTTTGTCTTGTGAGCAATGCCCCAGAAATTCTTCTTTAGTCCAACCAGTTTCTGTCGCAACTTGTGGTAAAAATGTACCTGAATTTTTGCCTTGTTTTATATAAATACCATGTTTGCCAAGTTTAAGTTCATTTATTGAAGTTATTTTCTTAAGAGGAGTTAAAACAGAAATTTCAATATCAATACTGTCAAGTTCTGAGAGATTAACTTGTGGAAAGCGATTATCGTGAATTGCAGATGAAATAGCCATATTTTGAATTATCTTATATAGCGAAGTATCTTGTGAAAAATTTCCAATGCAACCCCTAAGTTTTCCGTTTTTGTGAAGTGTTACAAATGCCCCACAGGCTGTTTTTAAATTGTTTGTAAAATCATAAATAGTAGAATCTTTGCCGTTTTGCAAATAGTTTATAATTGTATTTCTTGCAAGTTTAAGTAGTGTTGTTTTTTCGATTTCTGAAATCGAAAAAGAAGAATTGTCTATACCTTTTGTTCTTTGCTCAGAAATGGCAATTGCATGATATCCTACAACTTTTATTTTGTCACCATAAGGCGAATCACCACTATTTAAATATTGAATTTCGGAGTATTTAAAGTTGGGATTGTTTTCTGTTATGTACATAAGTGTGAGCACGGAAGTCCATCCACAAAGGCTAGTAACTAATCCTCCCGTTTTTGCTTTTTTGTTATTTGCAATTGAAGCGACTAATTCATTCGGATTATTTGTTAAAATTGCCGAAGATGTTGCTAAATCTGTTTTTTGTCCGTCTGTGTAAGATGGGTAGTGAGAGAAGTCGCTACTTATTACAAATAAATTTTTTGAATTAAAATAAGGTGTTAAAATTTCTGCAAGTTTTTTACAATCTGCAGGATTATCTGTTCCTAAAATTATCGGAATAATTTGAAGTTTTTCGCCAAATTTGTATTGTAAAAAAGGTAGTTGAACTTCAATTGAATGCTCTGTATAATGTGGTTGTTGATAATTTTTAAGAAGATTGCTGTTTTCTTTTACTAACTTGTTTGCCAAGACAGTATTTACTTTTACTTCTCCAAGTGGGGTTTCGTAGTTCCCGTCACAATATACAGAAACACCATCAAAAAGCATTACATGGCTTGATGCCAGAATAAATACATTTTCGTAATCATTGTTAACGTCAATTTGATTAAAGGCAGAAGCAGCTACCTGTCCGGAGAAAACATAGCCGGCATGAGGAGCAATTATTGCAATCGTGTTACTTGTTAAATTTGGTTTTGCGTTTTCAAAGTATTTTTTTAATTCGCTGGTTAATGCGTTTTTTTCTTCGGGATAGAATTTTCCGGCAACAAAAGTTTTACGATTTTTCATGTTTGTGATTTTTTCTTGGCCATTGCAATGTAAAGTTATTATAATTGATAAAATTATAAAAGTTATGTAATGGTAGCAGTTCATTTAACTGATTTTGTTTTAGCGCTTAATGGATTCCAAATATAATAAATTTTGTCAATCAGAGCATCGCGACGAACAATTTCTAGCAAAGCAAACCTACTGTAGATTATAGTTGAATTTGCATTTATTTTATATTTTTGGAAATTATGCATAAAACAACTTATCTTCGTTTATGAATTTTAAAAAATCATTGTTTATTCTGATAGCAGCAATTGTTGTATATGCATTAATGATTCTACATCATGGTTATGAATTGGGTAGAAGCGATCATGCACAAGCTGCCTATGGTTTTTATCTTAATGATAATTCACTGTTTGCAAATGATTTTTATATTCAATCTTTGGCCCACCAAACACCAAATGAAAGAATGTTTTATGGCTATTTTATTTCTTTGGCAGGAAAAAACTTGCCTTCTTTAAGTTTTATTTTTCATTTTATTTTTTCAATTATTTTATTGTTGGGTATTAGGAAAATTGCGACAGAATTTATTGAAAATGAATTGGTAAAATGGTTGGCTATAATGGCCTTGTTTATTGGCTTTTATAATATTCATCTTGGAAGTAATGAGCTTTATTATAATTCATTTATTCCTAGCTTGCCTGCCAAAGCGATTGGAGTATGGGGTTTATGGTGTTTTTTAGATAAAAGATATTTTCTTTCTTCATTATTATTATCATTATCGTTGTTGTTTCAGCCACTTGTTGGAGTTCAGTTGCTGGTAATTTGTACCTCAGTGTTTTTTATAACATCGTTTACGTTAAATAAAAAAATAGAATATAAAAAATTATTGTATTTTGTTTTGCCCGCAATAGTTATTGCTTTACCCCTTATAATAGCGGCTTTAGTCCAGTTTAATGTTGCAAAAGTTCCTGACAAATATATTTTTGATGTGTTTTTTAATTTCCGAAATCCACATCATTTTATACCATCGTATTTCCCATTAAGAAATTACATTATATTAATTCCGTTATTTGGTTTGGCATTATTGTATTATAAAAATAAATTTCATGAAATAATGTCTTTTGTTTTTACTATATTAATAGGCTGTATGGCTTATTCTTTTTTTGTTGAAGTTTTACATAATGAAACAGTTGCTTCAACACAGTGGTTTAAATCAACAATTTGGATTGAAATGTTTGGCGTGATTGCATTATTTGCAATACTTGAAAGACATGTAAAACAACTGGTTGAGCTTAAGTTTTTAAAGTCAAAAAGATTAATTAATACTAGTATTATAATATTTGTAATCATTGCCATTTCTTTATTTCCTTACAAATTACCCTGGAAAGTAAAATATGATTTTGAACCTAACCTTTCTTCAAATCCGGCAATTGAAATATCTAGGATGGCAATGAACAAAACCCCTAAAGATGCTTGTTTTACAACCCCGATTGATTTTACAGAATTAAAATTTCATGGACAACGAAGTACATATGTTGATTTTAAATTACCTGTACATTCTAAAGCTGGAATAGTAGAATGGATGCAGCGAGTAGCACGTGTTTATAAAATTGATTATAGAGGTAATAAGCATGGATTTGATGTTACGGATAAAGCTAATGAAAATTATTATAATCTAACAGCTAAAAATATTATTGCCTTAAAGCATTTTGGTGTTACTTGTTTTTTGACAAGAATTTCACACAAACTTCCTTTTGAGGTGGTGGGAAAAAACAGCGAATATGTAATTTACAGAATTCCTTAACATTAATCGCGGAGGACCTGTTAAAAAACATTAAATTGACAAAGTGGTAAAACATTGGAGAAATTGCTACGTTAAAGAAGTTATTAAAAAATTAATAATGAAACGTGCATATTTTTTTTCAGCAATATTGTTAGTTTTAACAATAACAAGTTGCAAAAAGGCAGCAAAAACATTTACACCAGATTGTTCGGGAGCTGCCAAATCTTTTTCTACAGATGTTCTTCCAGTTTTTCAATCAAGTTGTGTTTCTTGTCATGGCAGTTTTTCTAATTATGCAAATATTTGTGCATCAAAAACAAATATTCGTTCAAAAATTGCAGATGGATTAATGCCTACAAAAGGCAACTTAACAGACGCACAAAAAAATGCGGTTCTTTGTTGGATAGATAATGGAACACCAAATAATTAAAAAAAATTAGTCGATAATTAGTTTTTTGTTACCAATAGTTTTTTTCAAGTTATTTAAAACAGAAATAATATAAAAACCTTTTTCAATTTCTAATGTGCTTAATTTTGTCTCTTCTGCAGTAATGTTTGCAAAGGATTTAATTTTTTTCCCCGATACATCAGTAATCTCAATTAAATAAAATTCTGGATTATTTATTTTAATAGTTGTAAATTCTTTGGCAGGATTAGGAAAAATCTGAAAATTAAAATCACTTTCAAAATTTGCATTAACAGATAAAGGAGTATTAGTAGAAAACTCAGAAGTATTATTATTCAAATCTGTAGCTGTAGAAACGAGATTATCGGCTAACGTTAAGCCTGAAATTGTATCTGTCCAGTTTCCAGAAGCATTAGCTATGCATGAGCCTAAAAAGATTTTTCCTTGAGCATTTCCAGAGCCATTAAAGTGTGCTTTAAAAAGTTCTACTATACAACCCAATGGAGAAGTATAATCTAATGTTCCACTAACAATCCAGTTATTTCCAGAATAATTAACAACTGACACAATAGTTGGAAAATTCATCAAGTTATTTGGTCCCGTATCGCTGTCTCCTGCATCGTTAGCAGTTGATCCGGCAGGAAATAAATCAATGCCCATTCCTCCATTATTATATATAGAATTAGAAGAAAATGAATTTGAAATATCTACAGATGTCATAACTGTAATTCCGTTGCCACCATTATTTGCAATAATATTTCCTTTTCCGTTTTGACCGATAATGTTGTTTTTTGGACCTTCGCCTATTCTTATTCCATCAATTTGATTTCCTAAAGCGATCAAACCGGAAATATCGGTTCCAATTTTATTGTTTATTACAATATTGCTGTCGGTTCCAATTAAATGAATGTCAATTCCCATCTGTAAATTACCAGAAATAACATTATTCTCAACTGTATGCAAAAATGAAGGGCCGTCAATTACGATGCCATTTGCATTAGGAATTGCAAGGGTTCCAGAAAAATTTGTGCCAATTAAATTTCCGACTACAGTGTCTTTTAAAGTGCCAAAATTATAAAGAAAAACTCCATAACCCGAATTGCCCGACAAAAGATTCCCTGCTCCTGGAATTCTTCCACCTAAAGTATTATAACTTGCACCATCGTCGAATAAAACGCCATAAGTATTTTGAATTGCAAAACTGCCCGTGGTATCAGTTCCAACATAATTTCCTGCAATAATATTGAAGTTGCAACCAGCGCCAAATACTGGGATTCCGTATGCTACATTTCCCGACACATAGTTTCTTTCAGAAGGGGTATAGCCACCAATTAAATTATATTTTGAAGTTCCCTCAATACTTATTCCATCATAGTTTCGTAACGAAGCATTTCCTGTTCGGTTTAATCCTACAAAATTTCCTTGAATAATGTTATTATTTGAATTTACCGCACGAATCCCTACGTGATTATTTCCAGAAACAATATTTCGAAGTGAAAATGAGTTTCCACCTATCAAATTATTGTGTGGTCCGCTTAAAAGGTAAATTCCATGTGTGTTTCCCAGAGTATCGGTAGCGTTATAATTGCACCCAATATAATTTCCTGCAATGGTATTATTTTGTGCATTAGTGCCCGAAATTTGTATTCCTACAACAAATCTCCCAATAATAAATCCTTTAATTGTAATGCTTGATACATTGTATAGATGAAAAGCAAAATCAGCCCAGGCCTGGTTATTTCCATCTAACATTATTTCTGGACCATAAATGTTTGTATTTCCAGCAAAAATTGATTGCGAAGTGCCATCAATTAATATGCTACTATGGGTAATCATTGGTAGTGTTGAAGAGAGAGAAATTTTCCAAATTCCTTGTATAGAATTATAGCCAGGATCAGTTGTCGGGATATTAAAATTTATAATATGGCTACCGGGATAAATGTTAGCATTTTGGACGGCAAGTCTTAAGGAGCCAGTACCGGCATCATTTGTATTTGTTACTATATAAGTAGTTGAGAAAGCAAGCTGTGAAAATAAAATAATTAACAAAAGTGAAATTATTTTTTTCATTTTTTCATTAATTTTAGTTTTGTAATCGTGTTTATGTTTGATTCAAGAGTTAATATATAAAGACCGTTTTGTAGGGTTCTTAAATCTAATGTTGTGTGTTCGCCTGCATTTAAATTTTGTCTTAGTATTTCACGACCAGTATAATCATTCAAAATTAATTCTGTGTTTTCTGAAAGGCCTGAAATGTTTACAAAATCCATTACTGGATTTGGAAAAACAGTTAAATTATTTTCTAAAAAGTTATTTTTATTAATGTCTGTAACAATAGCTGCGTTTAATGCAAATTCAGAACTGTTTCCTAACAAATCAGTTGCAGTAGCTGTAACAATGTCGGAAGCTACTAGCCCTGCACAATTAAAGGACCAGCTTCCCGTTCCATCTGCAATTGTTGAACCAAGGTATGCAACTGCATCCCCATGGTTAAATAAATTAGCATTATCAGATTTAAAAAGTTCAATAACTATACCTGCTGGTCCGCCATTAATTGAGTAATCAATAGTTCCGGACATGTTAGTTTGCCCACTTCCATTATTGTAAATAACGCTCGAAATTATAGGATAGTTCATTAACCCATTGCAGCCGTTATCGGTATCACCTGCATCATTCGCATTTACGCCAAATGGAAAAAGATCAATGCCCATAAAGGGATTATTAATCACAATATTTTCAGATAGAGTATTATAAACTGAAAGCGCATCTCCAATAATAATACCTGCTGTATCATTAAAAGCAACTATATTTCCCTTTCCTAATCCACCAATTTTATTGTATTTTGATTTAATATCAATTACTATTCCAGCAGCACCATTACCAAGAGGCGAAACTCCATCTGCAGCAGTGCCAACTTTGTTACTATAAACGGTATTACTATCACTTCTTTCATACAGTAGAATTCCAATATATTTATTTCCGCTTACTAAATTATTTTCTATATTGTTTTTTGAAGGAAGAGTAGCGAAACCAATTCCGTTATAATTAGGTATTGAAGCAGTTCCAGCTGCGTTTGTTCCAATATAATTTCCAATAATATTATTATACATTGTGCTTGAATCGGCAACTTCAATACCATCGAAATAATTCCCGGAAATTATATTTCTATCAGCCGAAGTGGTTCCACCAATAGTATTATATTTTGCGCCTCCACCAAGTATAATTCCTATTTGATTTGGAACAGAATCAGTTCCTGTTGCATTTGTTCCTATTTTATTTCCTCTTAATTCATTGTAATAAGTGCCAGTAGTAACTATAAAAATACCATATGCAAGATTGCCTGATAAAACATTGTTCAAAATAGGGTTGTGATTTGCTCCCCCATCAACACAGATTCCAGTTGTATTTGGCAATTTGTTATTTCCTGTTTTGTCAACGCCAATATAATTCCCAATACAGGAATTATAAGGTGAATTGCCATAATAGACTAAACCATAAACTCTGTTGCCCGAAATAATATTTCCTTCGCCAGAGTTATTTCCACCAGCAATATTATGAGCAGCATTAGAGTTAAAATATAATCCATTTCCTTGAATTAGGGTGTCGCTAGAAAACTTAAAAGTCCCGAGTCCTGTAAAATCAGGACCAATATAATTTCCTTTAACAATATTACTATCTGCTGCTTCCATTGATATCCCCATTTCATAGTTTGCAGAAATAATATTTCGTTCTGCAGCTGTTGTTCCGCCTATAGTATTTGAGTTTGCATTGCTGAAAATATGAACACCTGTATGGTTACTAATGGGATTCATTCCTGTATAATCAGTGCCAATGTAATTTCCTTTAACTACATTGTTACGGGTTCCGTAATATGCCATTGCAATTCCTGCTAGATGATTTCCAGATATAACATTTTTTTCACCATTAATAGACCCGCCAATTAAAGTATTGTTTGCTCCGCTAAGTAAGATTCCGTTTCCATTTGCTATTGAATCAGTGCCAGTGGAGTTTGTCCCTATATAATTTCCTTTAATTGAATTTCCTGAAGAAGCAAGTCCTAGTATTGCAATTCCAGCATCAATGTTTGCAGAAATAATGTTTCTTTCTCCAGCAGCACTTCCTCCAATTATGTTGTTATAAGATTCATTAATTGCAATTCCATAATAATTACTGATTGTATCAGCGCTTGTGGTAGCAGTTATATTTACACCAATATAGTTCCCTTTAATAATATTATCATGTGAAATGTTAGTGTTGATAGCAACCCCGGCATATGTGTTTCCGGAAATTAAATTTCGTTGTGAAATTAGAGTTCCTCCAATGATATTTAAGGAAGATGAATCTATAGCAACTCCATAATAATTAGGAATTCTAAGCATTCCGGTACGATCTGTTCCAATTTTATTTCCTTGTACGATATTTGAATTAGAAGTTCTTAGACCTACTCCGGCAGTGGTATTTCCAGAAATAATATTATTTGAAATAGTGTTTCCTGCAACTCCGCCATAACAAGCTACTCCAATATCGTTAGGAACAGCCAAAGTTCCATTATAATTAACTCCTAAATAGCAGTCAGAAATTAAACAGGAACCGCTGGGATAGGTTAAATATTTTGTAATTAAAACTCCTATCTGAAATCCATTTATTATCATCCCTTTTACCACACCACCACTGAATGGAAAACATAGCCCATATTGCATATTAGTAGTACTTCGCAAACAAATTTCGGGACCATTTGGATTTGTGTTGCCAGGTTGAGTTGTTCCGTCAATAGAAACACTTATGCTATTTATTGTTGACAATGATGTAGCCAGAGTGATGGTAAAAATGCCCGTAGTTGAATTATAATTAGGATCAGATATTGGAATGTTAAAAATAATATTATCGGCATCCAGGGGACTTGTGTTGGCAGAGGTAATGGCTTGTCTTAACGAACCGGCTCCGGCATCATTAGTATTTGTTATAGTAAAAGTTGCTGCGCTTGAGTATACAAAAGCAGAGAATGTGATAAGAAAAGAAATAATATATTTCATAATATTTTGCTATTTAACTCAAAACTAAGAGAATTTAATTTAACAGACAAATATATTTATAGAAATTGAGGTAAAATATCATTTTTAAAATGTTTGAAATTTATATCTTTGTAATAAAAGAAATCATGAGAATTGTTGCAACGCCTCGGGATGCCATGCAAGGCAAAAAGACTTTTATTCCTACAAAACTAAAGGCAGAGTATATTAATTGCCTCTTAAAAGTTGGTTTCGATACGATTGATTTTGGAAGTTTTGTTTCACCTAAAGCTATTCCACAGTTAAGTGATACTGTTGAGGTATTAAAAATGCTTGATTTAAGTAAAACAGAAACTAAGTTATTGGCAATTGTTGGAAATCTTAAGGGTGCGCAAATTGGTTCTTCTTTCGACGAAATAAGCTATTTTGGATATCCTTTTTCTATTTCAAACACTTTTTTAAAATTAAACATAAATTCCAATGTTGATGGTGCTTTGGGAACAATTACTGAAATGCAGAATCTGGTTTCAAAATCAAATAAAGAACTTGTGATTTATTTTTCAATGGCATTTGGAAATCCTTATGGCGATGAACATAGTGATGAATTGGTAATAAAAGCAATTGAAAAATTACAGAATATTGGCATAAAAACGATTAGCCTTGCCGATACTTTAGGAGTTGGCGATAACGCGGTAATAGCAAATTCTTTTGCACAGGTAAAAAAAGAATTTCCTAAAATTGAATTAGGAATGCATTTACATGTATCTCTCGAAGAGGCTAACGGCAAAATTGATGCTGCTTATAAAGCCGGCTGTCGTTATTTTGACGTTGCCATGCTTGGAATGGGTGGATGTCCGATGTCGGCTCATAGCATGGTTGGAAATTTAAGTACGGAACAATTGGTAGAATATCTAGAGTATAATAAAGTAGAAATCCCGCTGAATAAAGAGAGACTTGAAGATGCTGTTTATAAGGCGATGGAGGTATTTCGTTTTGATTAAAAACCTTTTACAATTTTCTTATTACTTCAATAGTTTTGTCAATCATGTCAGGACTAATATCTAAATGAGTTATTAGCCTTATTTTAGTTTCTGAAATTAGTAAACAAAGTATATTGTTTTCTTTTAATTTTGCTTGAAGTGTAGTTGCTGAAAATCTTCCTTTAACTTCCAGAATAATAATATTTGTTTCTACTGGCATTATGTTACCAATAAAATCTTTTTTAGAAAATTCTTCTGCTAAAAGTTTTGCATGTTTGTGATCTTCTGCTAATCTTTCAATATTATTTTCAAGTGCATAAATTCCAGCTGCTGCGATATATCCGGCTTGTCGCATTCCGCCACCAAATACCTTGCGAATTCTTCGTGCTTGGTTTATAAAATCTTTTTTTCCTAACAAAAGACTACCAATTGGTGCACCCAGCCCTTTGCTTAAACATATAGAAATACTATCGAAAATTTTTCCATATTGTAAAGGCGATTCATTTTTAGCAACTAAAGCATTCCAAAGTCGTGCTCCATCTAAATGAAGTTTAATGTTATTTTCAACGCAAAGCGCTCTTATTTTAAGTATTTCTGACATTTCGTAACAACTTCCACCACCACGATTGCCGGTATTTTCAAGGCTTACTAAGCTTGATTTGGGCTTATGAACATCATCAGGATTAATAGCGGCTTTAATTTGGTCTGCTGTAATATGTCCTCTAATTCCATCAATAGCATGAACCTGACAACCTGAATTAAAAGCAATGCCGCCACCTTCGTAAATATAAACATGACTTAATTTTTCGCAAATAACTTCGTTACCAGGCTGGGTGTGACATTTAATACCAATCTGGTTGCTCATTGTACCACTTGGACAATATAATGCAGCTTCCATTCCAAATTTTGTTGCAGCCATTTCTTCAAGCTTGTTTACTGTTGGATCTTCACAAAAAACATCGTCGCCAACTTCTGCAGTAAACATTGCATTTAGCATTGCTGCAGTTGGTTTTGTAAAGGTATCTGAACGAAAATCTATAATCATTGCTTTGTTTTTTACTTTCGCAATTTTAATCATTTAGTATTTTAAGTGCAAGTATAAGTTGCAAATAATTGAAAGCAATAAAATATAGTATTTATATAAAAAGCATTTGAGCTATTGCTTTATGAATTTTTTATTTAAAAGAATATTGTCAGTTAATATCTGAATATAATATATCCCACTAGGAAAGTCTGTTACTGAAATAGAAATTATGTTATTTCCACTTTGTCTGGTTATAGTTTTTCCTTCAATATTTGTAATAATTATAATTGCGGAGTTAATATTTTTTGGAATTTTAATTGAGAGAATGTCACTTGTAGGGTTTGGAAAAATTGTAATATCATTTTCTGAAAGTTCAGTATTATAGATTGCAGTTGTGGTTGACTGTAAAACAAAACCATTAATACTTAACTGACTTCCTGTTTCTGTAACAAGGCTATTTAGACTAAACCAGCCGTATAAAGTATCAGTAATTTGATTTAACCTAAACCCCACATAACCAGATCCTTGGTTTAGCCAGTTTCCTAAATATAGCATTCCGGGTTCAATTGAAATTTCAGCGAAAACAAAATGTTGGTTTGTATATAACCAATGTTTGCATACAGAAATACTATCATTAGAATTTAAGCGTGAAGGTAAAATAGTGTCGGTAATTATTTCAATATTAGGATTTAATAAGACGATTGCTGTTTCACTATATTTGCTAAATCCAATTGAATGATAATATGCGATAAATAAAACATCAAAATTTCCATCTTCATCTAAATCTAAAGATAGTGAATCGTAAGTAGCTCCATTTAAAGTTATATTAATTGAATTATATTGAAGAGAACCAATATTTCCAGCAATCATTGGAAAATTACAGTCTGATTGGGCTTTAATAGTTAAGCCCAGTGATAACATGCTTAATAATGTTAACAATAGGTTTGTTTTCATAATTTATAGTTTGTTTTTTATAGACGTATATTTTTTAAATGGTTGCCTAATTATTTTTATTTTAAAATAGAAGTTAGTGAATTAAATGTTATTTATTGTATTTTTGAGTTTATCAAATAAATAAAGTGAAAACGGCTTCTTTAAGCGAAATTAAAAAGGAATTATACTCACTTGATGAGAAGGAGGTGCTAGATATTTGTTTGCGTGTAGCAAAGTATAAAAAAGACAATAAAGAGCTATTAAATTACCTCCTATTTGAAGCAAGTGATGAAGAAAGTTATATAAATGCAGTAAAAGAAGAAATTGATAAACAATATACAGAAATAAATAAAAGCAATATTTATTTTGCAAAAAAAAGTCTACGAAAAATATTAAGATTTACCAATAAACAAATTAAATATTCTGGACTTAAACAAACAGAAGTTGAGTTACTTATTCATTTCTGTAAGAAATTAAGGAAATCGGGAATTGAAATAAATAAAAGCACTGCACTTGAAAATATTTATATTCGGCAGGTTCAAAAAATAAGAAAAGCATTATCTACTCTTCACGAAGATTTGCAAAATGATTATGAAAGCGATATGAGATTAATAGAATAATTTGTTATAGAAATAAAAACATGAACAACAACGATATAATGCGCCGTATTCGTTATACTTTCGATTTTAACGATACAAGAATGATTGAATTATTTGCATTGGCAGACCACTTAGTAACCAGGGCAGAAATAAGCGATTGGTTAAAAAAAGAAGAGGATCCGGCATATAAGGAGCTTTCGGATATTGAGATGGCCATTTTTCTAAATGGGTTTATAAATCATAAGCGCGGAAAAAAAGAAGGGTCACAGCCAGACCCAGAGAAAAAACTTAATAATAATATTGTTTTTAGAAAATTAAAAATCGCACTAAACCTTAAAGATGAAGATATTTTGGATATACTAAAACTAGCAGACTTGCGGATAAGTAAACATGAATTAAGTGCATTTTTTAGAAATCCAAATCAGACTCAATATAGGCTTTGTAAAGATCAGATTTTGCGAAATTTTCTTTATGGAATGCAGAAAAAATATTATAAAAACAACGAGTAAAAGTCGTAATTATAAAGTCGTTTAATTAGCAAATATAAACTAATGATGCGAATAATTTTTGTAGCTCTTTTATTCGTTACTTCGATTTTGGCCTATTCACAGCAAATTGATTCGTCGAAAAAGAAGATCATTATTTATGGGATAACAGCAGGAATCAATTATAGCAAATTCAAGAAGGATAGTTTTAATTATAAAGCAGAGCCAGTTGTTGGTTTTTTGGGAAAATATAAATTATCTGATAAAATTAGATTAAAGGGAGTTGCACTATTTGCGCGAAAAGGGGCAACATCAAGTACTTCATATATAAAACTTCAAAATAGTTATATTGAGTTAAATTTAATTTCTCAATTTCGAATTGTAACGGATTTGTTTATTCATACAGGATTAAGTTATTCCTATCTTTTGGCGTCCAAGAAAATTGTTTATGACGGCGACAAGTGGAATGGTGCTACTAAAGCAAATATTAACGGTTATTATTCTGAAGTAAATTTTTTAGCAGGCGTAGAATTAAAATTACAAAAAAATGGAGTATAGAGCTTTGTTATTATATTCCTTGTTCAAAAAACAATATTCAAAATTTCAAATTATCCTTGAATTATTATTTCAGTAATAAAATTTCAAAATCTGTTAATAGTAGAAGAATTAATAGAGACCTTTCAAAAGTGCAGATTAATAATTTAAAACAGGGAACTTTGCTGGTAAGAATGAATAATTCTGAAAAAGCAATAAATAGTTTATTGAGCGAAGGTAAAAATCAAAGAGAAGAAGAGAATAAGCAAATAATAATGGCATTTAAAGAGAAATTTTTGTTTAGTAAAGTAGCTTTTTTTAATTCTAAAGACTCTGAAAAAATTGTAAAAAGAAAATTCGAGAATCTTTTTCTTAACGAAAATCTCGAAATAGAGAATAGTATAATTATTGACTCAACAAAGTCGATTTTTATTGCAGAATTTGGGGCATTAACCAGAGATTCGGTTAACTATTTAACTCATTATGGTTATGAACAAAATAAGCCACTAAGCAAAAGAATAATAAAGGAAAATGATCTTTCGTCTTTTGGAAAGGAATTAATAACATTAATAATTAAAGACAATAAGTTTAATCAACTAAATTCACCGTTTCCTTATTATACAAGAAATAAGGATTATTCATTTAATAATAACACAGAACAAATAAAAATTGATTCTGCTTCTATTCAGCTTTCTTTAAATAAAACAGTAGAAAGAATGAATTTAAAATTATTTAAGTTTTATAAAAAAAACAAATAAAAAAATTAAGAAACAGTTGGTTTTAGATTACATGATTTTGGAGTAATAAAATCTATATATAATTTAGTTTTCTTAATAATAAAATATTGTAGTATACAGTAACATTGAACAATGTTTTTTTTGTGTTGGACTCCAGAGGAGTCCCTAGGTTTGTAGCAATAAAATTGCTACAAACATTCGACTCCAACGGAGTCGAAGATAAAATTCATATAAAAGTTTTCTGAAATTTAATTCAACATTTTATAGTTTAAAGTTTTCAAAACTATTTACAATTGCTTCGTATTTTCCCTGAATCTCAGGTTTAGAGTTGTTTATGCTTAAGAATTCGGAATACATTTTACCAACTTGTTTAGTGTCTAAGTTATTATCCATCCAGGGGTAAAGTATAGTATCTTCTTTGTTTATATGCTCGGTTAACAAATCACAATAATAAATTAAATTATTTTTTGCAATTAATGTGTTTCCTGTTTCAACGGCATTAAACATTTCTGTAACATAAGAGCGTGACTGCACATGATCACTAATCATAACTTTAATTATATCTAAAGAGGAATCAAAATATTTAAATAAAATATCTTCTTCTTTTGAGTGATGATATTTATCTGCATAACTACGTATAAAATCGACAATATCCAGAATTAACATTTTGTGTTCTGGAATTGAGAAATCTAATATTTCTGTAATTTTTGGTGCAAGCGCGAGTACGCGTTTTATTAGTATATGCTCATTTACCAGCATCCTCAAAGGTGGGGACATAGTGTTGCCTGTGTTTTTTTTCTCTTGAGCAATTCTTGGAATATCAAAAATTTCATCGGGGTAAATGATTTTAAAAATTTGTGAGATTAATTCTTTTTCATTTTCGGCATTTAAATTATGAATTCCAACCACATCTTTTAATTTGCATGTGCCTAAACTACAGGGAGCACAGCCAATTTCAAATTTATCTAATGCTTGCTGAATACCATCAAATTCGTTAATTAAATCTTTAATATTTGAGTTTAAGTGTTTGTCAATTCTTGGATCCATTATATTTTGTTATTTGTGTTAGATTGTTAATTAATTTTTTGTTACCCATTTAAATTTGTAAATAATTTCTTTTCCAGAAAGTAATGTAATTATGTTGATACCTGGTAAATCAGGAATGGAAATAGTTTTAGTTTCGGCAATTTTTCCAATGTTTTGCGACCAACAAATACGTCCTAACTCGTCAGTTATTTGTACAAGAATGTTTTCATAAAGTTTATTTTCTGCATGAATCGTTAATGCGTTTTCGTGCTGTGTTAAATATATGTTGGAATTTGTTGTGGTATTAATTCCTGATGCATTTAAAACCGTAATATAGTTATTTATGGTTAATGTGTCGTTTGGACAAAGGCCATTTGATGCAATAAGAAAAACAGTATAATTTCCTGTTGCAGTGTATATGTGATATGGGTTTTGATCGGTTGAAGTACCTCCATCACCAAAATTCCAGTAGTAATTACTTGCATTCTGTGAATTGTTAGTAAATAATGCAAAAGCACTAGGAAGCTGAATGGTAGTTGTTGGTGATGTGAATTGTGCATCTGGACGGGTATTTACAACAACATAATCTGGCATAAAAATCGTATCGTTTCCGTTTACTCCATGTGCAATTAGAGTAACGTCATATGTTCCGGGACTATTATAAGTTGCTATTGGATTTGTTAAAGTTGATGAATTTAAATCACTTCCGGGAATTATCCAATTATAGGAACTTGAGTGAACGCTATTGTTATTAAAACTAATTATGTCTCCAGTACAAATCTGATGGTTGGTTGAAGTGAAATTTGCAACAGCTTCAGGATAAAAAGTCCAACGCATGGCGTCAAAGGCAACCATTTCTCCGTCAATTCCAGTTGAGTCGCCCAAATAAACATAATTGCCTTGTCCAGCATGAAAAGTAAAAATGCCTAATTCAACCCATTCGTTAGAAAATAATGATTGATTAACAACGACAACAGAATCGCCATTCTCAGAATAAATATGATAACGTGCACCCACTGCAGATGCTCCGTTTGATGGAATAAAAACCTCAACTTTATATTTTCCTGCTTGTGGTAAATTTGGCCCCCATGACACATAACAAATATCAGGTGAAGTTGCCATTGACCCAGTCCACCAGGTATGACCATTATAACCTACGTTGTAGTCTTTGTAATATCTTTGAATAGATCCATTAAGCGAATTATTCATATAAAATCCATGATTATAATCTACATTATCAATAATTGTATCGTTATAAATTGGTTCAGTTGTCCTTGCTTTAACTGTCCAGGCTACGCCGCCATGAGTTCCTGAGGCATCAAGGTTTTGGTACCCGTTACTATAGCCAGGCCAGTCGTAGTAAGAATCGTATCCTGTATAATTGGGATAACCGGGGTTGTTTTTATTTCCATATGGATCATTAAAAATCAGTGTATGTTGTGTAGACAAATATCCAGTTGTTAAAATCAAATGGCCAGATGTTGTAAGGTAATTGCATATAGGGTGGACGAATCCTGCATCAATTTCTGTAATACTGTTTGCATATGTACAAGATGTTGTCCAAAGCTGATTTGAAGTCATATAATGGTTTTCAATATATGTTTTCATTCTTGAATTTGGGCTATAAGTACCTGTCCACAAATAACCGTAACCGCCATATGCCGCAGTTCCATATGCATCGGCAGTTTCTTGATAATAAATTTCGTTAAACCGGTATCTATCGGCAACATATGAACCATAATTATTAATGTGTGGATCCCAACTCTGTCCATGATCTACCATAACAGGCCAAGGAGGAAGTCGGTTGTAATATGCAAATGCCATAGCCGAGGTGGTTGGAGCGCAAGAACCCCAGCCTTCATGCCAGCTTGGGGTGTCGTATACCTGATTGACATATGGCACGGTTCCTGGAACTTTAACAATGGATTTAGATGTATTCTGAATGTTGTTAAATGTAATGTCTAATGGTTGTTCTTTTGAGTATATTAAATCATATCGGCTAATATTTTTAATAACTTTATTTAATGCAGTGCTATATATATTTCGTGTTCCTTGTATTGTAAAATATAAAATCTTTTCTGAAACAGTTGCAAACATTGCTCCGGTTGGGAGATTTAATTTACATTGTATTATGTTAAACTCAGAATTAATTCGGCCATATTTTATTGCAGAAGTTCCGTTATCGTCATAAGTAGTATAAACAAATTCATTTTTACTTACCCATTGAATATTCCCTCCATGGCCAATTAGCTTCGATGTTTTATCCAGAAATTTCTGAATATATAAATCACCTGAAAGACTAGAAAAAACAAGAAAAATATCCTCGGGCGAAAATGAAGGATAAACATATCCTTTTGCGTTATCTGTAATTTGTTGTGATTTGGAAGTTTTTAAATCGGTTAAAAATAATTGATCGTTATTGTCATTTGTTATTAGAAAATTTCCATCACCAGAAAGTGCTAAATAATTTGAATAACTTGTTAAAACAGTTGTTTTTGTTTCATTATTTGATTGTAAATAAAAAGCATCTGGAGTGCTGTAACCAATCATGCCATTTTTTGAGATAACAGGTTGAGAACATAATGGCTGTGGTTTGCACAATGGGGTGATATTGCCGTTTGATAAATTAAGAATTGAAGGAGTTTGTTTTCCGTCTTCGCTTATTAATTTGAATAGTACATTT
>CAIQJL010000037.1 GCA_903872185.1 uncultured Bacteroidota bacterium | reverse complement strand
TTCGCAGGTTGATCAAAGATCATATTATAGTATTCATTCAAGAGCTTCTTCGCCTGGAAATACACGTACAATGCAGGATTTTAACAATGCAATTGAATTAAATCCAAATGATGATATTGCATATATAAATAGAGGTAATGCAAAATTTTATCTTCAGGATTACAGAGGTGCAATATTAGATTATAATAAGGTAATTGAATTAAAACCTGACTCTGCAAATGGATATTATAATCGTGGTATAGCAAAAGAAAATCTAAACGATTATAAAGGAGCAATTTCTGATTTTGATAAAGCAATAGAAATTGATAAAAATAGCGCAAGTGCATATTATAATCGTGGGTTAGCAAAGCATAAAATGCAAGAATTTAATGCTGCAATACTTGATTATGACAGTGCTATTAAATTAGATCCAAAATGCTCTGATGCATATACTAACCGTGGATCTGTTAAAACACAAATTAAAAGTTATTCAGAAGCAATTACTGATTTAAATAAAGCAATTGAACTGAATCCAAAAAACTCAAATGCATATTACAACAGAGGGCTAGTATATTATTATTTAAATGATAAAGAGGGGTGTTGCTTTGATTTAAGTAAAGCAGGGGAGTTGGGATTTGAAAAAGCTTATGATTTAATAAAACAGTATTGCAAATAAAATGAACGTTGTTGGTAACAAAGAACAGTGGCAATTAAAGTATGTAAGTGTTTTTACTTATATGAAAAGTAAAAAAAATATTATTGGTCTAAATTAGTAATAAGTGTATTTTTATCTTTTTTTCTTAAAAAATGATGAGAACAATTTTAATAATAATTATAGGAGTTATTTTTGTCTCAAATTGTTTTGGACAATCGTGCGATGAATATTTGTATGATGGTGGTTTAAAATTAAACGAGAATGATTATTATGGTGCTATTTTAGATTTTTCAAAGGCAATTGAAATTAATCCCACATTTCCTGATGCTTTTCGAAATAGAGGATTGGCAAAATTTAATATTCAAAATTATAAGGGGGCAATTTCTGACTATACTACAGCTATTGAAATAAACAAAGAAGATTCAAAGGCATATTTTCAAAGAGGACTTTCAGAAATATTTATAGAACAATTCGATAATGGTTGCTTAGATTTTAATAAAGCATTAGCTGATGGATATAAAGATGCAAAGCAAGCTATTGAAATTTTCTGTATAAGTAATTAAATATCATTCTGTAATTTTAAAAATGGTTTCGTTAACTGTTTTATTTAATTCAATAGTGTCATATTGAATTGTTGAGTAGGGTTGACCATCCATGAAATTCTCTGAAATAAATGGAAATTTTATTCCGCCGATATCTCTGTAGTCTGAATATATTGAAGCTACTTCAATTTCTTTTCCCTTTGAAATGCGAATAATTGTTTTCTTTTGTAAAATAAAATACTGGGTATCTATATAATAATATTCAGTTCCACCCTCTTTTAGGGTTAATTTTATTTTGTATACTTCAATATTATTTATACTTTCTTTTCCAATTAATTCTGCAATATGTTTTTTGTCTTTACAATTATATAATACTCCATCAAAATCAGATTTAATTTTAATATCTTTTGCTGCATCTTCATTCATTATTTGTGGCTTTGCATTTCCGGTCCATGGAGCTGTCATCCACGCTGTTTTCCCGTCATAAGATTGGTATGCTGTTAAGTCTTGTATGTCAAATTCCATTTTATATTTATCGGGTCTCATTTTAATGATTTTCATTGGCATATAGTCTTGCTTTGTTATATGTCCAGTCATAATAATTGTATTTACCTTTTGTAGTTTATCAAATCCAGAAGTAGTATAATGTTTTTCTAATATCTGTTTAATAGATAAATCTTGTGCGTAAGCTGAAAATGTCAATAAAATGAATAATAATAAAATATGGATATTTTTCATGTGTAATTATTTTTTATTTAACTTTTATGTCATATGCTAAAAGTGATTTTCCATGCCTGATATATAAAATACCATTGCAGATTACAGGGTGAGCATAATGAGCTTTAGTGCCCTTTGTTACATTAAAAGAATTTACTAATTCCATTTTTGCACCATTCGATTTAAATAATCCCATTTGACCTTTTTCATTATATAAATAAAGCATTCCATCGGCATAATTAATTGAACCACGATCAAATTTAACAGAATCTATAATATTACCAGTTTTTTCGTCTTCTGTATAATAAAATCTTCTTTCGTAACCAGAAGTATAGATAAAATCAGTAGTTTTTATAAATCCTCCCATTAAATTATCACTTCTTTTATTTCGCCATATTTGCGAAATTGAATTTCCGTCTTCAGATAATTTTAATTTAACAGCACCATTGCCATCCCCAGTAATGTAATAAATAAATCCATTTTCATATAATGGCGTGTTAACATGAACATCGCCATTCCCTTCCTGTTCGTGCGACCATAATAGTTTGCCGTTTTTTGCATCAATTCCCAAAAGAGCTTTCTGTGAAAATGTAACAAGAATATTTTTTTGAGTAAGTATAATCATCATTGGAGAACAATATGTAGGGATTTGTCCCAACCCTTTACTAATCCAGATAATTTTTCCAGTAAAACGATCTAAAGCAACAACATTAGTATCTACTCCGCCT
>CAIQJL010000036.1 GCA_903872185.1 uncultured Bacteroidota bacterium | reverse complement strand
GTAAATGGACCAGCAGAGTGAACAAACCTATAATCTTTAGTAGTATTTCCTTCAATTGTCCAAGGAGATTGCGGGTTACCGCCAGTTCCCCAACCAGTAGGATCTGTATCTTCTGGATATGCAAAATCAGCAACAGTTCCTGATCCAGTCGAAAATCCGGTACCACCATAAGTCATTCTAACACCATTTTTCCAAAAACCAGTTAAAAATCTATAATATTCTGTAGCAGTTGCCGGGTCACTCAATGTACTACCATCATTCTGAAAATACATAAATCTGCGCATTCCCCAACGTTCGTTTCCTGGAACTCCATCACCGAAGTTTATACCATTAATACAACCATTATTAACATCTGGACTTCCAGTATTTAATACTCCATTAACCCAAGCTGTAGGTCTGTCTAATGCAATACCGTTTACTTCATAAGGATCCATATATGGTCCTTCAAAAAAGTCAACACCAATAGCAGGAGGTTGAGATCCATAAGTAGCACCATTTCCATCTCCATCACTTTCGTCTCCATTATATAGAATACCTAATCCACGTTTTACATCACAAATTACATAATCGTCATATGCATCACCTAAGTCAGCATCTGTCCAAACTCCAAAATAACAATCTTGTAAAATATATGTTGAACGGTTAATAAGAGTATAGTTACCAAAAGTCATATTATTTAACTCGTCATTAGTTGCGAAAGCAAAAGCCTGAGCCCTGATTTCCATTCCAATAGAAGCACCATCGGTTTCGGTATGAATATTACCACGATCGTTATAAACCCACCACATAGTTCTATCACCATACAAAAGATGTTTTCTTAATGACTGAGTTGCTGTACACTCAACAACTTTATCTAAGTCGAACCAAGGATAATCACCTGCCTGAGGATCATAAACACCGTTCTCATCATTATCAAAAAATGGAGCAAGACTAAAATCATAATCTGCATCGGTGTTATTACCTGGCCAATTTGTAATAATATCAGGCACTGTATAACCATTAAATAAAGACATATCTCCACCTGTTATAGCTTCGGCTCTTTTAAAAGCTCTAAATTCCGAAACCTCATCTCTTGAAATAATAAAATGCTTATCATATTTTAAACAAGCGTCGGAAGTTGTTGTGCCTTGAGCAGCTCCATCTTTAATAAGCGGGCCAGTAAAATAATCTTGTCCATCGCGATATCTTGCACCAGCAACTCTAAGCTGACCATTTACATCGGTACCACCAATCCAGATAGCACCAGCATATAAAGCCATTTTACCAGAATTTTTTGGCACTTCGTAACTTGCTAAACGGGTTTGAATATCCCACCACATATCACCCCCAGTATATATTCTTGCCCTAACATTATTTAAATCAAGCTCACTTACCGCAGAAGGTGTTATACATCCGGCAGTAATCGATTTTTCATAATTTGCAGAACTTTTATTACTATCGCCAATCCATTTTTTAGCAAACAATGGTTGAGCAAGAACAGCAAAAAGTACTGCTATCGCGAAAATCTTCTTTATTTCCCTTGTTTTCATATCTTTTAATTTTCTTTATTAGAAACTAAGTTGAATTCCCAAATGAATAGTTCTTGCATAAGAATAATTATATGGGTAATTAATATACATTGTATAATAATCCCTATATGATTGAGGATCATTTTGAGCATTAATACCTGCTTGATTTGCAGCATTATTCAAATATCCATCATCATCCGGGTTTCCTGTTTTGCCATAAACGCTTAAAATTTCTTTGGTATTTAATAAGTTATTTACCTCTACATAAAAATTAAGATTTGCGGTTTTCTTATTATCTCCTTCGCCTTTACCATAACTAAGTTCAATATCCCTATCAAGACGTAAATTAATTGTAAAACGAGATGGGTTACGAGATCCATTAATAGATCCTATTAAGTTATTATTATTAATATCACGTTTGCTATATGGAGAACCTGTACCATAATTAAAAGTAAAGTTTGCTCCAGTATTTTGTAAAATATCCTTACCTGCTATTTTTGGTCCATTATAAGCACGGCCACTAGCAAAACGATAATCTAAGTTACCTGTAACAGCATGACGTTGGTCAAAATCAAGAGGAATAGTTGCTCTTAAATTTGGCTGACCAGTTTGAATAAGCGCTTTACTTGTTTCAGCATTAGATCCGGTACCATTTGCAAATTGCAAAGTATAACTTAATCTGAAAGTAATATTTCCTGTTCTTCTTAAGTCGTAAGCAAGAGTTAAACCTTTTACAGTTCCAAAGTCAATATTTGTATAGGTCATATATTTAAATGGATAAGCTCCATAAATATATTGTACCTGAACCATATCTCTCATTTCACGATAGAAAGTTGAGAATTTAATTGAAGAGGTATTATTTAATTTCTGTTGGAAACCAAGCTCATAATCAATAGTCTTTTCAGTTTTCAAATCAGGATTATTTAATGGCTCATCTCCTTGTTTTTGAATATACAGATATTGAATAGGATTCATACGCACATAACCACTAGGGCGTTTTGTAAGCACGTCATAATGTGCAAAGAATAATGCAACATCAGAAACAGGGAATGAAAATGCAACACGTGGCATAACATTAATCTGAGGCTCATAATCTTTAAAAGCGTTAACGCTCAATTCGCTTCCTGGATTAACTAATATTGGATGCATTGAACTATTATCAGAAATTAAAGTTGGGTCATTAACCTGTGTTCCGTTAAAATCGTACCATTTGGCATCTGTAGGACTTACACCTTCGCGATATCCTTTAATTGAAGTTCCCGCAACATTTGTATAAACAACAGCATCTTGCGAAAGACTGCTTGGGTGAACAAAATTTGGATTTAATGATGCAGGCACTTCACCTAACTTTTTAGTTTCAAATAATGAATAAGGATCTTTTAATACCATTTGATTTGCATCAAAACGGTCGATTCTAACTCCAACATTAAAAACTAAATCGTTAAAAGCAAATTTATCCTGTATATAACCAGCACCATAAATTGGCTGGAATGAAGGAACTTCACGAGTGAATCTTCCATTCTCATCTTTTGCAGTGAGAAAGTCGTTAAAACTTGGTTTTGTAGTAAGTTTTTTTCCGGTATGATCATAACCATAATAACTTACAAGTTCATTATCTAATAATTCTGGTGCAGAAAAGAAATCAATAGAGAAAATTGATGGATCATATGAATCAAAATCAATCCAATTTGTACCATTTACAGGCATACCAAGAGCTTCTCTTAATTTTTCGTCAAACTGAAATTGTGATGAAGCGTTATATCTACGATTATACCATATTGTATCTTGGAAAATTCCATTAGCATCATAAACATAATTTGGATTACTAAAATCTAATTCTTGGATATGGAAGTTAGTGAATTTACGGCCATAATCCCATAAACCCATTGGAGCAACACTATAATATCTATCATCGCGTTGTTCAAATTCAAAACCTAATGAAATTTCATGATCTTTAATATCTGCTGATCCTGATGCAGATAATCTGAATTGTGAATTATCTATTTTATTAAAACTAGAGTAAGGAGTACCTGGACTATTGAATAATCCATAAATATTATCTGGAGACTGACCATTAAGTAAACCACCTCCATCATGAACCATTTCAGCATTTCGATACTTTCCACTATTTGGTCCATAAAGACCATAATATGAACTTGTATAACTTGCTAAATCAGGATTAATATCTGAAGCTTCAAAAGCATAGTTTACATCTGCGTAACCATTATGTTGAAAAACTCCTGTTGCATATCCAGCAATTGTATCGGTATAATCGTAGGAATTTACTTTTGTAGTTGTAAATTTTCCTACATAGCCATATTTAAACAAATCATCTTTATTATTTCTATCCTGAACCGTTCTATTGTATTTTTGATAGTCTATTTGGATTTGATAGTATGCATTTTTAATAAGCGCAGTAGCATTATCTTTTTCGTTTTCACTTTGGAATTTTTGGGTTAAACGAGCATAACCGCGCATAGTTCTGTTTAATACTTCGCCATTATTCTTTGAATTAAACCAAGAATTAGCATAAATAAAATCTCTATATTTATTATAATCAAAAGTACCACCAAATGTAAGATTAATGTTACGCGAAGGTTTAACATCTATTTTTCCTGTTATCATCATTTGTGATGATTCAGCATCATTACGTGCTTTGATATTATTAAAATCTTCTCTTCTAAGAAACTCACTATTTAATATTGTTCCAACACCAGCATCGTTAGTGCGATATGGATTTGCAAGCAATTCTTCTGTTACACCATCTTTAGCTGTCCACCAGCCTATTGGAGAAGGAGTTCCATCTTTTTCGTAATTTATACTTGCCGAAACAAAGAATCCAGCAATTACATTTTTCTTAACTTTTGTTGAATCGTATTTATCAACTGTTTTTTTAGAAAAGAGCGGACCAGTTACCATTACTTCAGCCAAGTTAAAATCATAAGCATCTAAAAAATGTGATGTTACTAATTCAACAGCTCCATAAATTTCGCGTGAAGGTTCTTTTGTTGTTACACTAATAATACCACCTGTAACATCGCCATATTTAGCAGGCACACCACCAGTAATAACCTCAACCTGAGATGTTGCTGATTTTGGCATACTTTTACTAGCACCACCAGAAACTTTTACACCATCAATATAATATACAGTTGCCTCAGAACGGGAACCACGAATACTTCCTACTTCACCACGCTCAGAATAAACACCTCCAACTGTTGTTGCAACAGCTTCGGCACTTCTTCCTGGCATCTTTGAAATTTCTTCAGAAGTTACAGCACCTCCAGTAGATGTTTGATCTTTACTGATAAGTGGAACTTTGTAATCTTTTACTTCTATTTCTCCTAATTGTTGAACAGAAGATGAAATTTTAAAATCCTGGAAAGTGATTTTTCCAGCCATAATCTTTAAGCCTTTATATTGTAGGGGATGATATCCTACATATGAAGCCTTAACATCATAAACACCAGCAGGAATAGGTTTAATTACAAACTTTCCATCAAAGTCGGTCATACCTCCGGTAATTACCTGTCCGTTTGACTCAACACTTACGTTAGCAAATGCAATAGCCTCGCCATTGCCTGCATCAAGAACTTTTCCTTGTAATGTTCCAGATTGTGCAAAAACATTTGAAGAAAAGATAGCAGCAGCTAAAACGAATAAAATCTTTCGCAACATAATCATTTGATTATAATTTCGTTAATAACATAAAATTTTTATACTTAACACTTTTTAACAGAATCGTAAATATAAATAATGAATTGGAAAAAAAAACATCCTTTTTTAATATTAGTGAAAATTCTCTCATTGCCTTTATTTTTTTGTGTCTTATTCTATTATTTATCTGAACTTCTAACTCGTTAAAATGGTTGATACAACATTTATTTTTAGTGTCTTATTTGAAAGCATTATAAATAACTTTTCTAGCATTATAAGGGCAAAACATGTTTTTAATCATAAATAACTTTGCTGGTATAAAATTACAATTTGAAATGTTAAAAAACTATAACGAACTTCTTAACAAAACAACTAAGTCTCCTAACAACGTGCCTTGTCGGATTAAGTGTAAGTTGCTGTTTTTTTTCTCGGAATTTTTGGCAGTGGTATTAGGAATTAAACTAATCAGAAACAACTTTTTTCTTCCATGGCCAATGAATTTTTGTATCGGAGAGCTTTGGCAATTTAATTTTCTTTCTCGAAAGACGTTTTATCCTTGTTTCAGTATTTTTATGATGATTATGTCTTTCAGAAATTTTTAAATTCTTTCTCATTCTTCTTACTACTTTTCTATTTGTTCCTTTTTCTTTGGGTTTATCTACCTTTTTCCAATATTTCTTCTGAGTCTTTTTTTCGTTTCTGAAAGTTTTTTTGGAATCCTTTTTACTTTTTCGAGCCGCTTTTTTAGCTGGATTTTTCTTAAAAAGACCTTTTAGGTGAATATTCCATTCTAATTTTTTTTCGGGAGGCCTATCAACCGAGTATGGTTGCGCAATTGTAATATTTGACCCAAATACTAGTAAAATAGATATAAGAGCTAATAAAAATGAAAATTTATTTACCTTTGTATTAGAATTCATTTTTTTATAAATGCGTAGTCCAAAAATACATATTTTTTTATTTGTAATTCTGTTAATTACTCTATCGGATAGCTGCCGTAAAAAAGACGACTTGGTTCCTAACGTTTATGTGAATTTTACAATTTTTTTAAGTGACCCAGAATTTAGCACACTTCAAATTATTGGTAATAGTGTTTTTGTTACAGGTGGAGTTAGCGGAATTATAATTTACAGGCTTTCCCAAACTGAGTTTTCGGCATTTGACAGATGCTGTACTTTTCAACCAAACGACAGATGTGCAATTCTGCCAGATACAGCGAACACACTTTTTTTAAACTGTCCATGCTGCAGTTCAAAATTTTCATTACTTGATGGATCAGTACAATCCGGACAAGCCAAACGAGCATTAACTACATATTACACTTCTTTTGATGGCAATAACACATTGCGTGTTTCTAATTAAATTGAATTCGATATCATTTGTTAATAACATTTAATTTTCAAAATTGTTGGAATCCTATGGATTCCTAATGTTTATAGCAATTAATTGCTATAAACATGCGACCCCAAAAGGGTCGAAGAGTACAAAAATTGCTTAGGGTTATATCAAATACCATCTGCCGCAGCGGAAATAAATGGTATTAATTAAATCTATTTACAACCGGGTTTGCATAAAGATTTAGAAATATTTTTTCTATTTCTACTTTGTCGCCTTCAATTTTTGAAATTACCTTATTCTTATATTCAATAAAATCCAGTTTCTCTTTATTTGAATATTTATCTGAATATTCATTATTCTCTTTAATTAAATCAAAAGCTATATAATTTACTGGCCAAAGTTTAAAGTTTTTATAAATAACAGCATCAATAAGTAAACAAAGTTCTTTTGCTTTTTCATTAGCATTATGTGAAACCAATTCATTAATATTTACGACTTTGTCAAAAGCCAAATGTATTTTCCCTTTATACTGAGTTAAACCTTTTAAAATGCTGGAAATATCTTCTCCGGGTTTTTTCTCATATTTTTTAAAAGAAGAAATATACATTTCATTTAATTTTTCGGCACAGCATGGTTCAATTTCGTATGAGATTGTAACCGGAACAATATTTAATTCGCTATAATTATTATTTATTGATTTTGTTCCGCTCATGTTTAGCATTTTTAATAATGCTATTTCGGTTTTATCGTCTCCATTTTTTGTGCGACCATTTCTCTGAGCAATCCATACCGATGCTTTTTTTTCGATAATTGTATGCCGGATATATGCTGATAAAATTTTTGAGTTTGATAAAATCTCCCTTGGACTTCCACCACGGTTTACTTTAAACATTCTGTTTGCTTTTCCAAAATCAACAATTAACGGGAAACTCATTAAATTACTTCCAAATGTTATTTCTGTTGTTGGAAAATTATTTTTATTAAGTACAGCTTGAAGAATTGCTGAGTCTAAAATTATATCGCGATGATTTGCTATAAATAAATAAGGTATATCAGGCGACAGATTTTCGATCCCGCTTACAGAAATACCAGCAGAAGTTTTGTCGACAACATCAAAAACAAGCTTACGCATAAACTTTGATTGCAAATCGGCAGCAGTATGAATATTATTTAATAGTGTAATAATTTTTACATGTTCAGTTTCTGGATATAAAAACTTAAGCACAGATTTAAACTGAGGATAATTAGTTAATCTGTTTAAAGCAGCATTAATTTCATTATCATAATATGGTCTGATATCTTCAAATTCGGGTAAGAACATATTGTTAATTAATTTTTTTTAAGATGATTCTCGTATTTTTTTTAGTAAAAAATCAAAACCAATAAGTTCGCCACAAGTTAATAGCGATCCAATTGTAACGCCCATAACACCATGTAAATTAATGTTCTGCCCAGTCATCAATAAATTTGGCACTTTAGTTTTTGGTAGAATAAATGTTTTTAACGGATTATTACAATCTTTCATTATTCCGTATACTGAACCATTTATTGTACCGGTATAGTCTCTATAGGTTAATGGCGTTGAAGTGTAATAAGCTTTTATTTTACTTTTAATACCTGGGTATTGTTTTTCAATTTTCTCTAAAAGCTGATTTGCCTTTTGTTCTTTCATTTTCTTATATTCATCGCCACGTTTTTCAACTGTTGTGTTTTCCCACTTCAACAACTCATCATATTTCATATAAGTAATGGCAATCATACTTTCAGCATATACATCAGACGAAGAGACAGCAGGAGTATATAACATAAATCCATCTGGCCAATTCGATGGCGAATAAGTTTCAACTCCCCATACATTTTCGCTATTATAATAATAGCTGTTATAATTCATGTATTTAAATTCATTTTGTTTAAAAACAATATACAATGAAAATATTGAAATAGTTTGTTCTATAGATGAAATACGTTTTTTATATACATTTCTATGTAAATTAGATCCCGTTAATTCAATTGTTTTTTCGGGATTAATATTGGAGATAAAATATTTTGCTTCTATTAATTCGCCATTAGCAAGTAACACATGCGAAATCTCACCCTTTTCATTAGCCGAAAACTCTTTAACTTCGGAATTTAGCATAATTTTTCCGCCATTATTTGTTATTCCTTCAGCAAGGATATCAGAAATTTGAGATCCACCATCAACCATCCGCCATGAACTCTCTATTAAAGAATAATTAATAATACCATGTAAATAAAGCGGTGCAGAATTAGGGTGTCCCGCATAAAGTGGATTTAATGCAGCTAACACATTTTGTAATTTATAATTATTTGTTAGCGAAGTTATGTACTGATGAGTGTTTTCATAAAAATGCTCAAAACTAGCCATGCCTGTTGACCCTGGTTTTGCTTTTCCTGCAAGTAAATTCGTAAGCGATAATCCTATTTCCTGTAATTTGTTGGTATATTTATTTATTGCCTCTTTTTCTGAAGGAAAATAGGATGTAATAGTATCAGCAAACCGATCAAAGCCCTGAGCATAATTATATTTTTCTCCTGCAATATCAATAACATCAAAAGCATTTAAATCCATTCTTTTCAAATTCAGCTTTTGGGTTAACCCAAAATATCTAAACAAATAATTTAAGGCCTGGCCATCTTCCATACTACCTATATAATGCATGCCAGTATCAAAAATACATTTATTTCTAACAAAAGTCTGAAGACACCCACCCATTTGGTGATTTTTCTCTAAAATAGTAATATCGTAACCTTCTTTACTAAGAATATAACCGCAAAGCAAACCTCCTAATCCGCTACCAACAATAACAACTGAGTTTTTCTCCATATTATATTAAGTGCTAGCTTTAATTTTATCAACTAAATAATCATTACCAAGAACTTCGCCACATGTCATAACCGCTGCTATAGTTACCCCTAAAACGCCATGCATATTTAAATTTTGTCCTGTAAAAAACATGTTTTGAATTTTTGTTTTGGGCGAAATAATGGTTTTTAATAACTGATCACTTTCTTTTAAAATACCATACGAAGACCCTTCGGGAGTACCCGTATAATCACGGTAAGTTAATGGGGTTGAAGTATAATAACTTCCAATTTTATTTCTGAATGTTGGGAATTTTTGTTCAACTAAATCAAGCAATTGTTCTGCTTTTTTATTTTTAAATTCTAAATAATCATCACCTCTTTGTTCAATCCAGGTGTTTTCCCATTTTGCAACATCGTTATAACTCATATAGCTCAGAACAATTACACTTTCAGCATATTTTAAAGATTTTGAACCTGCAAGTGTATAAAACATAAATCCTTCTGGCCATTGCTTTTCAGAATAATTTTCGGCACCCCAAACCGATGAACCTTTATGGTAGTAATGATTATAATTTTGGTATTCGAAAGTGTTTTCTTTTAACACAATGTAAAGTGAAAACATTCCAATAGTATTTTTTAAAGACATTATTCTATTCCGGTATGCACCATAAACCTGATTACCATCTATCATCTTTAGAGTATTTGCAGGATGAGTATTTGAGATTACAAGATCAGTTTCAAACACTTCGCCATCATTTGTTTCTACTGCTGAAATCTTTTTATCTGCAAATCTGAACTTTGTTACCTCTTTATTTTTTAATACTTCACCACCATTGTCTTTAATAATCTTTGCAAGACTTATTGCAAGGTGATGACTGCCATCAACCAACCTCCACGCACTATTTACAAATGAATTATTAATAATTGCATGAATATAGAATGGCGTTTTATTTGGTAAACCAGCATAAAGCATATTTGCTCCACAAAGAACGTTTTTAAGATCGTTGTTATTTGTTAGCGTATCGAAATATTGTGCAATACTTTGCTCGTATATTTCCCAATTTGTAATCTGATAATTATGAACATTTAGATTATATAAAGGAAACTTTTTGCTTATTTGTTTAATGTCTTCAACATATTTAGTTAAAGTCTGTCTTTCTTTCGGGAATTTTTCAACAAGATTTTCAATAAAAAGTTCCTGGCCTTGTGCAAATTTATATTCTTCGTTTTTATAGGTTATTCTCTCAAAACCATCTATATCCATCCTGGCCAGTTTGAGTTTGTCAAAAACACCTACATATTTAAAATATTTATATAAAATTTGTCCGTCAGCTAAACCTTCGGTATAATTTAATCCTGTATTAAAAATATGACCCTTACGTGCAAACACTTGAAGACAACCACCAATCTGACGATTCTTTTCTAGAACTTTAACAGAATATCCTTCTCTGCTTAAGATACAACCACATAACAATCCACCTAAACCACTTCCTATTATAATTACCTTCTCTTTTGCCACTTATTTTCTAATTATTAACAAAACGTTAGAAGTAAGTTTTGTATTATCTATAATTTCAAACTGCAAATTAAATCGTTTTGCAATATCTACAATAAATTTTTGAGAAGTAAAGTGAAGTTTTTTTCCTTCAAGCTTATTAAAACCAAAATTTGTTGAAAAGAATTCAGTATATCTGGTTCCTAAATGTCTTTTTTTCATACTCTTATCGCCATCTCGAATTATTATCATCCCGTTTTCATTTAAATGATTAATACAATTCTCAATTAAACGGGTTTGCTTCTCCTCGTTAATGTAATGTAAAATATCCGATAGAATAAAAACATCTTTATTTTTAAAATTATAGATTGAAGCATCTTCATAAAAAAACTGAATATTGTCATTTTTAGAAATACAGTTTTTTGCTACATCAATTTTATGTTTATCATAATCAATTCCCGTAATAACTCTATTTTCGGATAAAAAACCAAGCATATAAGACATGAAGCCATAACCACATCCAATATCTAATATCTCTGCTTTTTTTGGAATTATCTGATTAAAATAATTGTAATTATCTTCGAGTTTAACTTTTATTCTGCCATACCACTCGAGCAAAGGCCCTTTATAAATATAGTTTTTAATTAATTTATTGTACAAATATTTTGGTGTTTCGCATTCTGTTTTAAAAACCTCATAATTTAAGCGACAAAATGCCTGCATTGATTTTGATAATTCATGATAATCTTTGCCATATGCAACATCTTTATCTAATATTCTGTCATAAATTTTGACTGTGATTTTTCCGGATCTTACATAATTTTCTCCCTTTAGCATGCAATCTCCTGCACCATGAATTAACACAGGAATAACATCTAAATTAAGTTGTTTTGCTAGATAAAATGCTCCTTTGTGAAAGCGCGTTATATTTTGATCCTTGGTACGACTTCCTTCTGGAAACACTAAAATAGAATAACCTTCTTCGACTTTTCTTTTTAACTTATTTACAAGAATATCATTTCCTTCATTAACGCTAAAGAAATCGATAAAACGAATTACATATCCATAAAAAGGACTATTCCACACCCAGCTAGTTGTTAACACTACTATTTTGGGATGTAAACCAAGCAATAACAAAAGATCTATATGAGATTGATGATTACTTATTATTATAGCAGGATTTTTAAAATTCTCTAAGCTTTGGTTAATGAACTTTTTCTTGATAGGAAACAAGCAATATACAAGAGCACGACAGGAATACATCATGCAATAATGAACAGCTAATTTTTTAAATTTAAGTCTAATTGGAAGAAGTAAAACAATTAAAAGTACAATATTTAACAACATACATCCTGTTACAAATATTGAAAAAGCAAACATTGTTAATAATAAATTGGCGAAAGTAATTGGCACTGCTCTGCTCTTTCCGTTTTTTGAAATAAGCACTTTAAAAAGGAAAGGCACTGATAAATAAGATAAAACAGTAATGGACAATAAGCCAATCAATAAAATCAGAATAACAGAATTATCAAGTTTAATATAAAATAAAATAATTGTAACAATTAACATTAATAAAACTATAACAATACTTTTAAATAAAAATTTAAACTCATTTACTTTGCCATTTGAGTATAATCGCAACTGTTTACTCATCACATATGCGCTCACGCATGTGCCAATCAAGGTAACTATAACACCAGAAATAACTCCTAAAAAATTCAACGAAATATTAAATGATTTAAATATCGCAAATAGCCACAACCAGCTTAAAAAAGATGGTAAAACAGTTATAAATCCAATTTCTATTCGTCCAAAAATAACAACTAATAATAAGAATAAAAGAATAAGACTAAAAAAAACAATTAACCAAATATTTTTATTAAAGTCAATAGTGTAATTTCCAACAGAAAAATTACAAGAAGAATAAACACATTGTAAACTACTTACATTAGATTCTGTTAAAATAATTTTGCCATATTCTTTACTAAACGAACTGTTTACAAAAAACATGAAAATAAGCAACAAAACCAGCCTAATCAAAGGTTTAAATTTATAATCAAATAATATTATATTAAACTTCAACATTATGTTATAAGTTGTTTCTTATTTTCTGATTAAATTTTTAATAATATTTAAAGGGCGATATATAGCTAAGCCTAAAAAAACCAACCATGAGTTTAACAAGCTTATTCTTAAGAAATCAACAAATGGTCTAAAATGAGTTATTCTTTCGTTATTAGGAGGGTAAAAAACCGAAATTGGTATCGAAATTATTGGGATATTTCGCCAAGAAGCTTTTGCCAAAACTTCTAACTCAAACTCATATCGCCTGGAAATAAATTTAATATTTTGCATTTTGTTTAAAGGATATAACCTGTAACCCGACTGAGTATCGGTCAACTTAATTCCTGTAATAATTAAAACCCATAGATTAGAAAATTTATTTGCAAAACTATTTTTTCGTGGAACATTTCCATTTATTGTAGTTCTAGCTCCAATAATTAATGATCCTTTTTGATTATTGCAGGTTTTTACAAATTCTGGAATTTCTGAAGCACTATGCTGACCATCAGAATCAATTGTTATAGCATAATTAAATCCAAGTTCAAGAGCTTTTTTAAATCCTTGTTTTAATGCATATCCTTTTCCTTTATTTTTTGAATATGAAACGACAACAATCTCTTTAAATTTACCCAGAATTATTTCTGTATTATCAGTAGCACCATCGTTAACTACAATAATATTTTGACTGTGTGTTAATACTCCTTTAATTACCTCTTCAATTTTTGAAGCATTATTATAAGTTGGAATTATAACACAAAACTTATCCTTTGAAGTTGAATATATTTGTTGCTCTGTCAATTTAATCTTCAAAATATTAAACATTTACTAAGTGCAAAATTACCATTAAATTTGAAAAAAATGTTAGTACACTTATCCCCTATTTTACAAACAGATAATAGAATATTAATAAAAATGTATTCTTATTAAAAGTCTTTATTTATCTTCGAATAAAAAATTCTATGCTAAACAAACAATATTTTGATTTTCTAAATGAGCTTTCCGTAAATAACGATAAAATCTGGTTCGCTAAAAACAAAACAAGATTCGATTCATTAAAACTTGATTTCGAGAAAATTGTATCAGAATTTATTAATACAATTGGTAAATTTGATCATGAGATTGGAAATCTTTCGCCTAAGGATTGCGTTTTCAGAATTTATAAAGATGTAAGATTTTCTAAAGATAAATCGCCTTACAAAACAAATTTTGGCGGATTTTTCGTAGCTGGTGGGAAAAAAAGTGGAATGGCTGGGTATTATATTCATATCGAACCAGGTGAGTGCTTTATCGGTGGCGGAATTTATATGCCTCCACCTCCAATACTCAAAAAACTTAGAGAAGAAATAAAGAATAATTATTCAGATTTTATGCAAGTTATTTCAGCTAAAGAATTTAAAATAAATTTTAAGGAAATCTCTGGCTCAAAAACTACTTTAATGCCAAAAGGATTTGACAAAAATTTTGAAGGAGCAGAATATTTAAAGTATAAAGACTTTACAGTAATTAAACCTGTGAGTGATGACTTCTTTTTAAATAAAGACGCTTTTAAAAAGATTGTTGATATTTTTAAATCAATGAAACCATTTAATGATTTTTTGAATAAGAGTTTTGGAGTATAAATCTTTGCTCACCGCTCTTTCGGATTTGTAATCCGAAAGTCTGTAATCGGGGATTTAAAATCCCCAGGTTTAAAAATTTCAGCGCAATAAGCCCAGATAAGTTAAGACTATTTCCTCATCAATTCTTCAATTTCTTTTAGTTCAATTGGAATTTTTTCCATCAAATCAATTGGAGTTTTATCAATAAGAATGTCATTTTCTAATCGAATTCCAAAGCCTTCTTCTTTTATATATATACCAGGTTCGCAGCTAAGAACCATTCCTTTTGCAAATATTACTTCACGATTTCCGCAATCATGAACATCTAAACCTATAAAATGTGAAGTGCCATGCATATAATATTTTCTATATAAAGGATTTTCTTTGTCTTGTTTCTTAATATCGCTTTTTTTCAAAAGCTTTAATTTAATTAATTCTTCTTCCATCATTAATCCAACTGATTCATTTAATTTATCAATAGTATTGCCAATTACCATTAACTTTTTAGTTTCTTTCATTATAGCTAAAACTGATTTATAAACCTCTGCCTGACGTTTAGTAAATTTTCCAGATATAGGTAATGTTCTGGATAAATCTGATGCATATCCTGATTTTTCGGCACCAAAATCAAGCAAAAGTAAATCGCCATTTATTAATTCTGCATTATTAAAATTATAATGAAGTATAGTTGAATTCATTCCACTTGCGATAATAGGCAAATATGCATGCGGACATTTTTCTGCTTTTATAAACCTCATTGAAATCTCTGCTTCTACATCGTATTCATAAATTCCAGGTTTCACTAGTGGTAATATTTCACAAAATGTTTTTCCTGTTACATGAATTGCTTCTTTAATTATCTCAATTTCTGTATTCTCTTTTATTAATCTTAACTGATTAATTAAAGGAACAATTTTTTCAAATCGTTGAGCTGGATATTTAGATTTAATATCTTCTGAAAATCTATATGAAGCAGAAATTGACATATCGTTTGAAGGCCATTCATCACCCATCTCTAAATAAACATATGAAGCATTTTCAATTATTTTTTTTAAAAAAGCAGGTAAATCACTACTCCATTTAACATTATCAACTCCTGAAATTATTGCCGCTTCATGCTTTGTATGTTTATGACCTTCCCATGTTAAAGTTTTATCATCAGTGTAACGAATAAATAAAACTTCACGAAATTCTTGTTTAGGGTGTCCCGGAAAAAGTATAAGAACCGTTTCCTCTTGCATAACACCAGTCAAATAAATCATATTTGAGCTTTGACGATATTCGTTATACAAACTCCTTGTACGCAGCGAATGTGTTGCAGAGCATATTATTGCGACTGAATCAGGCTTTAAAAATTTAACGAGTTTAGCTCTGTTTCTTTTGTAAAGTTCTGGAGTTAATTTATTCATGCCATTAATTTAGATTACATATAAATTACAAAAAATAATAATTTTTGAAAATAATCAATTTAAGAACTTACTACTTTCGCATAAAATTATTTTTTAATAAATTTTTAAACTTACAAATTTTCGTATCACGAAATTATTCTAAATATTCTTATTATGAGCGGATTTTTATCTTCATCCATTGGCAAAAAGGTTATAATGAGTTTAACCGGCTTGTTTTTAGTTGTTTTTTTATGCGTGCATTTATTTGTTAATCTACTTACTCTGGTTGATGCAGATGGCAGTACATTTAATACTGTTGCTCATTTTATGGGCACCAATTCTATAATGTCTGTTATGCAATGGGTACTAGGTGCTGGATTTGTTTTTCACATGCTTTATGCAACAATTCTAACATTAAAAAATCGTATGGCACGACCAGTTAAATATGAAGTAAGCACAAATAGTGACACCTCTTGGTCATCACAAAATATGTTTATTTCAGGCGCTACAGTTTTAGCATTTCTAGTTCTTCACTTAATAAATTATTTTTATAAAATTAAATTTACCGAGCTTATTGAAAGTGGACAAATGTCTGAATTTGATTTAGTAACAGGAATATTTCAACCACAATACTGGTATTTTGGAGTAATTTATATTATTTCATTTATTCTATTAGGTTTACATTTAAATCACTCATTCCAATCTTCATTTCAAACCCTTGGTCTAAATAACACAAGTTGGTTACCTCGCTTAAAATTTATTGGAACTCTTTATGCAATAGTTATTGCAGTAGGTTTTTCGATTATTCCGATATTCTTTTTAATGAAAGCATTACTTTAATAAATCCCTTTAAAAAACTATGGGAACATTGAATTCAAGAAGTCCTGAAGGACACGTAAGTCAACAATGGACAAAGTTTAAATCAACTTGTCATCTTGTAAATCCAGCAAACAAACGTAAGCTTGATATTATTGTTGTTGGAACAGGTTTAGCCGGCGCTTCTGCAGCTGCTGCACTTGGCGAACAAGGTTATAACGTAAAAATATTTTGCTATCAGGATAGTCCTCGTCGTGCACATAGTATTGCTGCGCAAGGTGGAATAAATGCTGCAAAAAATTATCAGAATGATGGCGATAGCGTTTATCGTCTATTTTATGATACTATCAAAGGTGGCGATTATCGTGCTCGTGAATCAAATGTTCATAGATTAGCAGAAGTAAGTAATTTAATTATCGACCATAGTGTTGCTACTGGCGTTCCATTTGCTCGTGATTACGGTGGTTTACTTGATAACCGTTCATTTGGTGGATC
>CAIQJL010000035.1 GCA_903872185.1 uncultured Bacteroidota bacterium | reverse complement strand
TTGAAGTATGGGATGTAAAAGGAAATTTTTTAAAACGTTGGGAAGGCGATAATACAGAGTCAATTTTATCCGGAATTGCTGTAAATGAATCTTCTGTATTTGTTGCTGATGCTACCGATAGACTAGTTCATGAATATGATTTAAAAGGAAAATTTCTGAAAGATTTTGCAAAAGAGGATTCATCTAAAGGTGTTCCCGGAATTATTATAAGATCTGCATTTTTTGATGTATCAATTGGAAGAGATAATGAAATTTGGATAGCAAATCCAGGCGCATATTTATTAGAAGCATTTGATAAAAAAGGAGACCTTATTTCAAGTTGGGGAAAATCATCTGAAGATATTCAAGGATTTTGTGGCTGTTGTAATCCAACTAATTTTACTTTGTTATCTGATGGTTCATTTGTAACGGCGGAGAAAGCAATTCCAAGGGTGAAAATATATTCTCCTTCAGGTGAATTTATTTGCATTGTTGCTGGTCCAGATAAATTCGATGATGGAACTAAAGGGCTTGATTTAGCAGTCGATTCAAGAAATAGAGTTTATGTTCTAGATCCATCAAGGAAACAAATACGAGTATTTGAAAAATCAAAGTAGATTGCAAAATGGATAGAAGAGAATTTATAAAAAATGTTGCAAGGGGAGCAATCTTAGTTGGTTTAGGATTAGTTGCTGGCACGTTGTTATTAAGAGAGAATGAAGATGAGAAATGCGATTTTGATTTTATTTGTAATAATTGCAATAAGCTTTCTAAATGTAAATTGCCAGAAGCGGTTAAATTTAAAGAATCAGGTAAATTAAAGAAATGAGTTCAGAAGAAAAACATAAAATTACTCGTCGTGAATTCATTCGAAAAGGAATGCAATTATCAATTCTTATTGGATTGGGAAGTATCGCTGGTGGACTAATTACAAAAACTATTTCTGAAAAAACTGTTTGGCAAATCGATACAAAAAAATGTACTCAATGTGGACGATGTGCAACTAGTTGTATCAAAAAACCATCTGCTGTAAAATGTTTTCATGCATATGATATGTGTGGATATTGCGATTTATGTGGTGGGTATTTTAAACCAGGAACCAAAGATTTAACAACAGCTGCAGAAAATCAACTTTGTCCTACAAGTGCGTTAAAACGAAAATTTATCGAAGAACCGTTTTTTGAATATGAAATAGATAAAGAGCTTTGTATTGGTTGTGGAAAATGTGTAAAAGGTTGTGGAGCTTTTGGCAATGGCTCACTTCAACTTCAGGTTAGCCAAGACCTATGTGATAATTGTAATGAATGTTCTATTGCAAGAGATTGCCCTTCAAATGCATTTTCAAGAGTGTTGAATTCAACTTCTTATTTAATGCTTGGTTTAAGAGATTCTAACAAATGGAAAAACAAACTATAAATAACAAGCTGTTCTGGATTTGCAATCCAGAACTTAATAACTCGAACCATAAGCTGTTCTGGATTTGTAATCCAGAACTAATTAATTCGGGATTTATAATCCCGATAAACTACATATTTTTTTAATGAATAAAATCAAAAACATATTATTGTTTTTCTTTTTTGTAATAATTTCATTACAGGCTTATGATGTAACGGCAAAAAACCGTTTCCCGAAACCTGAATTTGAATCGGGTCACGTTCAGCCAGAAACAATAACACCAGCTCCAAGAGCAATGATTCTGGAGTATTTAGATGTGTTTGTGTTAATTGTTGCTCTTAGTTTAATTTCATGGTTAATACTTAAAAAGCGTTCAAGAAAAGGTGTTTTTTGGATGTCAGTTTTTACAATTCTTTATTTTGGATTTTACAAACAAGGTTGTGTATGTGCAGTTGGTTCAGTTCAAAATGTCACACTAGCACTGTTTAATGAAAGTTATAATATTCCAATAACTGCTCTTTTGTTTTTTGTAATTCCATTGCTTTATACATTGTTTTTTGGAAGAACATTTTGTGCGGGAGTTTGCCCTTTAGGTGCCATTCAGGATATTTTTGCATTTCGGCCAATGCCAATAAAGGCCTGGTTAGAAAAGGTCCTTGGAATTATTCCATTTATATATTTGGGATTAGCTGTTTTATATGCTGCAACTGGTACCGATTTTATAATTTGTAGATATGATCCTTTTATCGGTTTTTATAGATTTGATGCCACATTCATAATGTTTATGCTTGGAGCAATATTCCTTTTAGTGGGAGTATTTATTGCCAGACCTTATTGTCGTTTTTTATGTCCATATGGAGCTTTATTGAATATTGTTAGTCGTTTTTCATTTAAGCATATGACAATTACTCCTGCAAATTGCATTAATTGTAAGTTATGTGAGAGTTCTTGTCCCTTTGGCGCTATTAATATGCCTGCTCCAGTTAAAGAAAAAGAAAAAACTGAGGTGATTGTTAAGCGATATATCCTGTTAAGTGTTATTGTTCCTGTTTTAGTTTTTGCAGGTGGATTAATTGCTTCAAATTTTCACGAAAATCTTGCAATGGTAAATCATAAAGTGAAGCTGGCTTCAGAAGTGATGAATAATACCAATTTTGGTGTAAAAGATAAAGAGGCAATTGAAATAACAGCTTTTAAAACTTCTGGCCAAACGGTCGATCAATTATATTCTGAAGCTTCTGCTATTGTTAAGGAATTTTATTTTGGTAGCTGGATATTTGGTTGTTTTATAGGTCTTGTTTTTGGTTTAACATTAGTTAGTTTAACTGTATTTAAATATCATTCGGATTATAGTCCTGACAAAGCTACTTGTCACAGCTGTGCTAGATGTATGGATTATTGCCCGGTTTTACCTGAAAAAAAATGATAAAAGAAAAAGAACATAATAACTCAAAAGCTCGTTTCTGGAAATCAGTTATGATTATCGCAGGAGTATTTTCTTTTGCCTTATGTATATTGATCATCGGAAATTATTTTCAAATAAATAAAGCTGATCCTGTAAATACTAAGGTTATAAATACTCTTGTTGAGCGATTAAATCATAATCCTGGCGATCAGGTGTTGAGAAATGAAATAAGGGAATTTGACTTGCTTGCACGAAAAGCTTATTTTACAAACCAATGGCAAATACGTTTTGGTGGATATTTGTTATTTTTTGGTATTATTGTTATGGTAATTTCTGTTCTTATGATGGATTCAACTAAAAAGAAAGTGCAGGCAATTACTATAGTTAAAGATAACAAGTTACCAACTATTCAAAGGAATGCTAGAAAATGGATAACCATTGGAGGCATTGCGTTAGCTGTAATTACTTTAATATTTGCTTTTTTATCTCATAATGAATTGGGAAATAAATTTTTGCAAAAAGAACTTTCGGAAAATAAACTAAATAATAAGGATTCATTAACTGCTAATTCTAACATTATTCAGAATAATGATACTTTAAATAGTAAAACTGATACAACAAATGTTGACACTGCTAAAACTGCAAGTTTAATTGAATTTCCAACAGCTGCAATGATGAGTAATTTCCCTTCCTTCCGAGGACCTGGAGGTAATGGAATTGATTATCACAAAAATATTCCAACCAGTTGGGATGGGGCAAGTGGAAAAAATATTAAATGGAAAACTGCTATTCCTTTGCCAGGTTATAATTCACCAATTGTATGGGGAGATAAAGTTTTCTTAACTGGTTCTAATGGTACAAAACAACAAGTTTATTGTTTTGATAAAAAATCTGGAAATATTTTATGGACAGCTGACATTACTGGCATTGAAGGTTCTCCATCAACAGCACCTAAAGTTACAGATGATACTGGATATTCAGCATCAACTTTAACAACAGACGGTGAAAAGGTTTATGCCATTTTTGCTACTGGTGATATTATTGCTTTGGATATGAAAGGAAATAAGGTTTGGTCAAGAAACCTTGGTGTTCCTGCTAATCATTATGGCTATTCTTCTTCTTTAATGTTGTATGAGAATAAAATAATTGTGCAGTATGATCAGAATAATGGTGCAAAAGTTATGGCACTTTCTGCTCAATCAGGTAAAACAATTTGGAGTACTCCACGAAAAGTGAAAATTTCTTGGGCATCACCTGTTATTGTGAATACTGGTTCAAGAGTTGAAATTATACTGATTGCTGAGCCTTATGTTGCTTCATATGATCCTGCAACTGGAAAAGAATTATGGAAAATTGATTGCACTTCCGGAGAAGTTGGACCGTCTGTTGCGTATGCAAATGGAATTGTATTTGCGCTTAACGAATATGCAAAATTAGCTGCAATAAAAATTGGAGATCAACCAAAAATTCTTTGGGAAAATAACGATTATTTATCTGATGTTCCTAGTCCGGTTGCTACTGATAAATATTTGTTTGTTGTTACAAGTTATGGTGAAGTGGCTTGTTATAATCCTCAGACAGGTGACAAATACTGGAATCATGATTTTGGAACAGGAACCTATTCTTCACCAATGCTGGTTGGTGAGAAAATTTATTTAATGGATAAAAAAGGAACTATGCATATTTTTAAAGCTGATAAAACATTTAGTTCTGTTGGCGATCCAAAACTTGGCGAAAATACTGTTTGTACTCCTGCTTTTGCTGATGGAAAAATATTTGTAAGGGCTGGCAATAATCTTTATTGTATTGGAAAATAAAATATTCACAATGAAACAAATTCCTTCAAATAATTCGGATTTCATTCTTTACACCTCTCAAACCGGTGATGTAAGAGTTGATGTATTTATACAAGATGAAACTGTTTGGTTAACTCAGAAAGCAATGCAAGATCTTTTTGATAGATCTAAATCTACTATAAGCGAGCATATTGGTAATGTTTTTAAAGAAGGAGAATTAATTGATTCTTCAGTTGTTCGGAAATTCCGAACAACTGAGATAGAAACAAATTTATTCAATAATAATTAAACTTTATTCAATAAAGTAATTACAATAAATGAGTTCGGAAATTTTTAATACTGTTGATAGAATTGTTGCTGATAAAGGCACTACTGTAAATATGGTTATTCCAATTTTGCAAGT
>CAIQJL010000034.1 GCA_903872185.1 uncultured Bacteroidota bacterium | reverse complement strand
TGTGATTACACAAAAAAATAATAATCATGAAAAATATTTTTTTATTTATATTAATAGCTAGTGCATTAAATATTAATGCGCAGATAGGAAGTTTATACGACTTTACAGTAAAATCTATTGATGGAACTGATTTTCTTTTATCAAGCCTTAAAGGGAAAAAAGTTCTTGTTGTAAATACAGCTTCAAAATGCGGTTTAACACCTCAATATGAAGGATTAGAGGCTTTGTATAAAAAATATGGAGGCGATAAATTTGTAATAATAGGTTTTCCTGCTAATAATTTTTTAAGCCAGGAACCTGGTACTAATACTGAGATTAAGGAATTTTGCACAAAGAATTATGGCGTTACATTTCCATTAATGGAAAAAATTTCTGTTAAAGGTGACGATATTCATCCTTTGTATAAATGGTTAACAGAAAAAGTAAATAACGGTGTACTTGATGAGTCGGTAAAATGGAATTTTCAAAAATTTATGATTGATGAAAATGGCAACTTAGTTGATGTTGTTTTGCCAAAAGAAAAACCTGATTGTGATAAAATTGTAAACTGGATAACTGGGAAATAATGCTGTTGAAAAGAATTTCAAAAAACAAACAACTTGAGTTTTATTCTGCTGAAACAATTACAGAATTAAAACTGCCTATTGCAGATGGCGTTAGTGCTGGTTTTCCTTCGCCTGCTGAGGAATATATGGATTTGTCGTTAGATTTAAATAAAGATTTAATTACTAATCCAAGTTCTACTTTTTATGCAAGAGTAAAAGGTAATTCAATGAAAGACGTTGGAATTAACAATGGTGATATTATTGTTATTGATAAGTCCCTAGAGCCTGTTGATGGGAAGAAAGCAGTTTGTTATATTGACGGCGAATTTACACTTAAAACATTTAAGATAAAGAAAGATGAAATTTGGTTAATGCCTGCTAATATTGAATATAAGCCAGTAAAAGTAACTGCCGAAAATGAATTTGTGATTTGGGGTATTGTAACATTTGTTATACACAAAATGTAATTATGTTTGCTCTTGTTGATTGTAATAATTTTTATGCTTCATGTGAACGTGCTTTTAATCCTTCTTTAAATGGAAGGCCTGTTGTTGTGTTATCAAATAATGATGGTTGTGTTATTGCAAGAAGTAATGAAGCAAAGCTTGTCGGAATAAAAATGGGTGAGCCTGCATTTAAAATAGAACCATTGCTGAAGAAATATAATGTAGCCGCTTTTTCTTCGAATTATACTTTGTATGGAGATATGAGTCAGCGTGTAATGAATACGTTGGCTGGTTTTAGTCCGGAAATTGAAATTTATTCAATTGATGAAGCATTCTTAGACTTAACAGGGTTTCAAAACTTTAATCTTGAAGATTACGCAAGAAAAATTAAAATTATTACAACAAAAAATACTGGAATACCTGTAAGTGTTGGTATTGCTCAAACAAAAACATTGGCTAAAGTTGCAAATCATTTTGGAAAAAAAAGACCTGAACATAAAGGTATTTATGTAATAGATTCTGATGAAAAACGTATAGCATCTCTTAAGCAATTTGAAATTGGTGATGTATGGGGAATTGGTCGTCAATATTCTAAATTGTTAATAAAATACGGAATAAATACTGCTTTTGATTTCACCCAGGCTTCTGAAAAATGGGTAAAGCAAAATTTATCAGTTGTAGGAGTGCGAACTCAAAAAGAATTGCTTGGCATCCCTTGTGTTCAAATGGATTTATCAAACCCTGCAAAAAAAGAAATACGTAATGCAAGGTCTTTTGGACAAATGCAAACCGAATTACATGTAATTGCTGAGGCTGTTTCAAATTTTGCTTCTCGTTGTGCGTATAAGCTTCGAAAACAAAAAACCTGCGCAAATATTTTGATTGTATTTATTCATACAAACCAGCATAGGCAAGATTTAAAACAATATGCAAGTAGTAGGGTAATTCATTTACCAACCGCAACAAATAGTACAATAGAAATTGTTCATTATGCAAATATTGCTTTGAAAAGTATTTTTAAAGAAGGATATCTTTACAAAAAAGCAGGTGTAATGGTTAGTGGAATTGTATCAGAATTTGGATTGCAAACTTCATTATTTGATGATGTTGATCGTGAAAAACATAAGACTATAATGAATTCAATAGACTCACTTAATCATTTGTATGGTAAAGATAAAGTAAGGCTTGCTGCACAAGGAAATAAAAAACGATGGAAACTTCGCCAGGAAAAACTTTCGCCAAGTTATACAACAAATTGGAATGATATAATCACTGTAAAAGTTTAAAGGAGTAAAATACAAAATATAATCCTCCACGACGAAAAATAACAAATATCAAAATAATCCTAAATTCTAAATCCCAAATCCTAAATCCCAAATCCCAAATAAATATGTGTTTCCATAATGCTCTTTCTGTTATAGCTCAAAAGGTAGAAAATAGATATAATGCAAAGTTTGAGCAGCAATCTAAATTTCAACCTATTTATCATGGTCATGCATTCGGGTTTATGAATTGGCCAGTAATTACAAATGAAAAAATAAATATAATTCAGGAATATAATTGGGGATTAATTCCTGCATGGGTAACATCTAATGCTGAAGCACAAAAAATAAGAACCTATACTTTTAATGCCCAGTCAGAAACCGCTTTCGAAAAGCCTTCGTTTAGGAATAGCATTAAATCTAAAAGATGTTTAATCCCAAGTACTGGATTTTTTGAATGGCAAACAATTAATTCAAAAAAATATCCATATTTTATTTCTTTAAAAGAACAGGAAATATTTTCTATGGCAGGTCTATGGGAAGAATGGAAAGACATACAAACAGGCAAGATTTTAAGTACATTTTCAATTTTAACTACTGCTGCAAACCCCATGATGGAGAAAATTCATAACATTAAGAAACGAATGCCGGTAATTTTAATGCCTGAATACGAAAACGATTGGTTGTTGCAAAATCTTTCAAAAGAAAGAACTATGTCGCTTTGTAGGCCTATAAATGATGATTTAATGCGTGCATATACAATCAGCAAACTTATTTCTTCAAAAAAAGAAAATTCAAATATTGAAGAAGTTCAAAAAGAATATAAATATTAAGAATATTTCTTTATTAAATTTTAATTTCAAAAGTGTTTATTTCTGCTATAAAACAAGTTAGAAATATATTTTAAAAAATATCGCTTAACAACCTCTAATTATTTGTCAAATGCGAATTTTGGAATTAACTTTAAGAAAATTTATTATTAGCAAAAATGAAATTACTAACCCATGTAAGGGATTTGCAAAATTCTGATTATAAAGAAACGTGGGACTTACAAGAAAACTTGCACAAAAAAGTAGTTTTAGAAAAAGAGAATTTTGGAACTGCTAAAATTAATTATCTTTTATTTTGCGAACATCCTCATGTGTACACTCTTGGCAAGAGTGGAGAGGTAAATAATCTCTTAGCAAATAATCAGGTTTTAAAGGAAATCAATGCTACTTTTTATAAAACAAATAGAGGTGGTGATATAACTTATCATGGTCCTGGCCAAATTGTTGGTTATCCAATAATTGATTTGGAAGCTGCTGGTTTGGGTATTAAAAAATATGTATGGGCTTTAGAGGAATCTGTAATTCAAACTTTAAAAGAATTTAAAATAGTATCAGAACGCCTAGAAGGTGCAACAGGAGTGTGGCTAGATGTTAATATTCCTAATAAAACCAGAAAAATTTGCGCTATTGGTGTTCGTACATCAAAATTTGTTACTATGCACGGTTTTGCGTTTAATGTAAATACCGATTTAAAATATTTCTCATATATTAATCCTTGCGGATTTATTGATAAAGGTGTTACTTCAATGAAAAATGAATTAGGAAATAAACAGCAGATTGATGAAGTAAAAGAAATCCTTAAACAAAATCTTGCAATTTATTTAAATCTCGATATACACTGAAATGGAAAAACAATGGGTTTTAAAGTCAAGAGGGGATGAAGCGCTGATACAGAAATTGGCTTTAGAATTATCTATTGACCCTGTAATTGCAAATTTATTAGTTCAGCGAAATATTAAAACTTATCAGGAAGTTGAAGAGTTTTTTAATCCTGATATAACAAAGTTACACGATCCTTTTTTAATGAAGGATATGGATAAAGCTATTGCCAGAATTGAGAAGGCTTTAGAGTCTGATGAAAAAATTCTTATTTACGGCGATTATGATGTAGATGGAACAACAGCTGTTGCAGTTGCGTATTCTTTTTTTAAAGAAAGGCATTCAAGAATAAGATATTATATTCCTGATAGATATGGTGAAGGTTATGGCATATCCTTCAAAGGAATTGATTATGCAGCAAATAATAATTTCACTTTAGTAATTGCACTCGATTGTGGGATAAAAGCAGTTGAGAAAATCGAATATGCAAATTCAAAAGGTGTTGATTTTATTATATGTGATCATCATCTCCCTGGTGATAATATTCCAACAGCTGTAGCAGTTTTAGATGCAAAACAACCTGGTTGCGAATATCCTTTTAAAGAACTTTCTGGTTGTGGTGTTGGATTTAAGCTTATTCAAGCATTTTGTATAAGAAAAAATATTCCATTTGAAGAAATTTATAGATACTTAGATTTAGTTGCAGTAAGTATAGCCTCTGATATTGTTCCAATGACAGGTGAGAACAGAATTTTTGCTTATCATGGAATGAAAAAACTGAATGAAAATCCAGTTATAGGTTTAAAAGCAATAAAAAAAGTAAGTGGTATCGAAACAATGGAAATGAATATTAATGATATCGTTTTCAAAATCGGACCACGAATAAATGCAGCAGGAAGAATTGAAACAGGATCAAAAGCAGTTGAATTACTCGTTTCACAAAGTGAAGAAGACGCATTCAGATTTGCTAAAGACATTAATGAATGTAACGAAAATAGAAAAGATCTTGATCAGAAAATATTTTCTGATGCTCATGAAATGATTAATTCTAACAAATCACTTATAAATAATAAAACTACTGTATTATTTAACCCAGATTGGCATAAGGGTGTAGTTGGAATTGTCGCTTCAAGATTAATCGATTATTATTACAGACCCACAGTTATCTTAACAAAGTCCAATGGACTTATTAATGGTTCGGCAAGAACAGTTGAAGGTTTTGATTTATATAATGCAATTGATCAATGTGGACATTTGTTAGAGAATTATGGCGGGCACAAGTTTGCTGCTGGTATATCTATGAAGCCTGAAAATTTAGAAAAATTTACAGAAATGTTTGAAAAAATTGTTTCTGAAAATATTACAGTAGAACAACTTACGCCACATATCGAAATTGATGATATTTTAAATCTATCTCAAATAGATCCTAAGTTTTTTAGAATACTTCAACGTTTTCAACCATATGGACCAGGAAATATGTCACCAATTTTTGGGACATATAATGTTTGTGATTCTGGAACAGGAAAAACTGTGGGAAAGAAAAATGAGCATTTAAAGCTTGATTTAATGCATGATAGTTGTCCTGGAGTTATTTTTCCAGCTATTGGTTTCCAATTAGGTAAAAAAGCTGTTGAAGTTGCAGAGTGTAGAACATTCGATGTTTGCTTTTCAATTGATAAAAATGATTTCATGAATAAAATTACACTTCAACTTAGGCTAAGAGATATAAGATTAAAAAACTACGAATAAGTTTTTAAACATTTTTTTTAATTCTATAATATATTATATTTACTCGAATATTTTAATAACTAAGTTTATGAAATCTAAAATTACATTAATTCTACCTTTATTATTTATTTGTATTGGCCTTTCTGCTCAGGTACTTGTAAGGCCAGGTGTTACTTTACATAAAAACTGGTCAATTCCATTATCTAATGATCAGAATATTTTAGGTTCTGCAGAATATTATGGTTCTAGCATTTTTCGTGCTTTGTGTGGGTATAATATTAATCTTGCATCTGGTAAAAAAACTGGATTTTTATCTTTATTTGATATGTCAAATGAAGATACATTAAATTATGTACAGAGTTCAAGTTTAAATGAAAATGTATATTATTCAGTAGCAATTAGTGATGCAATTGGAGGTTCTCCTACTGCAGTCCAGCCATTTGTTTGTGTAGGATATGAAGAATCACCATCTGGAGATAAAGATATTTTAATACATTATACTGATTTGCCTGTTATGGTTCAGCCTTTTAAGAGTAATAATGATTTGGTGATTTCAAACCCTCTTGATCAGGAAGCTTTATGTGTTAAGCAGGAATGGTCATATTCTACTGAATTTTGGACATGTGGTTATTCAGAAACAAGTATAGGTAATAAAGATTTTTGGATAGGACATATAAATGCAAATGCAACCAGCACATCAGTTATGTGGGATACAACTTTTGGGGGTATAGGAGAGGATGTAATTAATGGTATTTCAATTGGTGATGGCAATATATTGTTTACAGGTTATTCTTCTTCTGATTCTGCTATTGGAAAAGATATATATTCTGTTGTTTTTAATGGATATACATATAATAATGCTAAAATATTACGATTACCTGGTGATCAGGTATTGAATAGCACTAGTGATTGTTATGGAAATGCAATTGCTGTAGGTTATTCTGATGTTTCTGGAAATGGAACAAATAAAGATATGTTAATTGTTTGTTTCGATGTTATGACAGGAGATGTCTACTGGACTCAAACTGTTGGGGGTATTTATAATGATGAAGCATTTTCTGTGCGTGAAGGTAATTATAGTGGCCAGCAAAACTATATTGTTACGGGATATACAACAAGCCAAGATGGAGATAAACAGAATTATATTGTTATGTTAGATTATAATGGTAATATAATATCTGAAAGAATTTTTGGAGAACCAACCGAAGATGAATCTGTTAATACTATGTTTTCTTTACCTGATGGATGTCAGTTTTATTTGTTTGGGCAGCAAGGAACACAACAAGCATTTAACGAAATAGTTGCTTTAAATTATAATATTGATGTGTGGGGCTCAACTTGTAATGGATATAATGATGGCCAAATTTCAATTTATAATGAAAATGGGTATGGTTATTTGAATTCTACATATTTGTATGATTCTCTATGGAGTAATGTCTCAAGTAATTGGGATACATACGGTTTAGCGCCAGGAAAATATTATATGGAAATTTCATATTATGAAGGAGGAGGTAAATCAGGTTGCTATATTACCGACTCAGTATATGTGATTGATCCTCCTGTATTAAGTGCTGGTGTTTCATCATTTTCAAATCTTGACTGTTTGGGTAATTTAGGAGATATTACAATAATGCCAGCTGGAGGTACTGCTCCGTATTATTATTCATGGAATGATATGAATTCACAATATACAGCAACTGCTATTGATTTAGATCTTGGAAGTTATAATGTGACTGTTACCGATGATAATGGTTGTTCAACTTTTGCATCACAATTAATTCTTCAATCTCCATCACCTGCAGTAAGTATTACTTCTTCTTCAGATATAATTTGTTATGGAGCCAATAATGGTAGTGCTACAGCTTCTGTAAGTGGAGGTACACCATCATATGCTTATTTATGGAATGATCCGAATTCACAAACTACTTCAATGGCAAGTAATTTATCTCCAGGGTCATATATTGTAAATCTATTTGATATAAATGGTTGTACAGCCTCAGCAACAGTTACCATTACACAACCTGCAAATGCTATTGTTGCAAATGCAATATCTACAAATGTAAGTTGTAACGGAGGTAATAATGGATCTGCTACTGCTATTGCCAGCGGAGGAACACCTGGGTACTCTTATATCTGGAATGACCCAAATTCACAAAATAATGTTACAGCTAGCAATTTATTAATAGGTACATATTCTGTTTCTGTTACTGATTTAAATGGTTGTACTACATCTGCCACTGTTACTGTTACTCAACCTACTTTAGCTACATCGGTTAATATTACTTCATTTGCAAATGTTAGTTGCAAAGGTGGTAATAATGGTTACGCTATTGCTTCGGGTAGCGGAGGAACTTCAGGATATTCTTATTTATGGAACGATCCTAATTCGCAGTCTGGTTTTATGGCTACAAATTTATTGGCAGGTATTTATGTGGTTAATGTTACAGATTTAAATGGCTGCACGGCTTATGCGATGGTTACAATTACTCAACCAACAATAGATATAGCTCTAAGTATTACTTCTTCTAATAATGTAAGTTGTTATGGAGGAAGTGATGGATCTGCTACTGCTTCAGTTATGGGCGGTACTCCTGGATATACTTTTAATTGGAATGATCCTAATACACAATCTGGAACCACAGCGAGTAATTTATCTGCAGGAACATATCTTGTATATGTTTCGGATATTAATGGATGTAATGTTTCAACATCTGTTACAATTACTCAGCCTGCTACAGCTTTATCAGTAACTGGAAATATTACAGGTTCCAGTTGTGCTGGTAGTGATGGACAGGTTCAAATATCGACTTCTGGTGGTACTCCGGTTTATTCATATTTATGGGATGATTTAACAACTAATAGTAATAATTATGCACTTACAACTGGTACACATTTTTTAACAGTAACTGATGCAAGCGGTTGTACTTTTAATGGTTCATATGTTATTCCTTATTCTTCGTTTCCAGCAACTTTAAGAGGTACTGTAACATATTCAGGTGGTAGTCTTCCTACTGGTGATGGTAAAGCAACTTTATTTGTTGAGTCTAATGGAAGCGGTTCTGGTCAGTTTGATACACTCTCATTCCAAACTTTGACCTCTGTAGGTTATGAATTTACTAATCTTTTACCTGGGAGATACTTTTTGAAAGTTGATGTAACAAATGTTACATTATATCCTAATATTTTAAATACTTATTACAATAGTGGTATTTTATGGATTGATGCCGATACTATTAATTTATCATGTAATGATCTTAAATATGCTCATGTTCAGATGAATGAATTAGCCTTGAATCCAAATGGAAATTGTGATATTAGTGGAAATATTATTTTATTAGATGTAAGTGGAGGAGCAAAATCTTTAACATTTACAGAGGGAGATAAGGCATATGGTGAACCAGTACCTGGTGCTGAAATTTTAATTGAACAAGAACCTAATGATGTTCCAATTCAATCTGCTTATACAAATAGTGATGGTGATTATACTTTAACAAACATTCCAATAGGTGATCGATATCATTTAGTTGTTGATATTCCTGGATTCCCAATGCTTACAACTTTTGTGAATATTGTAGTAAGTTCAAACGATACACTACTTGATAACTATAATTTTATTTTAGATACTACATCAAGTGGTGGAATTTTTAGGGATACTTTATCAGGAATTCCAGATCATTTTGATGTGTTTGGATTCAAGTATTTTGAAGTATATCCAAATCCTGTTTCAGACTACTTATTTGTTAATTTTGAACTTTTAAAAGATAATTCAATAAGTCTTGAATTAATTAATGAGTTGGGTGAAACTGTAAAACAAATATTAAATGGTGAAGATTGTAAAAAAGGATTACATAATTATCAAATAAATATGCCTTCAACCTTATCGGCTGGTAGTTATTTTATAAGACTTAAGGATGATAGAAATGTGTATGTGAAAAAGCTGATATTTAAAAAATAGAATAAAAAGAGCCGGATTATCCGGCTCTTTTTGTTTAATAGTATAACTCTTATTTTTTTGATATAATTCTGCCACTGTTGGAGTTCTCTACAACAGTTTTTTTTGATATAATTTTAACAAAAGCTATAACCTA
>CAIQJL010000033.1 GCA_903872185.1 uncultured Bacteroidota bacterium | reverse complement strand
TTGTAAAATCAACTTCCTGATGAGATTTCATTAAATCAACTTGAGTTGCTCGTCTTACAGAAGCTTCGATTTCAGTTTTACTTTCAATTACAAAAAAACGACGTGTAAGTACAAGATTCTCTTTGTTGCTATCTTCGTAAACCATTAGCAGGTAGTTTCCTGAAATCTTTAGTTTTACGTTTTCATTTGGAAAAGTAATTTTATAATGAATAAAATTACATAATGTATTAAACGATTGCTTATATTCGGTTACAGGATTATCAGAAAAGCCATCAATGTATTCTATTCCTGAAAGTTGTGATGGTTGCCAATTGCTATTGCAATGAATTAAAGTATATGAGAAATTTCCAATGTTATCTGAAAGTTCATCAAATGTTATAGCAATTGTATCATTTGTGTTTAGCTCAATAAATGGGTATGATAATTCAAAACCTTGTCTGAAAGTTAAAGGGGTTTTAATGGTTTCTTTGTAAACAAAATTATCATAACGAATGGACTTGTTTGTAAAGTATTCATCTTGAGCAAATAATAAAATAGAGTTTAACGAAAAAAATAAAAGAAATATACTTTTAATAAACATGAAATTTTTCTTTAAAAGTAATAAAATAACAGAAAGAACTAAAGTCAATTCTTTATTCTTTGGTCGGGGAACAACCTTTAAGTTGTTTTAAAAGCTCGTGTTTAAATTGTCTTTCAGCTTGACTTAGCTCCATTATTTTAGTAATTGGAAGAACCTTTTTAAATCTCAAATAATAATCGGCATCTAATTTTGAAGAAGCTACTTCAAGATCAATTAATTTATCAGAGAGTGCTTCAATGTCTTTGTTGCTAAGAGTTTCTTTATTCTTCTTATAATTCTGCATTATAGATTTTTCTTCTTTTTCAAGATCTTCTGACTTTTTATTTTTTTCGTTATAAATTGGCCAGAACTGTTGAGCTTCTTCTACAGTTAAATTAAGCTTTTCGGTTATAAAACTTATTTTTTGGGCTTTAATTTGTTCTTTTTTCTTGCATTGTTCGTCGCATTGAGCTGATGTATTATTGTAGAAAAATGCCAAAACCGAAATAATTATTAATATTTTTTTCATAATGGTTTAATTTAATAAGCTTCTGCAATTAGGTTTACGTCAACGTCATCAACTAAATATTCAATAATATCATCACCCTCAACTTTTGATTCAGTTGTATATGAAGATTCTGTAGTGTTTGAGGTAATAACGTCGACTATATGGTTTTCGTCAACAAATGAAAGTTCTGCATCAGTAGTATCAGCAATTACCGAAATTGTTGCAATGTTTGTGTTTATTGTTTTTGGATTTTTTGTGAATTGATAAATTCCAAAACTAAAAGCTGTCACAGCGATAATTGAAGCAGCTACTGCAACTCTGCTTCCCCATGTTTTCCACATCGAAATTTTAGGTGTAAGCTGAGTTTCGTTTTCTATTTTTTGCATAACGCTTTCTGCAAAGTTTTCAAAATATCCTTCAGGTACTTTAAAAGGATTTTTTTTGCTGAAAAGCTCGTTATTTTCTGTGCTTTGTGTCATAATGGTTGGTTTGACAATCTTTAGTTAAAAAAGTTTAATCTGTTTTTAAAAATTCTTCTATTTTCTTTACTGCAAAATGATAAGAAGCTTTTAGTGCACCTTCTGAAGTGCCTAATGCTGCCGACATATTTTCATAACTCATTTCATCAAAATACCTCATATTAAAAACTAGTTTTTGTTTATCGGGGAGTTGATGTATTGCTTGTTGAAGTTTGATTTGTGCCTTGTCTCCGTCAAAATAGGGATCTGATTCGAGTTGGGTTGTAAAGTCGTTACTAGCATCGTCAATTTTAACAAAGAACCTTTTGTTTTTATTCTTTAAAAATGTAAGGCATTCGTTTGTGGCGATTCTATAAAGCCATGTAAAAAGTTTTGAATCGCCCTGAAAATTTGGAAGTCCTTTCCATATTTTTATAAAAGCATTTTGTAGAATATCGTCAGTGTCATCATGGTCAATTACCATTTTACGTACATGCCAATAAAGTCTGACTTTATATTTTTGAATAAGTTCGTTAAAAGCAGAATTGCTCAGAGCGGGATTTCCAAAATCTTTTAAAATATCGTTATCGTCACGCTCTGCCATTTAGTATAAATAGATTATGCGTTTTTTCTTGCAATTACCTTTTGAGCTGCATCAACAATTGCTAAAGTGTTTAAACCGAATTTATCCATTAATTGATCTGGAGTTCCACTTTCACCAAACTTGTCGTTTACAGCTACCATTTCAAGATTTACAGGTAAATTAAGGGCAAGGTACTGGGCAATGCTGTCGCCTAAACCGCCATTTCTGAAATGTTCTTCGGCTGTAACAACGCAACGGGTTTTTAAAACAGATTTTAAAACTGCTTTCTCGTCTAATGGTTTAATTGTATGTATATTTATTATTTCTGCCGAGATACCTTTTTCTTCTAAAATTTCTTTTGCTTCTAGTGCTTTCCACACCATGTGTCCTGTTGCGAATATTGTTACATCTTTTCCTTCTTCAAAAACAATTGCTTTTCCAATTTCAAAAACCTGATTAGGACTTGTGAAAATTGGGACTGATGGTCGCCCAAAACGCAAATAAACCGGACCAACAAATTCGCCAATTGCAATTGTTGCTGCTTTTGTTTGGTTAAAATCGCAAGGGTTAATTACAGTCATGTTTGGAAGCATTTTCATTAAACCAATATCTTCCATAATCTGATGTGTTGCTCCATCTTCCCCTAGTGTTAATCCAGCATGTGACGCACAAATTTTTACGTTTTTATTCGAATAAGCAACACTTTGTCTAATTTGGTCATAAACCCTTCCTGTAGCAAAATTTGCAAAAGAACTTGCAAAGGGTATTTTATTGCCAATTGTTAAACCGGCAGCAACGCTAATCATATTCGCTTCGGCAATTCCGCATTGAATAAATCTATCAGGAAATTCAGCAATAAAAGCATCTAATTTTAATGAGCCAATTAAATCGGCACATAAAGTAACCACATTTGGATTTTTTCTGCCAAGCTCTAAAATTCCTTCACCAAAGCCTGAACGAGTGTCTTTTTTTTCTTTTGCAATATATTTCTGCATAATATTATTATTTGATATAAAGCGGAATTGAACTGCCGCTAACTATTTTAAAAGTTTTATTTATTGAATACATAGAACGTTTAACGTTTTTTGCTCTCCATGAGACTTGATAATTGCCTGGAAGTAATGTGTAAGTTTGTTTTATTGCTTCATTATCAAGATTAACAACCCACTCAAGTTTATTGTTTTTTTCAAGATAAACACTTCCATATCCTACAGCTTCCATCATAAAAGTAATCATTCCGGGATCTGGAATTCTTACAGTTGTTGTATGGCTTTGAGCAACATCAATATCGTTTATCAATAATCTTGGAAGCGTTAAAACTTCAATATCATAATTTCCGACTAAGTATTTTTCAGTAGCATTAACATTTTGCACATTAATAGTATTCATCTCGCCTTTCTTACGAACAATAAAATCAAGTTCTTTATATTGCTGGGTGTTAGCTTTTACAATAAGATAACCTTGAGGAGCGTCAGCGGCAACAATTGTATGCTTTCCAGGTGTTAGTTTTATGCTATCAATAAATACTGGCGGTATGGTATGAGCAACTAAACGATAAGTAGGAAGTTGATCTAAAATTAAAGTATCTGGTACGCCACGATTGTTTAGGGTATGAATAAAATTATATTTCATTTTACCATTTTGTTTGTCGTAAAATGTCATATTTACATCAGTTTCTGTAGGGTTCCCACTCTTGTCCAAAAGATTTACTTGCAGGCTTGTGTTGTTTAGTGCTTGTGATATAACAATACCCAAAACCTCTTTGAATTGAGTCTCGTTTGCAGCATCGAAATATTGCCCAACACATTCAAAAGTTTTTTTAAATTCTATGTCTAATCCAACTCCAATAACAAATGGTTTTAACATTACACCTTGTTTTTGAAGTGCTAATGA
>CAIQJL010000032.1 GCA_903872185.1 uncultured Bacteroidota bacterium | reverse complement strand
TTATTTAAATATATTTTAATAAATTCATTCACAACTAAAACCTTAACTTCTTTTCATGAAAAATAGTAATGTATACTTTATTACAGGAGGAATGGGGTTTATTGGTTTTCATTTATGTAAAAGCCTTTTAACAAATCCCGACAACAAAGTAATTGTATTTGACCTTCAGCAAAATCTGTTTCCAACAGATATAAAAAACTGGAAATATTATCAGAATTACAGAAAAGAATTATTAAAAAACAATCGATTTATATTAATAACTGCAAATTGTAACGATACTGATATTCTACAAAAAACTCTTGAAACATATCAACCTGGAAATATTATTCATCTTGCAGCACTTTCTGTTGCTTTGCTTTCTGACTTATACCCAAATGATTCTCATCGAAATATATTTGGAACTATATTTACTCTGTTAAATGTTCTGAAAAATGTAAGTTTTGAAATAGAAAGATTAATATATTTTTCATCATCGATGGTATATGGCCATTTTGCTCGCGATATAAATGATAATATTATTTCTGCTACCGAAGAACAGATATGCAATCCAGTTGATATATACGGTGCTATGAAACTTGGAGGTGAAATAATGGTTAAAACTTATCATCACAGATATGGAATTCCATACACTATTATTCGTCCATCTGCTGTTTACGGACCCACCGATTGTAATAAAAGAGTAACTGAAATATTCTTATTAAATGCTCTTAACAAAGAACCTTTAACTCTTGATAATGGTGGTTTACATAAAGTTGATTTCACTTATGTTGACGATCTTGTTAAAGGAACTTTATTAGCAATGCATTCTCCAGAAGCTTGTAATCAAACGTTTAATTTATCTTGTGGAGAAGGTAGAAGCATTAAAGAACTTGCCGAAATAATTTCGGAATTAATCCCGGGAACTAAAATAACAACTAACCAAACTAAACCTTATCGCCCTAATCGAGGTGCATTAAATATTTCTAAAGCAAAAAAGATTCTAGGATTCAACCCACAATATAATCTTGAAAAAGGAATTGAGAAATACCTACAATTTGTAAAAGAACACAAAAATAAAATTGTCCAGCTAAAGAGCTGCTAAGCTAATATGCAAAATATATTTAACATCCCATATTTTGGAATCGACAGAATGTATAAGAATCATTCAGCCAATATTCTGGATTGTGTTAACAAAGTTTTTGAATCCGGAAAAGTATTAATGGGTTCTGAAATAGATCTTTTTGAAAAAGAAATAGCAACAGTTTGCAATAGAAAATATGCTATTAGTGTTGGAAGTTGCACTGATGCTCTTTTTTTTGCTTTAATTAGTGCAGGAATCAAGCCTGGTGACGAAATTTTAATTTCATCATTTTCATTTATTGCTTCTGTAACACCTATATTAAGAGCTGGAGCAGTTCCAGTTTTTATAGATATTGATCCTAGCAATTTCATGATGGATCTTAATTCTATCGAAGAGGAAATAACTACTAAAACTAAAGCAATTATTGGAGTTCACCTTTTTGGAGGATTATTAGATATTGAAAAACTTGAAAATATTGCAAAAAAACATTCTCTCATTTTAATTGAAGATACGGCACAATCTATAGGTGCAGAAATAAATTCACGAAAAGCGGGGAGCATGGGTAACATAAGTTGCATAAGCTTTGATCCTACAAAAATTATAGGAGCATTTGGAAATGGCGGAGTTATTTTAACTGATAATAAAGAATATTTTTCTACTTTAACAAAGCTAAGATACCATGGAAAAAACCCTGAGACAAACGATTTCGAAATTCTAGGTTATAACAGTAGAATAGCAACTTCGCAAGCAGCTATATTGATTTATGAATTAAAAATTCTATCACAATGGATAAAAGACAGAAATGAAATAGCTGATATTTACTTTAAAGAATTACAAAATATTTCACAATTAGTTTTACCTACAGTTTCTGAAACTTGCAAACATGTATTTCACAAATTTGTAATTCAAACAGAAAAACGCGATGAATTAAAAACATTTTTGCAAAGCAAAGGAATACAAACCATGATTCATTATGATAAAGCTCTTTTCGAGCATTCAATTTTTAAAAATTATTCTTTCAAAACAGCAGAATTAATACAGATACACACCATAAAAAACAAAGTTTTATCACTACCTATTTATCCAGAATTAAAAGAAGAAGAAATTAGATATATTTGTGATACAATTAAAGACTATTATTCAAAATGTTAATTATTGGAACTGGAGGTCTTGGCAAAGAAGTTTTAGGAATTTTAATTACTGATTCTTATTCTAAGGAAATTGTATTTTACGATGAAAATATAAACGCTCCTGATTTATTATATAATAAGTTCAAAATTATTAAATCAGAACATGAACTAAAAAATTACCTAACCAATGTTTCACCAGATTATATTTCCGCAATAGGACACCCCAGAATTCGTGAAAAGCTAAGCCTTAAAATAGAAAATATGGGTGGTATCCCTGCTAATGTTATTTCAAAGACCAGTTTTGTTTTTCCATTCCTTGAAATATTTGAAGGTTGTATTATTCAACCTGGAGCAGGTTTGTCTCATGGAATAAAAGTTGGAAAAGGAAATGCAATTCACATAAACTCAACAATTGGACATAATGTTAAACTTGGTAAATTTGTAAATATTGGTCCAAATGCAACAATAATTGGGCCTTGTGAAATTGATGATTATGCATATATAAGTGCCCAGGCAACTATTTTACCTAAAATCAGAATAGGAAAAAATGCAATTATATCAGCAAATTGTATTGTAAATAAAGATGTTCAGGATAACGAAACATATTCTGATCTCTAATATTATAAACAAATAATATCCTGTATATTGTTTTTAAAAGATAGTATATTCCCAAAAATCATTTATAATTTCTTCATAATTTCTTTTATATAACTTTTCGGAAATAATAAATGAATCGTACATTTTTATTTTATTAAATATTTTTTCTGGATTTCTATATTTAAATAATTCGCTAAAAACATTGTGTATTTTAATTTTAAATTCTATATCTTCCTTTATATTTTTGTAATAATCATCGCTAAGACTCAATATTTTAAATATAATTAGTTCGTAAATTAACACTTGCCATTCACTTACCTCTATGTCGGTAAGAATGAGCCTATTTTCTTTCTCTTTATTAATCTTTTTAAATTCAGTTATTAATGATTTCCATCTTTTGTTATTAATAAACTGCGTTTTAGAATAATAGCTAAAAACGAATTTTGAATAACATTCTATTATTTCAACTATTTGCTCATAAGGCAAAAAATAGATTGATAAATACTTTGGATAAATCACTGAATTAAAAAAAACATTTAAATTATTTTCATTACAATATTTTACTATTTCAGGAATATCTTTCCAATTAATTGTCATTGGACAAATAGCTACAGTTAGGTTTTTCCCATTTCTTTTTGATATTTCTTTAAAAAAAGGTATATTTTGCAAAACAGTATCTATATGTGCACCCTTACGAATTTTCTCATAGGTCTCTTTCCGAAAAGAATCAATCGATAAACCTATAAGAAAACTTGCTTTAGTTAACATTTCATGTATTCTGTTATTTAAAATAGTCCCATTAGTTTGAATAAATAAAATACCCTTAAATTTTAAATCAATGGCGTTATTCCAAATATCGAAATATTCTTCTATTTGAAATGGCTCGCCACCATAAAAATACATAATTTTAATATCGTGCAAAATAGGTGAAATTTGCTTATTAATGGTAAATTCTTTTTCAAGATTATATACTGGTGTATAATTTTTAGCTCCATCATTTAACTTACACATAATGCATCTTAAATTGCATTTATGACTAAGTTCAAATTCAATTACTGAAAGTTTATTTTCTCTAACTTTATATGAATTATATTTTGTAATTCCTGAGTTTATCCAATTTCCACATTTTACATGAGTTTCACAACTTTTGCAACCTACTGGAAAAATATTATTTTTAATTTTATGCTGTAATTCTTTCCTAATATTACTTTTTAAAATTGAAATAAGAGGCATCTCATAAATATTTCCAAAAACATCTAATTTGTTAAAACAACAGGGTGTAACAGTTCCGTCGGGATTTATATATATACTAAGAAATGGCGCTTTACAAAGATATTTTTTACTAAATATTGAATTATAAATTACTGAAGAAATAAAAGACTTCATTTTTCTCTGGTAGGATTATTTATTACTTGAGCCAAAATGTACCATTCTACAATAATTCTTATATTGTTTTAAAGTTTCTTCTTCAAGATTTTTTAAATCTTTTTCAGACAAATCATCAATAAAACATGTAGGATCACTCTCAAATATATCCCCTGTTTTATAATATGAATACACTCTACACCCACCGCATGTAAAGCGAAATTTACATTTTCCACATTTCCCTTTTAAGTTGTTTCGATCAACTATTTTGGAAAACAATTCTGACTTATATAAAATATCGTATAAATCTTCCGTTAAAATATTTCCACCAGAAACATGATCAGAAACTAAAGGACAAGGAGCAACATCGCCTTTAGGATTTATTGCATAAAAAGAACCTACCCAACAACCTACAGAAGGATTTGTTGGCACATGATTTACATTCTCTTTTTGATGACTATATTTTTTATAATTCTCAGTTGAAAGAAATAATGGAACATAACTCACATAACCTTTAAAATACTTTATAAGTGCAGGATGTAAATACTCTCTCATTGTATCTTTATCAAACATCCATTCATAATTATCACTGTTTCTAGGAGAAAAAGGAACACGATTAAATGGCAAATGAAGTTCATTTATTTTATCAAGAGTTTTACAAAAAGTAAGTTTATTAAAACTACCCATTGTAACTGAAACATTAACTCTAAAATGATGATTTTCTAGTCTATTTAATATTTTAAAAAAATATTCCTGTGAACTTTCCCGCGATTCAATGTTTTCTTCATCAAAAGAGTTAATTCCTAAAGAGATTATCACATTTTGTCCTAAAATTTCTTTTATTCTTAATAAATTACCTTCCGAAAGTGTGCTTCCGTTTGAAAGAAGACTTATTGAAAAGCCTAATTCATTAGCCTTTTCCAATATTTCGAATGCATCGTTTCGTAATAAAAATTCACCTCCAGAAAAATCAATATTTTTGGTTCCTAAATTTCTGGCTGGAATTAAAATTCTATTAACAATTACATCAAATGGCAAATCAGCTTCAATTTTGTCTTTATGCTGCGAACCACTTGAACAACTTTGACATGCAAAATTACAATTGCGTGTTGCTTCTAAATATAAAGTATGAAACATAGGGTTCATAAACACAAATTCTTAATGTTTGAAGATAAATATATTTTTTGTAGGTTTGATAAAAAAATATTGATTAATGAAAAAAGTAGCTCTTATTCTTGGTGCTTCAAGTGGAATTGGTTTAGCAACAGCAAAAATACTGGCTAAAAATAACTGGAATATTATAATTGTTCATCGCGACAGACGCGGAAATATGCCTGCTATTGAACCACATTTTGAAGAAATAAAAAGTTATGGAGCTACCCTTTTAACAATTAACAATAACGCATGCGAAACAAAGGGACAGGAAGAAATAATTGCAGAAATAAAATCACATTCTCAAGAATTTAGTTCAATAAATGCACTTATTCATTCAATAGCTGACGGAAATATTGGAAGTTTCACATTAGAAACAGAAAGAAAAACGGACGAATACGGAATCTTAAGAACCATTAACTCAATGGGTTCCTCATTTGTAACCTGGGCACAGCTTTTACTTAAAAACAATCTATTATCAGATAACGGACGTATTTTGGGATTTACAAGCGAAGGCAGTCAAAAAGTACTTGAACAATATGGTGCTGTTGGTATGGCAAAAGCTACATTAGAAGCTGCTTGTCGCTACTTAGCTATTGAACTTGCTCCAAAAAGAATTACAGTTAACTTATTAAACCCTGGAGTTATTGAAACTCCTGCTATTAAAATATTTCCATCTGTTGCTGAATTCGTAAAAAAAGCAAAAGAACGCAATCCTTCAGGCAGATTAACAACTCCAGATGATATTGCTAAAGTTGCAGAATTCATGCTTTCAGAAAATGCAGCATGGATTACCGGTGAAATTATCCGTGTTGATGGTGGTGAACAAATAATAGGTTTATAAGATGAATGAAAATATTAAAAAATATATTTTAGAAAATCTTCCATATTCAAAACCGTTCAGATTTATAGATAACATTATATCATGTAATGAAAATGAAATTATTGGAGAATATACTTTTACTAAGGACGAATTTTTTTATAAAGGACATTTTATAAACGAACCTATAACTCCCGGATTAATTTTAGTTGAATGCATGGGACAAATTGGGCTTGTAGGATTTGCTTTGGCACTCACCTATCCTAGTTTCCAATACAAACCAATGTTGTCTTCTGTAGAATCAGAATTTATAAAATCAGTTTACCCAGGCGAAAAAGTAACTGTAATTTTAAACGATCCATTCAAAGAAGTTCACTTGAGAGAGATTGCTCGTTCGTCTAAGTCTTCATTAACAAATGTC
>CAIQJL010000031.1 GCA_903872185.1 uncultured Bacteroidota bacterium | reverse complement strand
ATTAGGTGTTTCAATTAAAGAACCTATACGCTTTTTAAAATCATTACCGTGAACATCTTCAAACCAGGAAAAATTACCATTATCAGAATGAATAATTTCCATAACAATTGAAAGAGTAGTTGTCTTTCCACTTCCATTTGGGCCTAAAATTCCAAAAACCTGACCGGCATATATTGAAATCGAAAGATTATTTAACGCTTCAATATTTCCATAGCGTTTTGAAATATTTTCTATTTTAAGTATTTCGTTTGCCATATTTTATTATCTACAAACTATATAACAATACAAATTATTAATTTCCCATTTCAGATATAAACTTCAACCTCATTAACCTTATTTCCTCCATTGAATAATCATCTTCACCGAGTTCTTTTATTGCTGCTTCTAAAGTATCTGTATCTGCATTCTGAAAATAATCATATAATTCAGATTGTTTTTCATCATCTATGGATTGGGAAATAGTGTAAGACAAATTTACCTTAGTTCCTGAATATACAATTGCTTCCAACTCGTCTAATAAACTTTCAAATTCAATTCCCTTTGCATTACAAATATCATCTAAAGGAATTTTCCTGTCAATACTTTGAATTATAAAAACTTTTAAACTGCTTTTATTAATAACAGACTTCACAACCATATCCTGTGGTCGCTCAATTTCGTTTTCATTTACATAAGTAAGAATTAAATCAATAAAAGGTTGTCCATATCGTTGTGCCTTTCCTGCGCCTACTCCAACAATATTTTTCATTTCATCCATTTTAATTGGATATTGAATTGCCATCTCCTCTAAAGATGGATCCTGAAAAATAACAAATGGTGGCAAATTACCCTTTTTTGCAATTTGTTTTCTTAAATCTTTAAGCATTGCAAAAAGTATTGGATCAGAGGCATTATCGCCAACTTGTCCTTTAGGCATATCATCATCTTCACCTTGTTCGTATTCATGGTCGCGCATTAACATAATCTCATATGGTTCTTCCATATATTTTCTACCCTCTGCACTAACACTTAACAAACCATAATTTTCAATATCCTTTATGATAAATTTCTTTATCAATGCTTGTCTTAAAACTGCCAGCCAATATTTTTTATTTTCATCACTTCCTGTTCCAAAAGATTCAATATGATGATGATTATAAGTTTTTATTGAAGATGTTGCATTTCCGCATAGTATATCAGAAATATGTTCGGCTTTAAACTTTTCCTGTACTTCAATAATACATTGCAATGCTGTAACAATAAACTCACTGCCATCGAACTGAACTTTAGGATTTAAACAATTATCACAATTTTCGCAATTATCACGCTGATATTCTTCACCAAAATAATGTAAAAGTAATCTACGACGGCAAACAGAAGATTCTGCATATGAAACTGTTTCAAAAAGCAATTGTTTTCCAATTTCTTGTTCTGAAACCGGTTTGCCTTGCATAAATTTTTCGAGCTTCTGAATATCATCATAACTATAAAAAGCAATACACTGCCCCTCTCCTCCATCACGACCAGAACGTCCGGTTTCCTGATAATACCCTTCAAGACTTTTAGGCATATCATAATGTATAACAAATCTCACATCTGGTTTATCGATACCCATTCCAAAAGCAATTGTAGCAACAATCACATCACACATTTCCATCAAAAAAGCATCTTGATTATTTACTCGGGTATTTGAATCTAATCCGGCATGATATGGTAATGCTTTTATTCCGTTAGCAACTAATTGCTCTGCTAATTCTTCAACTTTTTTTCGACTTAAGCAATAAATAATTCCAGATTTCCCTTCATTATTTTTAATAAACCTAATAATCTCCTTAGTTGCCCCAATTTTTGGCCGAATCTCATAATATAGATTTGCTCTATTAAACGAGAATACAAAAACATTTGCATCCTGAATAACTAATGTTTTTAAAATATCGTGCTGAACTTTAGGTGTCGCAGTTGCAGTAAGCGCAATTACAGGAGCTTTACCAATTTCATCAATAATAGGTCTTATTCTACGATACTCTGGTCGAAAATCGTGTCCCCATTCAGAAATACAATGTGCTTCATCTATTGCGTAAAAAGATATTTTAATCTTCTTTAAAAACTCAACATTTTCTTCTTTAGTTAAAGACTCAGGCGCAACATATAACATTTTTGTTTTACCCGATACAACATCTGCTTTTACTCTTGCAATTTCGCTTTTATTTAAAGAGGAATTTAGAAAATGTGCTATTCCATCTTCATTACTAAATGCCCTTATGGCATCAACTTGATTTTTCATTAATGCAATAAGTGGAGATATTATAATTGCAGTACCTTCCATTATAATTGCTGGAAGTTGATAACATAATGATTTTCCTCCGCCGGTTGGCAATAATACAAATGAATTTCTTCCTGCTAATAAGTTATCTATAATTTCTTCTTGGTTTCCTTTAAAATTATCGAACCCGAAATGTTTTTTTAGTAGTTGGTGTAGTGAATTTTCCTTCGTCTTGTCCATTTATTTACCCTTCTCTGTGAATAATTTTGCTGTTAGTGTCAAATTAAATATTTTTGCAACCTAAAGTTAATTCATTTTTTATCACATCTACAAATTAATTTTTCATAATTTTGACAAACTTACAAAAATTGGAAACTAACAAAGACATAAAAGCACTTGCTATAAAGACTGTTATTGCTGAAGCGGAAGCAATAAAGAAAATTGCATTATTAATCGATAATAATTTTGAGAAAGTAGTTGATCTCATTTTTTCAGGAAAAGGTAGAGTTATTGCTACCGGAATAGGAAAAAGTGCAATTATTGCTCAAAAATTAGTAGCAACCTTAAACAGTACTGGCACACCTGCAGTTTTTATGCATGCAGCTGACGCTATTCACGGCGATTTAGGCATAGTTTTAAGTGATGATGTAGTTATTTGCATCTCAAAAAGTGGCGATACTCCTGAAATTAAAGTTTTAATTCCTATTATTAAAAACCAAGGAAATAAAGTAGTGGCTATAGTTTCAAATATAAATTCATTTTTAGCAAAAAATGCAGATTTCATTTTAAAAGCAACTGTTGATGAAGAAGCATGCCCAAATAACCTTGCTCCAACTTCTAGTACAACAGCTCAATTAGTCTTATGCGATGCCTTAGCAGTATGCCTTTTACACAAACACGGTTTCACTAAAGAGGATTTTGCAAGATATCATCCAGGAGGAACGCTAGGAAAAAAACTTTACATGCGTGTAAAAGATTTAACTAAAAGCGATAATCCACCAAAGGTAAAACCAGAAGATAGCTTAAAAACTGTAATTTTTGAAATTTCATCAAAACGATTAGGAGCTGCAGTTGTTGTTGACGAAAATGAAAAAGTTCTTGGAATAATTACTGATGGTGACTTAAGACGAATGCTCGAAAAACAATTTGACATAAATACTATAACTGCTAAAGATATAATGTCTGCTTCCCCTAAAATTGTTTCACCAGATGAAATGGCAATTAACGCATTTTATATAATGGAAAAAAATAAAATAACACAATTAGTTGTTTCAAAAGACAATAAATACAAAGGCATTTTACACATTCACGATATATTACACGAAGGGATAGTATAAAAACAACATGCATGGAAAATCATAAAATGAAATTATATACTGAGAAATTAGTAAAAAAATACGGTTCAAGGGTAGTTGTAAAAGAAGCATCTATTGAAGTAAATCAAGGTGAAATAGTTGGATTACTTGGTCCGAATGGTGCAGGCAAAACCACTTCTTTTTATATGATTGTTGGTTTAATAAAACCAAACGACGGGAAGATATTTTTAGATGACGTTGAGATTACCAGAGAACCAGTATACCGCAGAGCTCAAATGGGAATCGGTTATTTAGCTCAAGAAGCATCTGTTTTCAGACAAATGACAGTTGAAGATAATATTCGCTCCATTCTCGAACTATCAAAACTTTCCAAAATCGACCAAAAAGAAAAATTAGAAACCCTACTTGAAGAATTTGGTTTAAACAGAATTAGAAAAAGTTTAGGCATTCAACTTTCAGGAGGCGAGCGTAGACGAACTGAGATTGCACGTGCACTTGCATTAAATCCTAAATTTATACTTTTAGATGAACCATTTGCTGGTGTGGACCCAATTGCAGTAGAAGACATTCAGGAAATTGTTTCAAAATTAAAAGAGAAAAATATTGGTATTTTAATTACCGATCACAACGTGCACGAAACACTTACAATTACAGATAGAGCATATTTGCTTATTGAAGGTAAAATATTTAAATCAGGAACTGCTGAAGAACTTAGCGATGACGAACAGGTAAGAAAATTATATCTTGGGAAGAATTTCGAGCTAAGAAAATAAGTCAAATGATTTTAAACAAACAAAATATTAAACAATTATTTTTTATAATAATTACTATTATTTATTTCGTTAATAATGGAGTATATGCAAACAATCTAGATAGCTTAAAAAAAGAATTAGCAAATAGCAAAGACAACAGAGATAAAATTATTGCAATGAGCAATATAGCAAATGAATATACTAACACAAATTTAGATAGTGCAACATTTTGGATTGACAAGGCTTTAAAATTATCACAAAAAATTAGCTTTAAAAGAGGCATTGCTACCTGCTATAGCACTAAAGGAATTATATATGAAATACTAGGTCAATATGATTCTGCATTGGATAACCATATGAGGTGTTTAGATATTGCTCAACAATTAGGTGATACAAATAACATCTCATCAGCTTTAAACAATATTGCTATAGTATATGATTATATGGGTAATTATCAAAAATCATTAGACTTTCAGTTTAAAAGTTTAAATTATGCTATAATGTTAAAAGACAGCGAAAGTATTGCTAGTTCTTATTTAAATATTGGGATTGTTTATTACTATTTAGGCATATTTGATAAAGCTCTTGATTACACTTTTAAAGGATTAAAAATTCAAGAAAAAAGCGGAACTCCTGAAAGACTTGTTAATTTCCTGAATAATATAGGAATGATATATGAAAATCAAAATAAAAATAGCAAAGCACTTGAATATTATTTTCAAACTGTAGGAATTTATAAATCTCAGAACAATATACTAAATCTTGCAGATGCATATAATAATATTGGAGTTTCTTATTTGCATTTAAATAAATATGACACTGCTTTTAGTTATTTCGAGAAAAGTAAAAAACTAAAAGAGGAGGTTGGAAATACTGTAGGCATAGCACAGGCATTAAGCAATATGGGACTAGTTTACAAAGCTCAGAAAAAATATAATTTGGCTTTAGATTGTTATAAAAATGCACTTAAAATTCAATCAGCAGTTGGCGATAAAAATGGAGTATTAAATAATCTAGTTTGTTTTGGTGAATTATATTTACAAATTAATGACTTCAAAAATGCTCTTTTATATTTTAAAAAGTCTGAAAAGCTAGGTAAAGAAATTGGTGCAAATGATTTGATTCTTTCTACATATTTTGGTTTAAGTAAAGTTTATTACAACAGCTCTGATTATAAAAAAGCATATGAATATAATGAATTATATAAAATTTTAGAAGATAGTCTGAACTCAAATGAAATTAAACAAAAAATGATCAGACTAGAAAGTGATTATGAATATGAAAAAAGACAAGAAAAAATAGAATTTGAAAACACAAAAAGAGAATTAGCTTCAAATACTGAGCTTCAAAGACAAAAACTCTATCGTAATTTTTATTTCTTTGGTTTTGGCCTAATGATAATACTGTCATTTGTTATTTACAGAAGCTACAGAAATAAAAAGAAAGCGAATATTTTGCTTGCCCAACAAAAAAATGAAATAGAGGAAAAAAATGATGAGCTTAATCAACAAAAAGAAGAAATAGAAGCCCAGCGTGATGAAATTACTGCACAACGAGATACGGTAACAATACAAAAAAATCAAATTGAGTTAATTCATTTCGAGCAAACATCTAGTATTCATTATGCAAAACGCATTCAAGCAGCAATGATACCAACACTTGATGTTTTATCAAAATCAGGATTTGAATATTTCTCGATTTTTCTTCCAAGAAATATTGTTTCAGGTGATTTTTACTGGACATCAAAAATTGATAATAAAATAATTTTTTGCGTTGCTGATTGCACAGGCCATGGTGTTCCTGGAGCTTTTATGAGTATGCTTGGAATTTCATTTTTAAATGAAATTGTAAACAAAGAAAAAAATACTGATGCTGCATCAATCCTAAATAAACTTCGTGAAGATATCATTCTGTCATTACAACAACAAGGTGTAAGCGGTGAACAAAAAGACGGTATGGATATGGCTATTGTAACAATTAATACCAATACTTTAGAAATACAATTTGCTGGTGCTAATAATCCTCTTTACATAGTTAAAAGTGAAAAGTTGAAAGCAGAAAGTGAAAAACTTTCAACTTTAGATTTTCAACTTTCTGAACTTAAGGGAGACAAAATGCCAGTTGCTATTCACGAAAGAATGGAACCATTTTCTAACCAAAATTTAATCCTTGAAAAAGGAGATTGTCTTTATTTATTTAGTGATGGTTTTGCTGATCAATTTGGTGGTCCAAAAGGAAAAAAGTTTATGTATAAACAATTCAAAGATATATTGTTATTGAACTTTAATAAACCAATGCATATTCAAAAGGAAATATTAGAAAATACTTTTAAAGATTGGATTGGAAATTCCGAGCAAGTAGACGATATTACAGTTGCAGGAATTAGAATTTAAATTTTTATAAATTCTTAAAAAACCACTTATCTTTTACCTCTTCGTATTTATAATCTAAAATATATTTAATTGCTGCTTCGGGAGTATTTGCAACAAAGTACAAATTTCTATATTCAGTTTTCGCAAACGAATGCTCATAAAATTTTTCAAACATTTGAATTAATGGACTATAAAAATCATTAGTATTTAAAATAACAACTGGTTTAGTATGATATTTCAATTGTTTTAATGTTATTACTTCAGAAATTTCTTCTAGAGTTCCAAAACCCCCAGGTAAAGCGATAAATGCTTCAGATCGTTTACGCATTTCGGTTTTCCTATCAGCCATATCTTTTGTAATAATAATCTCATCATCTGTTTCAGAAGCAATTCCTTCTAAGTTTAATCTCTCAGGTAACACACCTGTTACTTTACTTCCATATTTCTGAGACGATTCAGAAATTGCTCCCATTAAACCAATCATACCACCACCATGAACAAGATTAAAACCATTTTCAGCAATTAATTTACCCATTTGTCTAGCAACTTCAAAATACGAATTATCTAGAATTTCACTAGAAGAACAAAATACACAAATTGCTTTTTTTTGTGGCTGATTTCCAATATTTAAATTAAGATCAAAGTCAAAATTTTTCATTTATTTATAATTTAAAGGCACTAATTCGTGCAATTTAATATTTTATAATCTAAAATTAAACTTTACAAAATTAATCAAAATAAGTAGATATTGTATAATGGTTTATTTTAGGAATATCCAACAAATACAACAACTTTATTTTTCTTAACAAATACTATATCAGTAAAACTTAAAATCTTTTATCCTCCTCTGGTTCCGTATTTTTGATAGACTCCTCTGGAGTCAAACGTTTGTAGAAATATATTTCTACAAGTATCCGACCCCGAAGGGGTCGAAGACAATTCAATCTATTCAATTCCATTCATTGTCTATCTATTTTTAAAACCAAAAAAAATATTTGTAAATATTTTAAATTATGAATTTACAATCATTTATATAATTGTGTTTGTTATTCTGTTATATTATTTCATTTAATATACTTTTATTTTTGGACTCCAAAGGAGTCCAACGTTTGTAGCAATAAAATTGCTACAAACTTGCGACCCAAGAGGGGTCGAAGACTATTCAATCCAGTCAAACAGATATTTTTCATTATAATCAACATCAAATACTTTCAAAAATTCTAGGTATTCTTCTTTAAAAATCTTTTTCTTATGATGGTTTTTTTGATTCATTATATAATTAATAACCTTAAGTTATGGGAAGAATACACAAGAGAAGAAATTCATTCTATTTTTTCTCCTGAAACTGTTTTTACGCCGCAAGCGGGGACATGGGGTCTGCATGGAATGATCAAGATTCCGGACAGACAAGGTGATTGGGTATTTTTAGTAACTCTTGGTAATCAGCAAGGGGATCATATTTTTGATGAATCAATTACAGAAGATGGCGTATTGAGCTGGCAGTCCCAGCCAAGATTAGATTTTGCTAGTGATGCTATTAAATCATTAATTAATCATGATGATCGCGTGAATAACATTCATTTGTTTTTAAGAGCAAAAAAGAATAATCCTTATGGGTAT
>CAIQJL010000030.1 GCA_903872185.1 uncultured Bacteroidota bacterium | reverse complement strand
TTTTAAATAACGGCTTATAACAAGGTATATATTCAATGCCGAGTTTTGTGGTTTATTCAAGTTCTGTTCTTCGTTCATAATTTTATTTGTTTATTAAGTTTATCTTTCAAAGTCGGCACTAAATATATACCCAACCGTTATGCGATATTTTAAGACAGCACTCCGAATGATTTTAAGCATTCAAAAACAGACTTTAAATTAAAAGCAGTTCCGCCTATCCCATAGTGATTGTATTTCATTCCGCATCTAAAATGCAAGTCTTCTGTAATTTCAATCTGAGCCATTTCGCCAGTAATTGTCCAGCGTTCTTCATCCCATTCATATTTTATTTGGTCGTAAAATTCATCAAACTTTGAAACATCGCCTTCACGTTCATTTATTTGACTATGCCATCCCATAGCAGCACAATACAATTGCTTTATCTGCTTTTCATTTAAATCTTTTATTTTCATTTTTTCAATTTTAATTTGTGAATAAAAACATCATATAACAAGATTATTGGCGCATTTTTTATAAAACTGCGCCAATAATCTTTTTACGTTGTACAGGCACAATTGAAAGCTAGTGTTAATTGTGACAAATCAACATCTTTAAAAAGGTTGTTTTGTGCTATGTTTCTAAGTTGCTCAATGGTTACATCTGGAAAGTAAGTATGACCACCAAACTTTCCCCATTTTTGGGCTTCTTTTTCATCTGCAATCCATTCATCTGCTAACTCTGGATAAAGGCTTAAAATTGATATCAAAGCGTTTTTCCCTTTCATAAAACAAAGTGTACAATTGCCCAAAATGGATGGTATTTCTAAATTATATGGTTTATGCTTCCAGTAATCATTTATCGTTGGCTTATCTATTCCATTTTCATACAATGGAAATTTATCAATCACATTTTTAAATTTTTGCACCCTTCTTTTAATTCTTATCAGTTCATCGCTTCTAAAGCCAATAAAGTTTTCAAACCTTCTAATGCCAATACTTCTTAAATATCGTTTACAAACCTTTATTTTAAGTTCATCTGTGCAAAATCTCTTTACTCTATTTGGTAAACATTTGTGTTTCTTTTTGTGGAGCAATGCACTAAATGGGTTTTCAGCATCATAATACTTTAACCTAATTACATGTATATTTTCAAATGCTTCAAAATCATTTATAAACTTGTAAGTTTTTGGGTGTTCTCTTCCAGTATCACAAAATATTACTAAGTCATTTGGCTGCCAATATTTGACAGTCATATAAGCGGAAGTTTTGCCACCGCTAAAATTGAAAACTCTAACTAATTTTTCCGTACTGACAGCCTTTAGATTGGTGATTAATTGCTGTTTCATTTTTATTTTGTTTTAAAAAGTCATTTCAGTTCCTAAATTAATTCCCCAACTCTTTCGCTCGTCAGGTGTAAGCGCTGGCGCGTTGTTTTCGCCAAAAAGTGTGTTACCAAAAATTAGTTCTAACAAATCGTTGTTTCTTCGTTCTTGTTTTTCCATACATTTCACCTCATAATATTTTTCCCAAATTGGATTTTGATAGTTTGTGTCTTTTATTCCCAATCTTTTACTGGCGTAGCTTTCCAAAGAATATTGAGAAATGTAAAATCTCAATAAATCGTCTGCCATCATCCCAAGACTAGGAACATCGTTTCTTAGTTCTTTGTTTAGTTCGTTTAGCTGTTTGGCAAATGTGCGCTGGCTGCGGCCGCTGTCTTTTTTACTGCTTAGTTTTATTTTTATGGTGCTAGGTTTTAGGTTTTTAAAGAGTATTATTTCTCTGTTTCTGTCCTTTCGTTTTTTTCCATCGTTTTTGTAGAATTTAAAATGTCTATCGAAGTAATTGATAAACCAGGCTGTGTAATTCAATGGCTCCAGTATTGATAAGTTTTTTAAGTCCAATACTTCTCCTACTCCTCCATCATGCACCACTCCATTGTTTCCGCTTTTCAACGAAAATTCCATCCTCCAAACATCTCCCTGATTTTCCTCATAGCCACAACTCTGCCAATGTTCAATAATGTAGGGCTTTGTTTTTATGTCGGCTAGTTCCTTACTCTTGTTATATAGGTAGTAGTTACATTCACCACCTTTTTTCCCAAACCTCAAATAGTGATAGTTCAAAAAATTGCGCGTCTGTCCTTCATCTCTTACGCCACTATCTGCATGAAGTGTCCAGCTTGTTTGTTTTCCCGATTTTATAAATTTTTCAGAAACAAATTTTTTGATTAATTCGTTCCCTTTCATTCCGTTGTCAAACTTCAAAAAATCAACACAAATATCTATTCTCGATACGCTGATGAACGTAAGGTTCAAATCTTTGAGCATATCCAATACAAATTTTTTT
>CAIQJL010000029.1 GCA_903872185.1 uncultured Bacteroidota bacterium | reverse complement strand
TGTAATATCTCCGTCGCCGTAAATATTAATTACAATATTTGGGCTCTTAATGTATTTCGTCGCCTTGATAATGTCATATATGCCTTTTCTTTTGCCTAAGCGCCCCATAAATAAAATATTACATTTTTCTGAATTTTTATGATTGCACTCTTTAATATTCACAGGATTATGCAGGACTATAATATTTGTATTTGGGGCAATTTTATTTATTTTATCCTGCCAGATTTCCGATAAAGCCAGTATTAAATCGGAGCCTTTGAGAACGCTTATAATTATTTTTTTTATTACATAATTTGAATTAGAATAAAAACTATCAAAAGAATCACTGTGGATATGAAGTATTACTTTTTTAGCGAAAAGTTTAGAAATATAAAAAACTATAGTTTTTCTACAAAAACTGCCATTTTGGGAGGCCTGAATATGAATTATTTTAATATCCCGATTAAAAATCAACTTAAATAAAAGTTGAATAAGAAAAATATTAAAATAAAACAACATAAAAAATAAATTCGAATTTTTATATGATGATAAATATTCAATTTCACCGGTAAATAGATTATTTTGTTCATAGGTATTGATTACTGAAGAAATCCCGCCTAAAGCCGTAGGAGAAGGTCCAATCATTAATATTTTTAATTTATTTTTCATAAAGATGCCTTTTTGTTGTGTTATAAGTAAATGTTTGCCCTTTAAAAATAATTTTTAAAATATCCTTTGAATAAGTTGCCGAATAATCTTCATCGAATGAAATAATTGTTATAAATAGAATACCTCCAAGGGTTTTTATTGATGAGCTTATGGTACTATTTTTAGTATAAGCTCCAAAATTGACGGAAAAAATACTTTCTGTTATATTTGTATTGATTTTTTTATTGCTCAAAATATTCATAAACAAACTATCTTTTTCCTGAATGATAATAAATTCATTTATATTATTTATAATCTCACAGGTATTATGCACATGCCAATTGAGGTTATATTCGTGTTCTTTTTTATCATAGGACTTTATTTTGTCCAAAATAATAAAAAAACTATTTTTCTGAAAAAGGATTTCTCTTGTATGCTTGACTTTTGTTCCTTGCTTAATGTAGCCGTTGTGAAAGGCTTTTATATAATCAATACTTTTATTTATTAAAACTTTTTCTGTAGTTGTTTGTGCTTTCATATTCCATATAAATGGACCGCCAGATTCGGATTGATTCAGATTATCAACTAATATAGTGTTGTGGGCAGAAGTGCTTCTGAAAAAATCTCTCGTATTACCTCTTTTATAAGCATAAGTCCCTGAATCAACCAAAAACTGTTTATTTTTATAATTTAAACAAAAAGATAAAGCATCCGCATGGGCATGTGCCGCAATAGATAAATATCCATGTTGTCCCACATCCATATATGCATTTACATCCTCATCTTTAAAAATCATATATCCACTTTGATTAAAATAGCGGGAAATTTTCTTTATATTGCCTATTTGTAATTTATTGTATTGTTCTATTTCTTCTTTACCAAATATCCAAAGCGAAATTTCATCAACTTTATTAATTATTGATTTAAAGTCATTTCTATTAAATATTATAGCTGCTGCGTTTAGCAAAAATCTTGCGTTTTGTTTCGTAGGTGATTCGTTATCAAAGTAGTTATCTAATTTTAAAATGTAACTATCATCGCTATCTCCGTAGTTTGGTAAATTTAAATTATTATCGGAAAAATCATAAATACACTCAATCATTTTCTCAATTTTATTCCAATACTCCTTACTTATATTCAAATTGTTTTTTTCTAAAATAATTAAAGTAATAAGTAACATGTTTAAAGCAAGACAATGATATCCGAATGCTTGTTCTTTATTTAATCCATCGTCATAAAATTGCTCGTTAATTTCTTTTAATAAAATTTTTAACCCTTTTCTTTTCCATTTTAATGAATATGCCCCATAATCCAAAACAGTTCCTACAAAAACTAAACCGATTGCTTCTGCAATCAGATGACCATTTGCAGACGAAAACAGAGATAAATGACGATAAATATATTCTGTTTGTTGAAAAATACTTGTACTTATTTTTTCTTTAAGTTTTTCACTATATTGGTAATTGTTTTTTTCAAGAATATAAAGTGACAAAAGCAAAGAAATTAAGCGTAAAGAAATTTCAATGGGGGATGTCCAGTTTATCCCAATTAATAAAGGGTTTTGATCTATCCAATCATTAATTTGGAACAAAATTTCATCTGCATATTTATTGTCATTGCTAAGGACAAAAGCTTGTGATAATGGAAATAAATGCTGAAAACGATTTAGTTCCCATGTATATTTTATGTTTTTGTCCGTGTTATGTTTAAAATCCAAATCCCCATAAAATAATAATGGAAAGGCTTTTTCGTTTAGATAATCCTTATGCCAGTCAATTTTTTCGCCAAAATATTGGTTCTTAAACTTGAAAAATGATAATTTATGTTCGCAAACCAAATCGGCATTTTTAAAAACATTGTCACGATACTCGCTGTTTTCTTCATAAAAATCAATAATACATTTAAATTCATCAAAATAAAAATTATTGAATTTTTTAAAATTAATCGGTTTTTGCTTTAGTTTTAAAATAATTGATTTTTCGATAATACACGTAAAATAATTTATGAT
>CAIQJL010000028.1 GCA_903872185.1 uncultured Bacteroidota bacterium | reverse complement strand
TCAAATAGCTTTATACAAACTCGTACCTCTGATTTCTTTGTTTTGGAATAAAACCAGCACTTTCAATTAATTTTTTCATTCCAGTTGCATTTAAAGAATAATTTGCACCAGCAGCAGAAACCACATTTTCTTCAATCATTATAGAACCCAGGTCGTTAGCGCCACCATGTAATGCTAATTGGGCAGTGTTTTTACCTACTGTTAACCACGATGCCTGAATATTCGGAACATTGGGCAACATTATTCTGCTAATTGCTAACATTCTTAAATATTCGGTATTTGAAATAGGGGAAATTTGTTTTTCGTTTCCGAGTTTTGTTTCAAAAAGCTGAACCGGCCAAGGAATAAATGCATTAAATCCCGGAACATTTTTTAGTTTTTCGCCTTGAACATCGCGAATGTAAATTAAATGCCGAATGCGCTCTTCAATAGTTTCAATGTGACCAAACATCATAGTTGCAGAAGTATAAAGCCCCATTTTATGTGCAATACGCATAACATCTAACCATTCTTCAACCGAACATTTTCCTTTGGAAAGTTCACCACGAACTCGATTACTTAAAATTTCTGCACCAGCTCCGGGTAAACTATCAAGTCCAGAATGTACAAGTATTTCAAGAATTTCTGCAAAGCTTTTATTTTCCTTTTTTGCCAAATATGCCACTTCTGGCGGACCAAGTGCATGAAGTTTAAGCTTTGGAAATTCTTGTTTTAATGTTTTAAATAAATCAACATAAAAAGTCAATCCTAATTTTGGGTTCATTCCACCTTGAAGTAGTAATTGATCTCCACCTAGCTCAAATAATTCTTTAATTTTTTTTCTGTAATCTTCAATTGTTGTAGTATATGAATCCTCACTGCCAGCTTTTCTGCAAAAATTACAAAAGGTACATTGTACAAAACAAACATTTGAAATATTTACGTTTCTATCAATTTGCCAAGTAACAATATTATTCGGATGAAGTTTTTGCCTTATTTCATTTGCAACATAAAGTAAATCGGCAAGTGGCATATTATTATAAAGATCAACACCTTCTTTTAATGAAATTAATTCGGAGTTATTGTATTTATTAAGAATGTTTTGAGTAGTCATGAATTAAATAAATTTTCGAATGTAAGTTAAATAAAAAAGCCTTTCCAGATTTTAACTTCTCGCCTTTGTTGGAGTTCTCTCCAACTCCAGTCCCAAAGAGTCTCCTGAAAGGGACTTTGGGAATTTATAAACCATAATTTCTTCTCAGAGTCCTTTAAAAATATTCATATTTGTTTTAGCATTCTGCCAGAAGAGACTCTGAGGGAAATTAATAAAAAAGGCCTTTCCAGATTTCCCGGAAAGGCTTTTAGAAAAGACGCTTCTCGCCCTTGTTGGAGTTATTTCCAACTCTAGTTCCAAAGAGTCTCCTGAAAGGGACTCTGGGCATTTAAATTTATTCAGCTTTTACTGTCTCTGCTGCAACAATCTCATAACTAATTGCAATTATTTCAGTTATCGAGCGTTTGATACCCTCTTTATCGGTGTAACTGCGATTTGTAAGTTTACCAGTGAGCGAAACTCTACTACCTTTTTTAATGTCGTTACTTGCAGTATCCGCAAGTTT